>JAJXVS010000082.1 GCA_021782015.1 bacterium | reverse complement strand
TCGACAAACTTATTCTCGATTACGCGAACTTCGCCACTACTTCGGATGCACGCGTTTCTTATGATTCGCTCAAGAAGGCCTGGTCGGAGTACAAGGCAGGAAATGACAAGGTAGTGGCCCTCCTCATGAAAAATGGGCAGCCGCTTGTCGCGACGGGGGAGTCGAGGCAGGGAGCGGGCACCCTCCCTCGGACGACGGCCGCCCAGCCGGGGGCCCCGGCCCAAGGTCCTGCCGCCGAGGCAGGAACCCTGGCGGCCACCGAAATCCTCAAGGGGGAGCTCGCGGCGGTTTACGACTCGATCTCGAAGGATTGCCAGGCTCTCGCCGACACGGAGCGGGCACAGGCGGCCAAGGACGGGAAGGAGAACGGCTCCTTGCTCGCCAGCACCCTCATCATTCTCGTCATCGCGTCGATCCTGGCCCTCGCCATGGTGCTCATTGTTATGGTCTTCATAATGCGTTCTATTTCCCGCGTCGTCGATGTCATCCGCCTCACCGTCGATCAGGTGAGCACGGGCAATCAGGAAATCAGCGCGACGGCCCAGCAGATGAGCCAGGGGGCCTCGGAGCAGGCCAGCAGCGCCGAGGAGGTTTCGGCCTCGATCGAGGAAATCACGGCGACGATCAAGCAGAATACCGACAATTCGATCACGACGGAGCAGATCTCGCGGAAGGCGGCCATCGACGCCGATGTGGGCGGAAAGGCCGTTTCCGAATCGGTGGCGGCCATGACGGCCATCGCGGGCAAGATCGGCATCATCGACGAGATTGCGCGCCAGACGAATCTTCTCGCCCTCAATGCGGCGATCGAGGCGGCGAGGGCCGGCGACGCGGGCCGGGGTTTCGCCGTCGTCGCCTCGGAGGTGCGCAAGCTCGCCGAGCGCTCGCAGCGCGCCGCCGGCGAGATCACCGAGCTTTCACGTTCGACCGTCGACGCCACCACGAAGGCTGGCGAGCTTATCCAGCGCATCATTCCGGACATCAAGCATACGGCCGACCTCGTGCAGGAAATCGCCGCCGCCTCGCGGGAGCAGAGCGCCGGCACCGAGCAGATCGAGACGGCCATCTCGCAGCTCGACACGGTGATTCAGCAGAACGCGTCGGCAAGCGAGGAGATGGCGAGCATGGCGGAGGAGCTTTCGAGTCAGTCGGATCAGCTCCGCGAGGCGATGCTGTTCTTCGCCAGCACAAGGAACGTCGCGGCGGGGGTCCGGAAGATCGCTCCTTCCTCCTCGCAACATCACGGCATCAAGATCGCGCACGCCCAATCGCTGCGGAACGGCGGCAAGCGCCATGGCGAAGGTGGAACGGCCGTGGCCCTCTCGTCCGGAGGCCGCGCGACGGCCATGGCTCCCGTGGTCAAGGCGCCCCGCGAGGACGGCAAGGAGCGCGTGCTGGATTCGGAGTTCGAGGCCTTCTAATCCGAAGGAGGGGGGCGATGAAAAAGGCGGTCATAGTGCTGATAATCTCGACCCTGTTCTGCGCTCTCTGGGCCGAGGGCCCCACCATCGTCGATGAATGGTCCGCGGTGCGGGCGCCTCCCGCTCCGACCCTCATGGCGCCCGGCTTCGATCCGTCGACGACGGCCCTCCTCCTTCTGGACTTCCAGGACCGGATCGTCCAGGGACGTCCGCGCGCCGCCGCCACGGTGCCGCGGGTCGCGCGGCTTCTCGATTTCGCCCGCAGTTCGGGAATCCTCGTCGCCTACAGTCTGGCCGGCCAATCGGGCCCGTCACCGAGGGCGCCGTCCTCGGCACGAGCATCGGCGCCTGTCTGCGCGGTTTCAAGGTCATCGTTCCGGTGGACGGAACCGCCTCCTCCGAGCCCTACGCCGAGCAGTACGTGGCCTGGCACCTTCTCAACGCGCCGGCGGTGCGGGGAAATGTGATCCTCACCAGGATCGATCTCCTTGTGAAATAGAGGCGGCCGCCGCGCGGGGGGACTTCCGCCGCGCGGAGTTGCCGCTCGCCGATGTGGCGCGTATCATGGCCCATGCTCGAATTCGACGCGGTCATCTTCGACCTGGGCGGGGTCATCACCCACCCGCAGAATCCCGACAAGTTGGACGAACTCGCCTCTCTCCTCGCTTCGCCCCTCGACCGGGAATCTTTTCGCCGGGCCTATTCGGAGCCCCGGCGCGACTATGACCGCGGCATCATCGGCTCGGACGAGTATTGGCGCAGGGTGGCGGCGGCCTCGGGCTCGCCTTTGGCCGAAGCGGCGTCCTCGACGTGGAGGCAGCTTCTTCCGCGCCTCACCCGAGTCGACATCGAGGGCTGGTTCGACATTCGTCCGGCCATGATCGACCTGATCGGGCGTCTCAAGACCGAAGTCGCCCACGTCGCCCTCCTTTCCAATATCAATCGAGAGTGTGCCGACCATCTCGATGCCCATTTCAATTGGTTGGATCTTTTCGACGTCGTGGTCTATTCCTGCGACCACCGCCTCCTCAAGCCCGAGCGAGCGATTTTCGATCTCTGCCTGTCAAAACTGGGCCGGCCGAAGGGGCCCTGTCTCTTCATCGACGATCTTGAGGAGAATGTCGAAGGCGCGCGGGCCGCGGGGCTCCGCGCCATCAGGTTCGTCGACGAAGAGGGACTCGTGGAGGCGCTGGGCCTGTCGTGAGGGCGCTGGGCCAGTCGTGACGGCGCGGCCAAATGGCGGGGCGCAAACCCTGTTCGCGCTTGACGTCCCGCCAGCCTCGTCCCACACTCCTTCGATGCGGCCGTCGTGCCGCGGCGCTCCGGCGCAGCTTCGTTTCTTGAAATGATAGGAGGAGGATGTATGCGAAGATTCGGCGCACTCTCGCTGATGTTCCTGGTGGTGATGCTCGGGGCCTTCAGCCTCGGCGCCCAGGACGCCCGGGATTTCAGCCTTACCCTGATTCATGTCAATGACACGCATTCGCACTTCGATCCGGCGACGGTGAAGCTCACCCTCAATCTGGGCGAAGGCCTGGGCGCGAAGCCGGTCTACGTCCACATGGGCGGCTTCCCCGCCGTCGCCGATGTCATCGGAAGGCTGCGCTCCGAGGCCGAGGACAGTCTCGTCGTCCATGCGGGCGACTTTTTCCAGGGCACCCTCTATTTCACCAAATATCTCGGTGTGGCCGATGTCGCCTTCTGGAACCTCGTCGGTCTGGATGTGGCGACCTTGGGCAATCACGAATTCGACAAGGGCGTGCCCGTTTTGCGGGACAATTTCCTTTCCAAGGTCAATTTCCCCATCGTCACGGCCAATGTGGATTTTTCGGCCGAGCCGACGATAGCTCCCATCGCTCCCTTCCCCTACATCATCAAGGAGGTTGAGGGTCAGGAGATCGGCCTGATCGGCGCGACGACCCCCGAGACGCCGTATATTTCGAATCCCGGCCCCACAATCAGTTTTGTCGACCCCGTCGCGCCCGTCCAGAAGGCAGTTGACGCCCTCCACGCCAAGGGCGTCAACAAGATCATCCTCGTTTCACACCTTGGCTATGCAGAGGATCTCGACCTCGTGTCCAAGGTGAGCGGTCTCAGCGTGGTCATCGGCGGCCACAGCCACACGCTTCTCGGTGACTGGAAGGCCGACGGCCTGGGCAGCTTCGGTCCCTATCCGACCCTCGCCACCGATCCCTCGGGCGCCAAGGTCCTCGTCGTCCAGTCCTGGGAGTGGGGCAAGGTGATTGGAGACATCACGGTTGACTTCTCCAGCGACGGGAAGATCGATTCCTGGACCTCCCACCCTGTCGCCGTCGTCGGCAACGACTGGTTCCGCGTCTATGATCTGCCGAATCCCGCGGGCGAGCCGAAGCGGGTCCAGTTTACCGACACCGGATCGGGCCTTAACATCGCCGAGTTCAACGGCAAGGATTTCGTGCCGGTCTCGGGCGATCTTGCGGCCTTCTATGCCAAAGACTATGACAGGCTGACGATGGCCCTCGCGGCGCGCCCCGAGATCGCACTCTCCGGCGGCGATCAGGCAGCCAAGGAATTGGTAGCCGGCTATTCGGCAGGCGTCAAGGAACTTCAAACCGAGGTCGCGACCCAGGTCGGAGCCGACATGAAGCGCGGTCTCAACAGCGGCCCCGGCCCCATCATCGCCGACACGATGCGTCTCAAAACCGACACCCAGATTGCCATTACCAACGCAGGCGGCGTGCGCACCGACCTCATTCAGGGCCCGCTGACTGTCGCCCAGGTCTACGAGATCATTCCCTTCGGCGACACCCTTGTGACGATGAAGCTGACCGGGGCGCAGGTCGTCTCAACCCTGGAGGATGCCGTCGATTTCGCGCTGACCAACTATGGGCCGCATTTCCCGCAAAACCCTCTCACCTATGTCTCGGGTATCACCTTCAGCGTGAATCCGGACAAGGCCAAGGGTGAGCGCATCGGCGACGCGAAGGTGCTGCAGGCCGACGGCTCCTATGCGGCCATCGATCCGGCGGCGACCTACGCCGTCTGCGTCAACAACTTCATCGCGGCCGGCGGCGACAAGTACACGACCCTCAAATCGGGAAAGGATGCCGTCGATACAGGCTTTATCGACGCCGAGGTTCTTCTCGATTGGGCCAAGGACAAGGTGCTGATGCCGACCGAGCAGCGCATCACCATCGTCCACTAAGCAAAAAAACGGAAGGGCGGAATGGAGTGCTTCCATTCCGCCCTGCTGCCGGCCAGCCCAGAGGTCGAACCTGCGGTCGGCAACCGCCCGGCCCGAACCGCGAGACTTCTTTCAGACGTCGGCTATCAAAAGTGTCTTCGGATCCAGCTTGATCTTGATGTCTTCGGGGTTGAGCTTGTCGTGGTGTTTGACCACGTTGAAGTGAATGTATTCGGCCTTGGGTTCGAGGACGATCAGGACCGCCACGGAGATCAGGTAATCCTTGAGCATCGGGGGGATGTTGTCCTTGCCGACGAGTGGTTCCTCGACGGGGAGGGTCGCCGAATACCAAATCTCGACGCCCATCTCCTGGGCGAAGGCGCGGAACTTCTCGAGCTCGGCGGGGCTCGATTTGACAAAGCTGAACCCGTCGATAATGAGGGTCTCGGCCTTGAAGCCGCCCTCGACAAGCATGTGGCGGAGGGAGCCCAGGACCTGCTCGGTCTTGATCGCGGTCTGGGAAAAGTTCATCACGACGCGGTTGTGGATGAGTTCGTCTTTGACCTCGTCGACGTGCTCCAGGCCGCGCTTCTTGGCGACCTCGCCGAAGATATTCTCATACCAATCGAAGACATGCGTCGTGTTGGGGCTGAAGGATACGTGAATGACCTTTTTGCCCTGGAGCAGCTTGTCGATGGCCATCTGGACGAGGACCGAGGTCTTGCCGACGCCTTTTCTGCTCGCTATGACGCCGATGTTGCCGCTGGACAGTCCGCCCTCGATGGACTTCTCGAGGACGCGCATCGGACTCTTGGCGATAAGCTCCGCTTTCTGCATGGGAACTCCTTGGCCACGGCTCGCGGGCCCTGCGCTTGCACTTCGGTAGGCCTGACCGACGCTTCGTCGGCCTCGCCACCACTTCGTTGGGCTGCGCTGACACATCGTTAGGCTACGCTAACACTTCGTCAGGCTTCGCTCGCTCGTGTCATCGACGAAGGCCAGGCCTTCGTCAGCTGGATTGGGCTGACAATTCGTCTTTGCCCTTGGGTAAGTATAGAACGGGCCCCCGAGAAAGAAAGAGGGCTGATCGGGAAACCGCTCAAGCCCTCATCTCGGGCCGGAGCGGCCGCCCTTCCAGGCTGGTGCCGATCACAGGCCTTGTTCGGCCCGCGCCGAATCACCGGCCTTGTTCGGCACGACGTTTCTCCTGGTACTGCTTTTTGAGGTCATCGGAGACGCTTGTGGGCACCTTGCCGTATTTCAGGAACTCCATCGTGAACTCGGCCTTGCCCTGCGACAGGGAGCGGATCACGGTGGAATAGCCGAACATCTCGGAAAGGGGCACCTCGGCCTCGACCTTGCAGAACATCCCGTCCTCGGAGCTGGCGGTGATGAGACCGCGGCGCTGGTTGATTGAGCCGAAGATGTTGCCCTGGAACTCGGTGGGACCTTCGACCTCGACCTTCATGATGGGTTCGAGGATGACGGGCTTGGCCTTTTCGTAGGCCTCGCGGAAGCCGCCGATGGCCGCGAGCTGGAAGGCGATGTCCGAGGAGTCGACGGGGTGCGAGGCTCCGTCGTTAATGCAGGCGCGAATGTTGACGATGGGGAAGCCGATGAGGCTGCCCTTTTCCATCGAGGCCTTGAAGCCCTTTTCGCAGCTGGGGATGAACTCGTTGGGAATGGAGCCGCCCTTGATCGAGTTGACGAAGTCGAAGTTTTTCTCTTCGCAGGGCTCGATGTAGCCGGCGATCTTGCCGTACTGGCCTGAGCCGCCCGTCTGCTTTTTGTGCGTGTAGTGGAATTCGGAGCGCTGGGTGATGGCCTCGCGGTAGGCGACCTGGGGCATGCCCGTCGTGACCTCGCACTTGTACTCGCGCTTCATTCGCTCGATGTAGACCTCGAGGTGGAGCTCGCCCATGCCCTGGACGATGGTCTGGTTGGACTCCGGATCGACGAAGGTGCGGAAGGTCGGGTCTTCCTTGGTGAAGCGGTTGAGGGCCTTGGCCATCTGGTCCGATGACTTCTTGTCCTTGGGCTCGATGGCGAGGGAGATGACCGGCTCGGGCACGAACATCGAGGTCATGGCGTAGTTGAGTTTGGGGTCGCAGAAGGTGTCGCCGGATGCGCACTCGATGCCGAAGAGTGCCACGATGTCGCCGGGAGAGCCTTCGGTGATGTCTTCCATCGTGGAGGCGTGCATGCGGACGAGGCGGCCGACCTTGAAGCGCTTGCGCGCCCTCGTGTTGAGGAGTTCGTCGCCCTTCTTGATCTGGCCTTGGTAGATGCGGACGTAGGTGAGCTGGCCGTACTGGCCGTCGTCCAGCTTGAAGGCGAGGGCGACAGTCGGCTTCTCGCCGTCGGTCGTAAGGGTGATGCGCTCCTCGCTCTTGTCGAGGTCGAGGGCGACGTTCTGCTTTTCGGTGGGGTTGGGAAGGTAGGCTGAGACGCCGTCGAGGAGGACCTGGACGCCCTTGTTTTTGTAGGCCGAGCCCACGAAGACAGGGACGAGCTGGTCGCTGATCGTGCCCTTGCGGACGGCGGCCATGATCTGCTCGTTCGAGGCATTGCCCTCGAGGGCGGCCTCCATGAGCTCGTCGTCGAACATCGAGGCGGCCTCGATGAGTTCCTCGCGGTACTTTTCGGCGTCGGCCACGAGATGGGCGGGGATCTCGGCGTAGCGGAGCTCCTCGCCGGCGTCGCCGTCGAAGTAGACGGCCTTCATTTCGAGGAGGTCGACGAGGCCCTCGAGCTTGTCCTCGAGGCCGATGGGCAGGGTCATGAAGACGGGGTTGAGACCGAGCTTTTCGGCGAGCTGGGCCTTTACCTTGAAGGGGTTGGCGCCGGTGCGGTCGCACTTGTTGATGAAGGCGAGGCGGGGCACGTGGTAGCGCTTGAGCTGGCGGTCGACGGTGATCGACTGGGACTGGACGCCGGCCACCGCGCAGAGGACGAGGATGGCCCCGTCGAGGACGCGGAGCGAGCGCTCGACCTCGATGGTGAAGTCGACGTGTCCGGGGGTGTCGATCAGGTTGATCGTCTTGTCCTTCCACTCGACGTTGGTCGCGGCAGACTGGATGGTGATCCCGCGCTCGCGCTCGAGGTCCATCGAATCCATCGTCGCGCCGGCTCCGTCTTTGCCTCGGACCTCGTGGATCGCATGGATCTTGTTGCAATAGAAGAGAATACGCTCTGAAAGCGTGGTCTTGCCCGAGTCGATGTGGGCACTGATGCCGATGTTACGCATCTTGGTGATGTCGAAGGCCATGTCGCTCTCTACCTCTCCCTAGGGTTCATCGATTCGATCGCATCGAATCGCCGATCCGATTGGGTCGAATCGTGCAGAATACCCGCAGCTTTTCGCTCCGCGGCACTTCGTTTGCAAAGCTTACGGTTAACTGCCTTATGTTTGAAAAGCACCGGTTAATGCGGAGTATAGTGATAAAGAAAGGAAGGTTCAAGAGGCCTCCCCCGTGGCGGGCGGCCTTGTGGTGGGTGCCGGCGTGGTGGTGGGTGCCGGCGTGGTGGTGGGTGCCGGCGTGGTGGTGGGTGCGACCCGTGGTGGTGGGTGCGACCCGGGGTGGTGGGTGCCGGCGTGGTGGCGGGACTGGGTTTGGCGACAGGCGCGTGCTAGAATCTGGCTAGGGGGGGCAATTCCAGTGTGTCTTTTCAGACCATGGCGAATTTCGCGCCTTATCTTGACCGCAGCCCTCCTCGCATCGGGAACCTTCCTTTTTGCCCAGGTCGGCGACCTCAATCCCGCCTCGATCGGCCAGGCCTTTCTCGATTCGCTTTCCACCTCGGGAAGCCTTTCCTTCGAACCCTACAACAGCTGGCTTTCGGGTGACGAGGACGCCCTCGCCGATTCGTTTTTCGGCTATGCCACGCCACGCGTCAATCAGCTCAAGGTGTCGATGGACCAGACGGCGAGCACGGCCTACGAGGGCGGCCTCTTTTTCAAGAAACTCAAGCTCAAGGTCGGTCTCGATGTCGATGTGGACAAGAACTTCATCGGCAGACTCGATCGTCTCATGGGCTATATCGGCTACGATGTCTTCGAGCTGCGGGTGGAGACCTCCAGCCTGAAGGGGCAGGCCCTGTGGCTGGGAACGCCCCAGGGGGGAATGCCGGCCCAGGCCTCCTTCGACAACCCCTTCATCAGCGTCGATCTCCTCTACTATCTGTCGGCTTCAGGCGGTATCGACTATATCGGTCTGGGCTACATGTCCTATCGACTTCCTGTCCAGCTCGATTGTCTGACCTACAACGCGAGCCGCGGTTCTGTCTGGTGGGCCCCTGTCGTGTCTTTTTATCAGCCCGATATGGCCTTTGGCATCTACTCCTTCCTGTTCGGGCTCGACACCCTTCATGAGGCGATGGCGCACCAGGGACTATTCGCCCAATTTCAGGGATTTGGCCCCTGGATCTGGACCCAGGATAGGGCCGGGGCGGGCATTTCGACCATCGGCGACGCGGCAAAGGCTTGGATCGAGGCTGCCAACCAGTTGCCCCTTTGGAGCGCGACCCAGATTCCCCTGCTTGTCGATTACAATCTGACCCTGGGCCTTCAATGGACCGGATCGATTGGGCGCCTCCGGCTGGGTTTCGGACTCGGCTACAATGTCGGCGGCCAGACCCTCACCTGCATTACGCCGCGAGGCACCGTTCAGGCCGGCTATGTGGACGCCTCGCCTTCGGTCTATCTCGTACATTATGGGCCCATGCTGAAGGGAAGCCTCGAATTCTGAGGACGCCACCGAGCCGCCTGCCCGGCTTGGGCGCCGCCCCGTCGCCTGCCCCGCGCGGGCCGCCTGGCCCGCAGGCGCCTGGCCCGCGGGCGCCTTGACAGGCCTTCGGCCTTGCCGGAACAATTGGCCTAGTCTGAATCGTAGGCTTCGATGGAGAAGGCACCATGACACCAAAAAAACGCGGAATAATGACGGTCCTCGCTCTCACCCTCGCCCTTGCGGAACTGGGGGCTCAGACGGCGACGGCCTCCCAGGCTCCCACCGTATCGACGAAGCAGGACATGGCCATCTTCGCTCTCGGAGTTTCGGGCTTTTCCATTCCCGCCGATGTCGTCTCTCGCGTCGATCTCGGCATCCAGAAGGTGTTCGTCGATCTGGGGCGCTTCAACGTCATCGGGTACCAGCAGCGACTTTCGGCGGCTGACCTGGGGGCCTTCGAGGATGCCATCAAGAAATCGAAGGAAAGCTCGGTGGTCGTTCCCGACAAATACCAGTTCGGCGAAGCCCTGCTGACCCAGGCCGAGTGGAACAGGCTCGTCGGCGCCTTCATCGTGGCCGTGCCCGTCGTGAGCAGCTTCGATGCCGGCTACGCCCAGAAAAGCTTTCGCTGGGAATCCAACATCACCGTCGATGTGACCTTCCTTGACGTGGCCTCGGGCGGGACGGTGAGCGGTCAGGCCCATGTCGTCTCGAGCGGGTCGTCGAAATCGAGCGAGCGCGAGGCCATCAGCAACGCCCTCAACGGAATTTCGATGCAATTGACCTATGAAATTCGGAAAATCCCGACCTTCCAGATCCAGAGCCGGGTCCTCGAGGTGTCGTGGGGAACCGTCAAGCTCCAGCTCGGCAGGAACATGGGCATTCAGAAGGGCGATGAGTACGCCGTGGTGCAGAAAAGCACGGTGGAAGGCTTCCGCGACGACAGGGAGACGGGTCTCGTGGTCATCAAGGACGTCGGCGCCGAGGTCTCGACCGGACGGATCGTCTACAACCAGGGGCCCGTCACCAAAGACAGTCAGCTGAGCGAGATTCCGAGGCTCGGAATCGAGGCCACGCCCTTCTTCCACGTGCTGTCGGGGACCCAGCTCACGGTTCTCAATCCCAACGGCAGCATCATGGGGGGTGGGGGGACGACGGGCTCCAATTACATGTTGGGAATGCGCGCCGTCCTGTCGCGGGGGGTCTACGATTCGCGCCCCTTCGCCGAGGTGGAAATTCCCCTCAACGGCATCAGGAATATTTTTACCGCCTTCGCGATTCCGATAAACGTGCTCGCCGGCGGCGAGTACAACATGTCGATCGGCCGCCTTTCGCTGACGCCCTATGTGGCCGTCGGCGGCAGTTATGTCTATCTCACCGAGGTCATCACCGGCTACAACACCGATACAAGCAATACCTGGTTTTTCCACTTCGGGGGGCAGGCCGATCTGGCGGCCTCCTTCCTCGTGACCCGCGACGTCAAGATCTACGCCGAGGCGGGCTTCGAGTACTGGCTGTCCACGATCAGCTGGCTCTATTCGAATTATGGCGGCGTATCGGTGGGCGGCGGCCTTACCTGGAAGCTCTGATGGCGACCAAGGACGACACCGATCTCTCGGGCCTCGACCTGGCCGGAGCCAAGTCCTACCTCCTCGATTTCGCCACGGCCGCGAAAATGACGAAGAAGGCCCTCGATGCCGTCGAGGCTGAAATCGGCGTATGGGCCAAGCGCGTCGCCCTCGCCGAGGGCAAGGGCATGACCGAGCTCGCGGCCCAGGCAGGCGCTAAGCTCGGCGAATTGGAAGGCAAGCATGCCGCCCTCGCCGCCGAACTTGCCGAAACCGAGTCGAAGGTGCGAAGCATCAGGGAGCGACTACCGACGGTGGCGGCCAGGGAATGCAGCGTCGACGCCGACCGCCTGTTGGCCGAACTCCAAATGCTGACGGGCACCCTCCTCGATGAGGGCAAGGGCTCCCTCGAGGGGCGGATGGCGGCCCTCGAATCCGAGGCTTCGGCGGCGCAATCGCTTGAGGAACTCAAGGGCCCGAAGGGCGAAAATCCATGACTCAGCGAAACCTTGGGCCGGCGCCTCGAGCAACTAGCCGGCGAGCCTTCGGGTGAGGGATGCCGAGATACCGATGAACCATTCACAGGGCAAGGCTGCCCGAAGAACCTACCCGATACGTTTTCTTCTTCTCGCTCTCGTCGTCGGGCCGATGGTCGTCGCCTCCGTCCTCGTCGGGCTTCTCACCTGGATCAATAGCAGGGAAGCCGTCGCGGAATCGAGCGATCGCCTCTTCGTCGAGTCGTCGAAGGCCGTGGCGGCCCGCCTCACGGGACTTCTCTCCTCGGCCACGATGATCGATCGCGTGAATTATGAGGCCTATCTGTCGGACGACCTCGATCCACGCGATGTCTCCGGCATCGAAGACCACTTGCTCGCCCTTCTTCGCGCGAACCCGGCCGTGTCGAGCGTGTATATCGGCAGCCCCGAGGGGGGCATCGTCGACGCAGGACGTGAAGGGCCGGGCGGGGCCGAGTATCTCATCGAGACGCCCAACTTCGCCGCGGGCAGCTTTATCAAATATTCCATAAACAGCGAAGGTCGCAAGACGGGGATTCTGGCGAGCATTCCTTCCTTCGACGCGCGGAAGCGGCCCTGGTACACGCAGGCCGTGGCTCGCAAGGGCCTCGTGTGGACCGGCATCTTTCCGCTCTTCACCGGACAGGATTCCACGATTTCTGCGGCGCGACCGGTGTACTCGCAGGACGGGAAAATCCTCGCAGTTGTCTCGGTCGATCTTTTCGTCTCCCAGATCGCTTCCTATCTCCGCGAAATCAGTTCGACCGAGAGCGGCATCAGTTTCATCGTCAACCGCGATGGTCTTCTTGTCGCCTCGCCTGCCGACGCGAGCATTTTCGCGCCCAGGATCCAGAGCGGCCCCGCTCGCCGCCTTTCGGCGGCGGAAAGCGTCGAGCCGCGGATCGCCGGCGCCGCCGCCGCCCTCGAAAAGGAGAAGGCCCTAGGGCCTTCCGGCAAACCCTATGTCATGTGCGAGGTCGGCTCGGCGCGGTATTTCGCCTTCTCCGCCCCCCTCGCCGATCCGGTGGGCCGCGATTGGCGAATCGTCACCGTCTATCCGGAGTACCTCATCCTCGGAAGCATCGACCGGATGCGCGACATAATCGTCATGTCGATGCTGTTCGGAATCATCCTCCTCGGTCTCCTTTCCTACCTCATCACAGGATTCGTCGCGGTCAAGGTGAACGATTTTTCGATTTTCGCCGCGGCCGTGGCGGCGGGCGACCGTGGCGATTCCTCGCTGCCCCCTCCCTCCTCCATCAAGGAGATCGAGGCCTTCCGCGGCGATCTTCTCGGCATGCGCGACAAGCTGCACGCGGATTTCGACGAACTCCGCGCGGAGATCGAGAGGCGCAAGAAATCCGAAAAATCCCTGGAAGAAAGTCAGCATGCCTATGATCGCCTCGCCTCGCACATCCCGGTCGGCGTTTATCGGGCGACGAGCACCCCGGGCGGCAACTTCCGTTACGATTACGTGAGCGAGCGGTATCTCGCGATCTGCGGCTTTCCGCCCGGCACGACCCTCGCGGACAACAGCGCCGAAATAGCCCTTATGCATGCCGATGATCGACCCTTCTTTCTAGAGGAGCAGGCCCGTGCCCGCTCCTCGGCCACGCCCTTCGCGTGGGAGGGGCGCATCCTCGTCGGCGGAAGGCTCAGGCGAATCCGCAAGGAATCGACGCCCACTGCCCAGCCGAACGGCAACATCCTCTGGGACGGCATGCTGACCGATATCACGGAATCCTGGCTCGCTACCGAGCGGATCAGGTCTCTCCTCGCAGAGAAGGAACTCCTTCTCCGCGAGGTCCATCACCGGATCAAGAACAATATGGGTTCGATGATGTCTCTTCTCGCGATTCAGGCGCAATCAAGCGAGAACCCCTCGGTGAGCTCCGCCCTCCTCGACGCCGAGTCGCGCCTCGGGAGCATGATGCTCCTCTACGACAAGCTCTATCGATCGGAATCGGTGAGGGGCATGGACGCGGCCGCCTACTTGGCGGACATCGCCGAGTCGATAGCCACCCAACGCCGGCCTGGAGCGTCGAATGGAAGCGGTCCGGTCGCCTCGGATGCGGAGGCCCACGCGACATCGGGCGCGGTCGGGGCTGCCGGTGCGGCGGGCGCGGCTGCTGGTGCGGCGGGAGTGGCTGCCGGGGTGGGTTCAGGCGGCGGGGCTGCCGGTGCGGCGGGCGCGGCTTCGGGCGGGACGAGCGCGAGCGGCGGGGGCATCAAACTCGTCACCGAACTCGAATCCCTCGTCCTCGACACCTCGATCCTCATGCCCCTTGGCATAATCGCCAACGAACTCATTACCAATGCGTATAAACATGCCTTTCCCGAAGGACCGGGCGGGAAGATCGTCGTCAGGTTTTCGACCGGTCAGGGCCGGGCGAGGCTCGTCGTCGAGGATGACGGCAAGGGCTTTGACGGGGCTGATGGCGGGAAAGGCTTCGGTCGAACGGTCGTGGCCGGCCTTGCCAGTCAGCTGGGCGGAGAGCTTTCCTTCGTTTCGGAGGGCGGGACCCGTGTCGAACTGGGTTTCCCCATCTTGGGCTGAATCAGCCATGGGCCTACTTTGAATCCGCCTGATCGACAATTCGAATGTGTAATTCCTTCAGCTGCTTCTCATCGACGTAGTTGGGTGAATCATCCATGGGGCCCACGGCGAAGCTGTTTTTCGGGAAGGCGATGACTTCCTTTATGGAGGTCTCGCCGGCCATGAGCATCACGAGGCGGTCGAGGCCGGGTGCGATGCCGCCGTGGGGCGGGGGGCCGTACTTGAAGGCCTCGGTGAGGAAGCCGAACTTGGTTTCCGCGTCCTTGGGGTCGAAGCCAACAATTGTGAATATCCGCTTCTGGAGTTCCGGATCATGGATGCGGATGGAGCCCGAGGCCAGCTCGAAGCCGTTGAGGACGAGGTCGTAGAGGTCGCCCTTCACCGCGCCGGGGTCGGACTCGAGGGTCGGGTGGTACTTCTCCTGGGGCATGGTGAACATGTGGTGGGCCGTGTCCCACTTGCCCTCCTCCTCGTTCCATTCGAACATCGGGAAGTCGACGATCCAGGCGAATTCGTATTTAGCCGCCCGGCTGCCGGGCGTACCCGCGAGGTCACAGAGGCCCAGGTCCTTGCCCAGCTTCGAGCGGACGGCGCCGAGGGATACGTTGGCGATCCTCCGCTTGGCGTCGGCGACCATCAGGATGAGGTCGCCGGGGCTGGCGCCGAGGGCCTTGATGAGGTCGGCAGCCAGCGCAGGGTCTGCGCCACCACCTGCAGCCGCGCCGCCGCCCGCCGCGCCCGCACCTGCAGCCGC
>JAJXVS010000365.1 GCA_021782015.1 bacterium | reverse complement strand
CTTCATGTTCTCGACCTCGAAGCTCGAGGTTTCGAGGGGCTTCGATTCGATCTCGAGGCCGCGCTCCTCCTTGAGGATCCGCTTCACGTAGGCGAGGGCGGTTTTGCTCTTCGAGGCCGGCTCGACGGTGAACTCGTGCTTGTATTTGTTCATAAAATATCGCGCCTCGTTGGCGCGGAGGCCGGCCAGGGCAGGGGCCACGGGCGAGCTTTCCAGGCCGGTCGTGGAGACATTCACGAAATCGACGACATAGGACATGGGGCACCTCTCTTGGCTGAGAAGATAGTTGGGGTCTGACCCTTTGTCCATCGCGCCGCCCCCCCCTCCCATTCCTCGCCGTATTGCGTATATTCCTCTGATCTATTTCGCGACGGAGACCTTAGTGAATCCGACCACCATTCTCCTCCTCTACCTCGCCCTCGCGGGCCTCGATCTCCTCTGGGGGGTCTTTCTTGCCTATCTCAATTGGCGGAGCGTGCGCTCGGCGGGCGGAAAGGTGCCGCCGGAACTGGCGCGCTCAGTCTCGAAGGAAGAGGCCGCGAAGGCGGGCGAATACAGCATGGCCAGGCTCCGCTTCGGCCTCCTTGAGGCGCCCCTCACCACTCTGCCGACCCTCGCGGTGGCGGCCCTCGGGCTTTTCGGCCTCCTCGACGCGGGCCTGGGCGGCATCGTCTCGGGCTGGGGCTTTAGCGGCCTTCACGACTTCGTCCGCGCCGCCCTTTTCTTCGTGGTCATCGCCCTGGCCTCGGGCCTCATCTCTCTTCCCTTCTCGCTCTGGTCGACCTTCGGCATCGAGAAGCGCTTTGGCTTCAACACGAGCACGATCCGCACCTGGCTTTTCGACGGCCTCAAGGGAGCCCTCATTTCGGCCCTTATCGGTCTGCCCCTCCTCGCCCTTCTCATGGCCTTTATGGACGCGACGGGTGGGCTCTGGTGGCTCTGGGCTGCGGCGATCTTCTCCCTCGTCAACATCGCCCTTTCGATCATCTTTCCCCTCCTGATCGCGCCCTTATTCAACAAGTTCACGCCCCTGCCCGCGGGTACTCTCGCGGACAGGATAGGCGAGTTAGCCGCTCGCCTCGGTTTCCGGATGAGGGGCATCTTCGTGATGGATGGATCGAAACGTTCGCGCCACTCGAACGCCTATTTCACGGGCCTCGGCGCCGTGAAGCGGGTCGTCCTCTTCGACACCCTCATCTCGTCGATGGGCGAGGATGAGATCCTGGCCGTCCTGGCCCACGAGATCGGCCACGAGAAGCGCCGCCATGTCCTCAAGATGACGGCCGTCTCGATTCTCCTCGCCTTTGTGGGCTTTTGGGTCCTGTCGATCCTGATGGGCTGGGGGGAGCTCTACGCGGCCTTCGGTTTCGCGGAGCGGACGAAGGAGGCAATTATGCTGATCTTCGCCCTCGTCTCGGGGCCGGCCACCTTCTTCCTCGGCCCGCTGTTTTCGGCCTGGTCGCGGAGGCACGAGTACGAGGCCGACGCCTTTGCCGCCAGGGCCGCGGGCAAGGAGGCGATGGCCTCGGCCCTGCTTCGCCTCAACAAGGAGAACGCCTCGAACCTCTGGCCCCATCCCCTCTACGCCTTTTGGAACTATTCGCATCCGACCCTGCGGCAGAGGCTGGCCGCGATCGGGAAGGTCGAAGGTTGAGGCTGTCAGCCCGCGCCTAGGGCTGTCAGCCCGCGCCTAAGGCTGTCAGCCCGCGTCTATCGCAGGGGCTTGGACAGGATGCTGTCGCCCTCGGCGCCCAGGTCGATCTCCAGGGCGACGAGGCTGCCTCGTTCGCGCGCCTCGATGCTGAGCCGCCCCCCCATGCTGGCGGCCAGTTCGCCAGCGACGGTGAGGCCGAAGCCGCCACCGTTCGCCGGGTCGAACCCCGCGGGAAAGCCCACCCCGTCGTCGCTCACCTCGATTCGCAGCATTGTTCCCACTTTGTCGAGCCGCACCGTAACGACGCCCTCCCTGCCCTCGGGAAAGGCGTATTTGCAGGCGTTGGTGAAGAGCTCGGTGACGATGATGCCGACGGACGAGGCGATCTTCGCGGGCAGGCTGGCCGATACAAGCTCGCGCTCCACGCGGATGGGCCGCGGGCCGATCGAGCCGGCCGCGAGGGCGTCGAGGATGGCGCCGATGAAGGATCGCAGTTCGATATTTTCGAGGTCGGCGGCGAGGTGGAGTCGGCTGTAGAGAATGGCCATCGATTTTATCCGCAGGGCGGCCTCGTCGAGGGCCTCCGAGGTTTCCTTCGAATCGGAAAGGGCGCCCTGGAGGGCCAACAGGGAGGCCGCCACGTTGAGGGTGTTTTTGATGCGGTGGTTCACCTCGCGGAGGAGGTTGTCGAGGCTGGCCGTGCGTTCGGCCACCTTCGTCTCCAGGCCCTCGAGGGTGTCGTGGAGGGTCGCGGCCATCGTGTCGAAGGAGGCAGAGAGTTGCCTGATTTCCGTCGCCATCGCGTGGCTATCGGGGCCGGGTCTCCAGTCGCCCCTGGCCAGTCGCGCGGCCCGTGCATCGAGTTCGATCACCGGCTTTGAAATGGCCTTGGCGATGAGGTAGCCCGCGAGCATCATGGCGAGGGCGGAGAGAACGATGAGGACTGTGGCCACGTCCCGGAATTCCTTGAGCGGACCGGCGAGCTGGGACTCTTCGATGACGACGCCGATGTCGAGTTCGAGGCCCAGGGGGCCGTGGAAGGCCTGTTTTGCGAGGCGCCAGGTCCGGCCTTCCGCGGCAAAGCGATCGATGGCTCCGCGGTTGTGACTCATCGCCGTGCCCGCCGCTGCGATCAGGGGGTCCCGGCTCGCCTCGGCCTTCGCGAGTTCCGGGGCGAGGGTGCTGTCGTTTTCCAGGCCCTTCGAAGAGGCAAGAAGTCTTCCCTCGCGATCGACGACGAGGACCAGGGAGGAGGCCTCGGGCAAATTCTCGTGGAGGAATCGCGCCATCAGGGGCAGGGCCACCACCCCATGGGTGACTGCCGAGAGGGCCCCCTTTTCGTCGAAGAGGGGTGTCGAGAGCGAGATGCCATAGGCTCCGAAGGCTGAGATGTAGTAGGGCTGGCTCCAGGTCGCCGAACCACGCCCGACGGCTTCCACGTACCATTCCTGTTTCCTCGGGTCGTAGGGATGTCCGAGGGCGAGGAGGGCGCCCGGCTTTTGGGCGCCGTCGA
>JAJXVS010000081.1 GCA_021782015.1 bacterium | reverse complement strand
GAACCAACTTCCGGTCGAGGACCGCTCCTCGACCCGCATCGACGAGTCTCCTCGACAGGGCGTCCCAGGCCTCGGCAAGATCGAGGAGCTCATCGATTGTAGTACGATCGCGATAAACAATGCGCCCTTCCTTGTCGTCCTTCCCCCAGGGGGTCAATGGCTTCCATAGCTGGAGGAATTCGTCCACCCGTGAAAAATCCCGCGCGGCCGCGCTCACCGCCGCTTCACGTCTCCGCCTGTCGGAGCTCCTGAAGGCGCCGGAGGAGCTCTTGCCCTCGCCGACGGCACCCAAACCAGCGCCGACGGAGCCCAAACCGGCGCCGGCGGGGTCCCTGAAGGTGCCGGCGGGGTCCGCACCGGCACCTTCGACTGAGCCCATCCCGGCAGGTTCCGGAAGGCCTTTCCCGGCGACCTTCGTCGCGAATGGCTCAGGCGACATCACAGGCGGCCCCTTCGTCATAAGGGCTGGCGAAAAGCAGGGTTCGCGGCAGATCGAAGGCGGAAAGGCCGGGGTCGGCCCCTTTTTCCCCGGCGTCGATTGCGCCCAGAAATTCGCCAATGGAAAGACCGCGCAGGGCGATCACGAAGCCTCCGAAGTCGATTCGGCGCCGCACCGCGAGTTCATGGCGAAGGCGGAGCGATCGCAGGGCCGAATCCTCCAGGAACACCTTCGTCAAATCCTCGATGACGATTCGCGAAGGTTCTTCGGGGAGGGAGGCGAGACCGGCCGCGGTGAGCGGGCCTTTGATTTCAACGAACTCGCCGGCGGAAAGGGCCTTCCCACGGGACCCCGCGGCCACGGGCAAGGCCAAGGGCAAGGCCGCGAGCATGGCGAGGCGACGCATCGAGGCGAGGGACGCCTCGACGGTGCCCCGGTCAATTATGACAGATTGCAAAAATCGGGCCCCCTCGATCGAGGCCACCTGCGTGAGCCTTCCGAAGGCGCCGTCGACGAGAATGGCCTTCGCGCCCTCCTCGCGCATCAAGTCGATGGCTTCGGCCGTCGCCTCATTCGAGTCGGGTCCCACCAACACTGCCATTCCCGGACGCCGGGCTCTTGCCAGGACGAGGGTCCCGAAGGCGCCGCTCCCGCGCAAAATTCCCAGGATCTCGGCTTCCGAGCCGGATGCGCCAAGCCAGGCCGAGGCGCTCGCGAAAAGATCGCCCGTCTCCACGCCGATTCGCGCCGACCTGGCGCCCGCGGAGGCGAGGCCCTTCGATTCGCCTTCGAAGCCTACCCCGAGTATGCCTGCGGAAATTCCTTCCCGCCGTAGGATGGCGAGGGCCGCGAGGGCGAGCGCGGTCTTTCCCGAGGCCCGCCTTGGCCCCGTTATGAAGGTCACGCGATCCTGGAAATCGGCCGCGGAAAGAAGGCGCATATCGAGCTCAGAAGCCGCCCTTCCGCGGCCTGTCCTTGCGCCCTTCGGTGGCAATGCCCGCGACCCTGTTCCCGCGCGCGAGATTGGCCGGCTCGATGGTCTTCTGGCTGCCCTCCAGAAGGCGCGCCACGCCGCAGGTCGGCCTGAGCCACGGCTCGTCGTCGCAGAGCCGGCACATGCCGCAATCCTCCTCGTATTGCCGCGGTTCGTCGTAGGTGGTTATGACACCTTCATAATTGCGAAGGACGACCCGGCGTTCGTTGGAGGTTATGATATAGTTCGGCATGGCCGGGGTCTTGCCGCCGCCGCCCGGGGCGTCGATCACAAAGGTCGGTACCGCCATTCCCGTGGTGTGACCGCGGAGGTTCTCGATGATCTCGATGCCCTTGGAGATGCTGGTGCGGAAATGCGAAATGCCCTTCGACAGGTCGCATTGATAGATATAATACGGCTTTACCCGGACGGCGAGCAGCTTCTGGACGAGCTTCTTCATGAGGGTCGGACAATCGTTGACGTCGCGGAGCAGGACCGACTGGTTGCCCAAAGGAATGCCGGCGTTCGCGAGCTTGTCCAGGGCGGCCTTGGCCTCCGCGGTGATTTCCTTCGGGTGATTGAAATGGGTATTGACATAAATAGGATGATATTTTCCGAGCATCGCGACGAGCTCGTCGGTGATGCGCATCGGCATGACCACGGGCGTCCTCGTGCCGATCCTGATGATCTCGATGTGCGGAATGGCGCGAAGCCTGGCGATAACCCGCTCGAGCTTGTCGTCGGACAAGACGAGGGGATCTCCTCCGGAGATGAGCACGTCGCGGATGATGGGCGTCTTCGAGATGTACTCGATCGCCCTGTCCACGTTTGCCTCGTCGAGGTGGACATCGTCCTGGCCAACGAGCCTGCGTCGCGTGCAGTGGCGGCAATTCATCGAGCAGATGTTCGTCACGAGCATCAGCGCACGATCGGGGTAGCGATGGGTGAGCCCGGGCACCGGGGAATCGACGTCCTCATGCAAGGGATCGTCCCAATCGACCTCGTCGTCGTGGGCCTCGGGCAGGCGGGGAACGGCCTGGAGCCTGACCGGGCAGGCCGGGTTCGCCGGATCGATCAAACTCGCATAATACGGAGTAATCGCCATCCTGAAGCGCTTGAGGACCTCGGTGATGTCGGACTTCTCCTTTTCAGAAAGGGGAAGCACCTTTTCGAGGGCCGCCACATCCTTGATGTCGTTCCGCATTTGCCAACGCCAATCGCCCCACTGTTCCGGCGTGACATCCTTGTAAAGCGGAATCCTCTTATAATCATGACTGATAAACTGCTGCATACCTTTCTCCTGATGATCGAATGGGGCGCGTGGAAGGGGAGGATCCGAGTCGCCTGCTCCGGGTCAACCCCTCAGTTCAGCCCCTCAGCTTGAGATGCTTTCTCACCTCGCCCGGCGAGGCGGGCTCGAGTTGGGCTTCCTTCGAAATGCGCACGGCCCTCTCGACCAACTCCGCGTTGGACCTCGCGAGCCTGCCCTTCGCGTAATAGACATTGTCCTCGAAGCCGACTCGAATCCAGCCACCCGCGGCGATGGCGCCGTACTGGGCGCTGAGGTTCGAACGACCTATGCCCATCACGGTGAAATCGGAGCCTGGGGCCATGGCCCTCTTGAAGGCCTCGAGGTTGTCGGGATTCCAGGGCACTGCCCCCGGGACGTTGAGCACGAAGCCATAGTGCAAGGGCCCTTCGAGGAGTCCTTCCTTGAGAAGGGTCAGGCTCGAATAGACGTGGCCCAGATCGAAGCATTCCAGCGTGGGCCTCACGCCATGGTCATGAAAGGTCGCGGCGAACTGGCGCATGACGGGAAGGGTATTCACGATGTAGTCGTTGCCGAAATTCACGGTACCGCAATCGAGGCTCGCCATCTCCGGCTCGAGTTCCGCCACGGGCCTGAGCCGTTCTTCCGCCGTATCCCCGACGGCGCCGCCTGTCGTGATCTCGATAATTATGTCAGTCTTCCTTCGAACCGCCTCGATGGTTTCCTTGAATCGGGCGACGCTCTGCGTGGGTCGACCCGATGCGTCTCGGACATGGAGGTGGAGGATGGCCGCCCCGGCCTCGCGGGCTTCGACCGCCGCCCGGACCACCTCTTCGACCGTGATCGGCAGGGCCGGATTCTGTTCCTTGGTCGTTTCGGCTCCCGTGACCGCGCAGGTTATGACTATTTTGCCTTCCAGCATATGTTCTCCTAGTACGTACAGTTCGTCGAGCGGGTAGGCCGGTTCAAGGCGCCGGGTACTTCTTCATCGTCAGTTCCAGGCTTTCGGCGATCACGTCGAGAGCCTTCTTGAGGTCGGCGTCGGTGTGGCGGTGGGCAATGTACCAATGGTGAAAGGGCTGGATGAAAAGCCCGCGCCGGATCGTCTGGGTGTAGAAGTACTCCCGCCTCGCCTTGTAGATCTTTTCTCCCGGAGTGCCCGCAGCCTCGCCGGGGCCCGCGTCGAAGGTGATGAAGGGCATCGGGGGAATCCCGCTCACCGTGGCCGGCACTCCCGACTTTGCAACAATTGATTCGAGATCGGACAGGAATTTCGTGCCCCGCTTCCAGATGGAATCCGGAACGTCCTCGCGCACGAGGATCTCCATGGTCTTGAGGGCGGCGACCATCTCGAGGCTGTTGGGGAAGAAAGTTGAACTTACGAACACCTTCTTTTCGCAGACCGACATGATCTCGGCCTTGCCCGCCACGCAGCTGAGCGGGTATCCGTTGGCCATGGCCTTGCCGAAGGTGCCCAGGTCGGGAGTGACGCCATAACGCTCCTGGGCGCCGCCGAGGGCGGCCCGGAAACCCGTCCGTATCTCGTCGAAAATGAGGACGGCTCCGTGATCGTGGGCCAGTTTCTTCACGCCTTCGAGATAGGCCTTCGTCGGCGCCTGCACCGGCTTGGCGAGGGGATGCCCCACCGGCGTTATGATGACGCAGGCGACCTTGCCGTCGTGGGCCCGGAGCTTCTCCTCCAGGGCGCCCAGATCGCCGTACTCGAATTCGTCCGTGAGGCCCAGGGTGGACTCGGGCACCCCTCCGTGGCCTTCGACGCACCAGTCGTGCCAGCCATGATAGCCGCAGCGGAGGATCACTTCGCGATCGGTGTAGCCGCGGGCGATGCGGACAGCCAGGGTCGTGGCGTCGGAACCGGTCTTGACAGGTATGACCATTTCCGCGCAGGGCACGAGGTCAACGACTTTTCTCTCGAACTCGTTCTGCACGGGCTGGACGAGGGAAAAGCAGAAACCCTTCTCGTCCATCTGTCGCTTGACCGCCTCGTTGATTTCCTTCTCGTCGTAACCGAGTATCACGGGGCCGTAGGCGCAGAGCATGTCGATGTAGTCGTTGCCGTCCACGTCGACGATGTGGCCTCCGTAGCCCTTGTCGATGAAAATGGGATACTCGCCCTGCACGAAATTGTAGGGACGCCGGATGCCCATGACCCCGCCGGGGGAGAGCCGCTTCGCCTCCTCGAACATCGCCATCGATCGTTCGAGCCTGAGATGGGGAAACTCGTTGGCCATATGCCTGTCCTCTCGAGGAGAAAGAATGGTCTCGTCCATCCGCCCCGCCGAGGCGCTCTGCGCCGAGGCGAAGGCCTCCTCGAACCCCGACTCCGGCGATCCGGCCCGCGTCGCGGGTGGCTCGCCATCGTCGCGCAGGGGACGGGGAGCCCCCTGGCGCGGGCGAAACCGCCTGAGCGGCGCGCCCGCGATTCTTCATACTACTGAAGGATTCGCCCGACGACGGACGACGATCGAATCCCGGCCGGAAGACTGCCCCCGTCTCCTGCCCACCCCGCGGCGGGAGGAAACTCGCTTCTGGCCTTCGTCAGCTCCCCTTGGCGCCGACGCACCGACGACCTTCGGAACCGGATGCTCGGCGCCGCCGGCTTCCCGGCACAGGCGTCGGCATCTATCTCACTTCACGTACTGCTCCTCGAACAGTTTCCTCAATTTCGGGTTTTCGCGGAGTTCCCACAAAGTAATCTCGGCATGGTCCTTGGTATAGCCGTTGCCGATCACCATCGTCACGTCCTTTCCGATACCCTCGGCGCCGAGAGCGGCACGCGTAAAGCTGGTCGCCATCGAAAAGAAGTAAACCGTGCCCTCGTCGCGGACAGGAAGTATCGAGGCCATTTCCGTGCCCTGGACATTGACGCAATTGATGGAAAGATCCACTTCGCGCCCGCGATTGGCTGCGAGGACGCGCTCGAAAACCTCAATGGGCTTGGTGGCGTCGGCCACGACGACCTCATGGCAGACACCGAGCCCATCGAGAAGCTTTCGCTGCGCGGGAAAGGGGATAAGGCCGATCACCCGGCCCGTCGGCCCCACCCGTTTCATCGCTTCGTAACAACAGAGAACACCGGATTTGCCCGCGGCGCCGAGCACGAGCACAGTCATGCCGGGCTTGACCAGCTTGGCCGTTTGGGCGGGAGCCCCGGCGACGTCAAGGGCCGCGAGGGCGAGCCGTTCGTCCATATCCTCGGGCAGCTTGGCGTAGATGCCCGACTCGAAAAGGATGGCCTGGGCCTCGACGTCTACCCGATCGATCTCGGGATGCACCTTGGTGATGCGCGCGATCTTGAGAGGCGTAAGCGACAGGGAAACGAGGGAAGCGATGCGATCGCCCGAGCGAAGCTCGCGCTCGCGCAGGGCCGACCCGATCTTGGACACGGTGCCGATCAGCATGCCACCCGATCCCGTAACGGGATTTTGCTGCTTGCCGCGCGAGGATACAATTTCGAGAATCTTGGCTTCGATCTTCGGGATGTCGCCGCCCGCCTCCTCCTCGATCTGCGTAAAGGAGGCCGAATCTATGTTGAGCGCGGTGACGTCGACAAGAATTTCATTGTCCCAGACGACGGACATGTCGTTGTTGATCCTGGAGGCCGTCTGCGGCAGCGCTCCGACCGGCTCGATGACACGATGTGTGCCGTATTTACTGCCCAAGGCCACTCAAACCCTCCACGTCCGCGGCTTGGGACAGCCCGGATCGACGGAGAAGAAGCATAACCGGGTTTTGGGCGGAGAGCAAGAGAAAATCAAAAAGCGCGGCCCGATCGCACAGACGTCGCGTTCTGCATCAATGGTCCGGGGTCGGCCGCACAGGGAAATCGCCAGCCGCGCCGGCGAGAACAGTCATTGCGGGGAGACCAGGACAGAAGGGCTGAATGCGCCGCAAAGCGGGGTATCCTGATCGACGCGCGTCTATCTCTCCGCAACGACGGCACATATATTAGCCAATTGTGTATATCAGGCGATCGCTCGCAGGGCACCCTCCATCCCTTCTCCGGAACAGGGGGATCGCCTCTCACGGCGAAATATCCTCCGACAAATGCCTCAATTCCCGTGAAAAATGGCCGGGAAGCGGAAAAGCGAGTGTTCTCGAATCGCCCAATTCCACAACAAAGGCCGAAAGAGGCGTGGAAAGCAGCTCCTTCAGTGCAATCCGCGACATCACGGTGGATATGCGGACGGTCGACCGACTTCGTTCCCGGTAGAGCAAGGTGCTTTTGCCGGTCGCGATTCTCGCGCCTGACCTGGTGAGAAAGTATTGATGCGCCGGAATGGATGAATCGCGCGGCGGATAATGGAGGGAATAGTTGATGGTTACAGGAGGCTCGACGTCGGGGTCGTCCCGGAATGTCAGGTCGATATCAAGCTTGTAGCCGGCCGTCCTCGAACTCGACTCGGGGATATAATATTGAAGCACGCCCTCGCGCACAAACAGAGTCTGCATCGGCATCGTCGTCGTACAGGAGGACAGGAGAGCGGCGGCCAAAAAAGCAAGCATAGTACGGGTCTTTCGCATGACCATCGAGCCTCCTTCGGAACGGGCCGGCCGGAAATGCGGCGGCCGATTGAGACTCAGTCGCCCGTGATGACCGTCGTCGTCGTGGTGCCGAAAAGCCACCAGGTCTCACGAACGTCGACGGTCGAAATGGTCGTGATTCCGCCCTTGCGTGCCGCAGCATAGATACCGGCGTCATTAGAGAGGGGGATGAAATTGAAAAGCAGGGTGATGCTCGATTCCCCCACTTTCCGACCGATTGGATTCGAAGTGACCGCCAGTGGTCGAGTGAAGGCGCAACCCATCAGCGAAAACAGGGCGAGGGAAAGCGCGACAACCGTAAACATTCTCTTCATTAATTCCTCCTGGATTACATAAACTGGTAGTTCCCCGAAGCCGCAAGGCCTGAAGTATCCAGGATGGCGGATCAAAGCGTCAAGTGCGAAATTCCCTCAACGTCCCTCATCCCCGTCACCTTCCCCCGATCCCCATGGCGAAGGCGCGCGGGCGCTTGCGCAAAGCTCCGCCCGCCAGTAGGCTTTCCAAATCATGAACGATATACGCCTTCTGCCCTCCGACGCGACTGGCGCAGGTTTCGTGCCGGCGGAGCTTTTGCATCCGGGAGAGGACGAATACGCGATCCGCGATCGGCAGCTCGCCGCGACCGGAAAATCGCTGACGTCCTACCGCAAGCTCCGGCCCTACGAGATCGAGAGCCTCGTCAAGAACGAGAACAATTGCCCCGACTGGAACTTCCTCCTCGTGAGCGACCCCTTCAATCCCGAGCTCGTGAGGCAGTCCTCCTTCGACGGACTCGTCAGGCTCGGCCGGCTCGAACGGGCTGTCCTCGAACATCACGACACGAAGGTGCCCGTGGGCGTGTACCGTTCGAGGATCATCGCCTGCGACATCGGCGACGATTGCGCCATCCACGACTGCGCCTACGTCGCACATCAAGTGATAGGTGATGGCTGCATCCTCATCAACAACGACGAGATCGAATGCTCCAATCACGCGAAATTCGGGAACGGCATCATCATGGAGGGAGAGACGGAAGAGGTCCGCGTCGAGCTCGACGTGATGAACGAGGCCGGGGGCCGTTCGATCCTGCCCTTCGAAGGCATGCTTCCGGCCGACGCATACCTCTGGGCACGCCATCGGGGCGACGCGCGCCTCATGACCGCCTTCCGTTCAATGACCGACGCCATGTTCGATCATCGGCGAGGTCGCTACGGCAGCATCGGGGCCTATTCGGTGCTCAAGTCGAACGGCATAATCAAGGACGTCGCCATCGGGCCCTGCGCCTACATCAAGGGCACCAACAAGCTTAAGAATCTCACAATACGTTCGAGCGACGAGGCGCGCACGCAGATCGGCGAGGGAGTGGAGCTCGTCAACGGAATCGTCGGATTCGGCTGCCGGGTTTTCTACGGCTGCAAGGCTGTGCGTTTCGTGATGAGCGACAATTCGGCGCTCAAGTACGGGGCGCGCCTCATCCACTCGGTGCTTGGCGAGAATTCGACCGTCTCCTGCTGCGAGATCCTCAACAATCTCATCTTCCCCGCCCACGAACAACATCACAATACGAGCTTTCTCATCGCGAGCCTCGTCAGGGGACAGTCCAACATGGCGGCCGGAGCCACCATCGGGTCCAACCACAACTCGCGCTCCAATGACGGCGAGATAGAGGCGGGCCGCGGCTTCTGGCCGGGCCTTTCGACCTCGGTCAAGCATTCCTCGCGCTTCGCCTCATACTGCCTGCTGGCCAAGGGCGATTTCCGCTTCGAACTCGATGTGCCCCTCCCCTTCTGCCTCGTCGACGACGACAGAACGCTGGACCGCCTCGTCATGGCGCCGGCATGGTGGTGGACCAGCAACATGTACGCGCTCATGCGCAACGAGGCCAAATTCGTGGCCCGCGATCATCGTGTCTCGAAGGAACTCCCCATCGAGTTCTCTCCCTTCGCGCCCGATACGGCCGAGGAATGCATGGGCGCCATAGGCCTCCTTGAGGAATGGATCGGCGCCTGGGCGGAACGGGAGCAGGGTCGCGAAGCCGCCTCCCTCGATGCCGGGGCCCTGCGGGAGCGCGGACGGGACGCCCTCTCCGATCCTCGATTCGCCCCCCCCGCCGAAATCGACGCGACCGGCATCGAGAATTCGCGGCGCCGGGTCGTCGTCACCAAGCCCTGGCGGGCCTGGTCCGCCTACCGCGAGATTCTCCTCTGGTACGCGGGCTCGACCCTCATCGCACTCGGCACGGAATCTTTCCCCTCGATGTCGCGGCGTCTCGGCGCCGGACGGCGAGAGGACGATTGGGAAAATCTTGGCGGCCAACTTGTACCAACTGCCAAGGTGAAGGCCCTGCTCGCGCGGGCCCGTGAGGGCGACGTGCCCACATGGAACGAGATGCATGTGGCCTACTCGGGCTTCGCGTCGGAGTATCCTCTCGACAAGGTAAGCCATGCCTGGGCCACCCTCGCGTGGCTCTCGGGCAAGGAGCCGGCCGCCCTCGACGAATCGATGTTCCGTTCGGCGATCGAAGACTTCTCGAGGCTCTGCGACAAGGTTGCGGAGGACGTATGGAAGTCGCGGAAGAAAGACCACGACAACCATTTTCGCAAGTCAACCTATCGGAGCCAATCGGAACAGGATGCCGTCGTCGGAACGGCCGAGCGCAATCCCTTCGTGCTGAGGACGCGAAAAGACATGGCCGCCCTCAAAGAAAGGGCGGCGACCCTTCTCGCCGCCCTGTAAGGACGGCGAGAAGGAGCCCGGATGAAATCGACTCAGGGTAGGCTGATATTTTCAGTTGTGTCCTTCGCGCTCAGGACGGTCACGCCGGTGTAGGTCGGCGTGGGACTGACGGAGGTCGGAGCGCTGACCACCGAAGCGGCCGTCGTGTCGTAGATTGCCAGATCATAGGTGCCGGCTTCAAGGAAGGCTAGCGTGTAGCCGAAGCCGCCCGTCGAAACTGCCTTGGGAATGGCGCTCGTGATCGCGTTGGCAAAATAGGCGCCGTCCGCATTGGGAAGGGTTTCCGCGTCAGTATAGGTTCCGCTCTTGTAGACGTAGACGGCATAGCTATGCGAAGGATTGGTCGTAGCCGCGAAGGTTCCGAGTATCTTGCCCGCCTCGTTGTCGATGACTGCGCGGAGAACCGGTTTCATTTTGTAGCCCGTGCCTTGAGTGTACACGAGAGACTTGCCCACGTCGAAGTCGACGGTGAGCGACAGACTGCCCGTGAGGGGAACGGAAAAGGCATTCACGATCTTGAGGCTGGCTGAGTTGAGGGTGCAGGGAAGTTCGACTCCCGGATTGGCGGTCTCGACGATGGACACCGTCGGATTGGTGAACCTGATCTGATTGACCTGGGTCCCGGCCGTGAGCGGTACATTGCCGAGCAGCGCGTTTGCGCCGCCGCTCAGTGCGAGGAGGTCGTATCGCTTTGTCGAATCGATCGGCACGGTGATCCAGGACGTTGCGGTGTCGGCCGCCGTCGCCGATTCGTTGATCGCGAGGGCGCCGAAACTCACATAGACGTTGCTGATTTTCGAGGCGTCAACGGGGGCGTCGGTAAGGTTGAAGGAAACGGTCGAGGTCGCGGGGCTGGTGGCGCTCGTGCAGGCGGCCAGGGCGAGGGCCAGGACGATGGCGCCGAGCGCCGCAAAGGTCTTCAGTATTCTCATAAAATTCCTCCCTGTGTCGGAAATGGCGATGGTGAAATCCCGGCCGTGCGACGGAGCCGGGCGACCGCGGTCGGGGTTTCGCATATGGCTACCTCGACAGCCCTGGCCGGGTTGCGCGGAATTTCCCGGAAAAAGGCGGTATAGTCGAAGGCCGTGGAAGCACCTGACGACCTGGCCGATCTCGCCGATATCCACCGCGTGCTCGCGGGGGATGCGGGCGCCTTCAGACCCATCGTCGAGAGGTACGCCGACCGCCTGCTTGCCTTCTGCCGTTCCCGGCGTCTCGGTGAAGACGAGGCAGCCGATCTGACTCAGGAGGTATTCCTCCGCGCCTATCGCTCGCTCGGCAGCTTCAGGCTTGGCCAGAGCTTCCCCGCCTGGCTTTTCGCGATCGCCGCCAACCGCGTGCGATCGCATGGCTCCAAACGGGGCGGCGAGGAGAGGAAGCTGGACGCAATCGCGGTCGAGGAGGCTTCCCGGTCCACGCCCGATGCCCTGGCCGAGGCGGAGCGGACCTTCGAGGCGGAAGCCGTGCGGGCCGCGGTGGCGACTTTGCCCGAGGAACAGAGGGGCGTGGTGGAACTTTATTATTTCGCGGAGTTGCCCGTAAGCGAAGTCATGAAAGTTCTCGGCATCGGCGAAGAGGCCGTGAAATCGCGGCTCTTCCGGGCCAGGAAAAGACTGCGCTCGATTCTCGAATCGGATACCTCCGAGCAACCTCGGGGCGTCTCCGGGGGTAAGACACTATGATGAATGAGTGCAAGAGGGGCGAATCCCTCGTCCAAGCCTGGGAGGAAGGGGTCCCGCCCTCCTCCGAAGACCTGAGCTTCCTGAAGAATCATTCGTCCGCGTGCAGGCGCTGCGGCCCGCGATACGCACGCATCCTTCCCCTAATGTGCCGCGACTCCGGAGAGCCAGGTGAGAAGGTTCCGACGGCGAGGGCCCGAGCGGTGGCCGACGGCGTCATGGAGGCGATTCTCGGGGGCGGGGCGGCAGCGCCCCGGCCAAGCATCCAATTAGTATCGCATCGCGCCCCGTCGGGGATGAGGAAATCATTCCTGGCAATAGCCGCCGCGGCGGCCGCGGTCCTGGCCCTCCTCTGGTGGGTGCCGACAATCGCGCGGGGCGACGCGAAGGTGGTTGTGCGCTTTGTGGTCGCCGAGCCAGGCGCGCGGTCGGTCAACCTGGTCGGCGACTTCACCGGCTGGAAGGGAATGGGGTACTCGATGCACCCGGACAACTCGGGGAGGATATGGGAGGTCGACGTCCCTCTCGAAAAGGGCAAGGTATATCTTTACAATTTTGTCATCGACCAGACGAAGTGGACAGTCGATCCGGCGGCAATCGAGAAGGTGGATGATGGCTTCGGGGGAACGAGCGCCCTGCTCAGGCTCTAGGAGGTTTTGGATGCGAAAAACGCGCGAACTTCGAGGTGGGCTGCTCGCCCTTGCCCTCGCCTTGGTGGCTGCGATCGGCGGCACCGCCCAGGCACCCGATGCGGAATCGACCGCGCAACCGCCTGCGAAAGGTGCCCAAGCCATTGCGATGGCCGGCGCTCTTCCCACCTATGACGAGATCGTCTCCATGGCCCGCGCCGCAAAAGAGGCCGCGCCAAGCCTTCTTTCCTATCGCCTCGTGCTCCGCTTTTCTCCAGCGAGCGCCCTTGGACCCGAGGGTGAAGCCTATAGGCTCATCAAGATGGCCGACCTGTCCCTGCGTTTCGGAATCTCGCCGCAGGAGACTGGAATGCTGGTCCGACGGCAGGCCTCGATTACGACGCGAGGTGGCGCAATCGCCGGCATGGCTCGATTTCTTCGCGAGGAAGAAGCGCGATCTCGCCTTCCCGATGCAGCCTTCGGCGGACCGGAGCGGGCTGCCGGCATCATCGGGCCTGGCCTGGGGCGCCTTTCCTGGTCGATGGGATCGGGCGCGGCCGCCATGGGAGGACCTCCTCAGGCTCCGGGTGCGGGAGCCGGGGCGGGAACGGCTGGCGGCGGCTCGCAGGGAACCCCGGGGACCGGACACCCGGGCGGGTCGCCGTGATCCTGTTCGCGAGGCATGATCGATGAAGCGTGGGAGCCTGTTCGTGCTTGCGATTCCAGCAATGCTGTGCATCTGCCTCGCTCCCCTCGTCGCCGAGGGCAAGGGGAGCGTCGTCGAATGGCTGGCGACGCCGATCGCGGCTCCCTATGCCGCGATCGGGCCGGAACTCCTGGATCAAGCCTCGCTCGCCCGGTCCCTCGGAATTCCGGAGCGCCTTCTCGTGGAACGCCTCGACGAGGGCGCGCTCAAACGGGTGCCCGCGCATCTTTTGGCCGCGGCCATCCAGCAGGATGTCCCGCGCTTCGCCTCCGTGCTCGCGATCATTGCCCCTGGCGATTCGACGCTTCGCGATCATTCCGGTCTGAGCGCCTTGCTTCGGCAGGGAGCCATCCTTCTCCGCGCCGGGTATCGCGATACCGAACTACGTATGATCTTTTCGAAGGCCACAGCTGGCGCCGCTGCGCGGGGCAGGCAGCTTTCGTCAGTCGAATCCGCGGCCAGGGCTTTCAACGCGGCCGCGGTTGCCCTCGACGCGTCCATCCGCTTCAGCCTGTCCCCGGCGTCGCGCCAGGGCCTCGCGGAGGCTTTGGCGATCTCAGCCTTGCCCGACCTGCGCTTCGACGCGGTGCTGTCGCTCTTCATCCGCGCGCGCGGACTCGGCCTCCAGGCCGACCCGGCCGCGGCCATCCTGATGAATGGACTCGGAAAAGGCGCGTCGATCGACGCCCTCGATCGCGAAATCACGAGGAGGGCCTCACATTGAGTGCAATTGGTACACAGAGGCGACGGGGCCTGGCGCTGCTCGCTGTCCTCGCGGCCACCCCTCTCGGCCTCGCCGCGCAGAGCCTCGGCCAGGCCTCGATGGAGGCGGGGGCGGCCCTTCTCGATGGAAGTCCGGCGGCCGCGAGTTCGCTTTCGGCTTCCTTCGAAAAGCTTGGAGACCAGGCCGCGGCCCGAGGGGCTTGCAACTTTCAGGGCAGGGCAGGCAACGGCATGTATGGATCGGCCGAAGGGCGCGGCGAATTTTCGTGGACGCCGGGGACGGTCACCACGGTGCTGGCGATCGAGGGAGGGGCGTCGGGAGGTTCCACGATAATGCCGTCCTGGCGCGGCGCCGGCTCCTTCTTGTTGGCTCTCGACAGCTTCGATCTTTCCGGCGATTTCAAGGCGGGCCTCGAACGCCGTTCAGATCTTGGGACCCTCTCCACGGTGGCGACCGCGGGCCTCGGTTCGTCTTTCACGCAGGGCGAGCTCCTCCTCAAGCCCCGCCTCGACGCCTCCGCCTCCTGGGCCGATTCGGGCACAACTACCTGGACATTTTTGCCTGGCCTCGGCATCGCCTGGTATCCGGGGCTTCCCGTATCGGCCTCCCTCGCGGCGGGCTGGAGCCGGGCCCTGTGGACAGGAGGAACGGCCGACAGTCTCGTGGCGGAGGCATCGCTCTACGCCGCTTTCGGAGCGGTTTACGCCAGCGTCGAAGCCTCGACGACCTTCTCCACCTCGGGAGTGTCGGCGGCGTCCGCGGCCCTCGGCCTTTCGCTCGAAGCTGGACGCCTGGGACCCGCCCGACTCAGCATCCCGACGCGCGTATCCTATCTTCTCGGGGGGAACCCGGTTCTCTCCCTCTTCGCCGGCGTGGCCGCTGCGATGGATTAGGCTCCTGGAGTCTTCGCCGCCTCGCGCCCCGGTCGGCGGCCCTGCCGGGCGCGCGAAAAGAAGAGGGCCCGGCTCTCGCCGGGCCCCCGATCGCTCGACCGCCTCGCGCGATCTACAGGCCCTATCCGTTCTTCTTCCGGAAATCTTCCATGAATTGCACGGTGGTTTTCACGGCATCGAGATTGACCGCGTTATAGGCCGAAAGCCTGATGCCGCCGACGGTGCGGTAGCCCT
>JAJXVS010000364.1 GCA_021782015.1 bacterium | reverse complement strand
TTCGCGGGTTGGCCGTCGATTTTCTTCGTCAATGTGCCCATAGGAATCCTCGGGGTCATCCTGACCTTTTCGGTGATGCCGGAATCGAAAAAGCAGGAAGGCGACTTCGACTGGTCTGGCGCAGGCGTCTTCGCGAGCCTCATCGTCGTGTTTTTCGTGTGGCTTCTCGCCTGGCAGGAGGGCACGGCGACCCCCCTCGCCATGTTCGGCGGACTTCCGCTCGCAGCCGCCCTGCTCGTCGTCTTCCTCCTCATCGAGCGCACGAAGAAACACCCGCTTCTCGACGGGACTCTTTTCAACTCGTCGGTCTTCACCCTCGGCATCATCGCCGCCTGGTTCTCCTATGTCGCGATGTTCTCCTACATTCTTTTCATGCCCTTCTATCTCCAGGGGGTGAGGGGAATGACCTCGCTCTCCGCTGGCCTTTTCATGTCGATCTATCCGATCGTCACCGCCGTCCTCGCACCCGTCTTCGGTTCGCTTTCCGACCGGCGGGGCTTTCTTCCCTTCACGGTCGGAGGCCTCGCCCTGAGCGCCATCGGCCTCGCCCTCCTCGCTTCATTCGGCGCCGCGACCCCGCTGCTCCTGGTCGGAGCGGTCATCGCCCTTCTTGGCCTCGGAGGAGCCGCCTTCCAGTCGCCCAACAATTCCAGCATCATGGGCTCCGTGCCCCGCGAAAGGCTTGGGGTCGCGGGGAGCGTCAATTCGCTGTTCAGGAATCTCGGCATGGTTTCGGGCACGACCTTCGCAGTGGCGATATTCTCGTTCACGACTCGGGCCAACATGAACGATCTCGCCGCCTCCTTCGATCCGGCTGTGTTCATGCGGGGCTTCAGATTCGTCGCCTTGGCCGCGTCTATTTCGGCCCTCGCCGGTTCTCTCGTCAATCTCGTACGTGTCGGTACGCGAAAATCGGGCCTGGAAAAGCGTTGACGCGAAGAGCCCTATCCATTACGTTTGCTCCGGAAGATCAGACCGCCGTCGCGCCGTGGCGCGAGCGTGCGAGTCGGGCTCAGGAAGTCTCCCGTGCGGAGATCTCCTGGGCAGCAGCACATCTGCGGGACTTCTGGCCCGGTATTCGCTTGCCGAGTACCGTGCTGCACCCCCCAGGGAGTATCATTCTCCATTCGGGACGCCAGGAGTCCTCATGAACAGAGCGGCACGGAACGCCCGTCTTTCCATCTTGTCCAATAGTGTCCTCATCGCGATGAAACTATTCGTCGGTTTCCTCTCCGGGTCTGTGAGCATCATATCGGAGGCCATCCATTCGCTGATGGATCTGGCGGCCGCGATCATGGCGTTCTTTTCGATTCGCATCGCTCAGGCTCCGGCCGACGCCGACCATCCCTACGGCCACGAAAAAGTCGAAAACGTCTCTGGCGTCCTTGAGGCCGGCCTTATCATCGTCGCGGCTGGCCTCATCATTTGGGAGTCCGTCAAAAAACTCATCACGCACGAGGCCGTCCACAATCTCGAACTCGGCGTCGCCGTCATGCTCGCGTCGGGGATCGTCAACATCGTCGTATCGCGGAGGCTTTACAAAGTGGCGCAAGAGGAATCGAGTGTCGCCCTCGAGGCGGACGCCCTCCATCTCAAGACCGATGTGTATTCGTCCCTCGGGGTCGCAGGCGGTCTCCTCGTCATAGTCATCATCGATCGCCTATTCCACGCCGCCTGGGTCTACTACCTCGATCCCCTCGTCGCGATGTCCATCGCCTTCGTCATCCTGCGCGAAGCCTGGAACATGCTCGTAAAGGCCTTCGGCCCCCTCGTCGATGCGAGTATCTCGCAGGAGGAACTCGCCCTCATCGAAGAGACCGTGCGCGCGCGCGCGGGCATCGGCATGCATTCGGTCAGGACCCGCCGTGCGGGGGGAAAAAAGCATATCGACTTCCATCTCACCCTTCCGCCCGACATGAGCGTGCTCGATTCGCACGCGTTATGCGACAGCATCGAAGGTGAAATCGAGGCCAGACTGACCCACACAAGCGTCCTCATTCATGTCGAGCCGGCGACGCAAATCGATCAGGCGACCGATAACCCCGGCAGGATCAGGTGAGGCCAGTCATCATGATGATTATTGGCCTCGCCACGATTCCAGAGCCGCCCGCACCGAGCGACGCATTTCGTCCATGAAGGCATTGGAGAATTTCTTCTTCCAGACATGCTGGCCGTAATTGGCCGCGCCCGGCAGAAAGGGCGCCCCCTTCGTCGGGCTGGATCCGAATAATTCGTCGTATTCTTCCGGCTTGATGAACCTGTACCTTTCCTTCGCCACGATGAATTTCCGATCGAAGCGTCCGGGTTGCTTCCGTTGCTTTTGGGCCTGCGTGGGCCACCCGATCGTGAGCATGGCAACGGGAAAGGCCCAAGGGGGCAGGGAGAAAAATTCCCGTTGCTCTTCATAGTTCTCCATGATGTCCCCGATGTAGCAGGACCCGAGACCCAGGGCCTCGGCCGCCGTGGCCGCGCTCTGGGCCGCAATGAGCGCATCGGACATCGCGAGAAAGAGGTCCGACTCCGAAGGAGTGGGGGCGTTTCGGGACGTGACCGGGGTCCCCGGAATTCCGCCGCCCACACCCACGTTCACACCCTCGCCCTCGCCCACACCTCCGCCCGCGGGAAGGTCGCCTCCGCTCCTTCCAGCGCCTTCCATCGCAGGCGCGCCGGTGTGGACGAAATAATCATACCAACGCTGAAAATCAGCGACGAAGACGAGGATCCAGGGCGCCTTCGCGATGAATGGCTGTTCGTCGCAACTGTGTGAAAGTGCCTCCCGCCGCCTTTTGTCCTCAACCTCGATGATCTGGTAGAGCATCATGTTGCCGGCGGTGGCTGAGCGCATCGCCGATGCGAGGACCAAGTCCTTCACCTCTTCAGGGACGGGCCTGTCCTCATAATCGCGAATGGACTTTCGGGAAAGGAGGAGCTCGATGGTCTGATTGTCCAGAGCGGGGTGGGCGGGCGGGTCGGGGTGGGCGGGCGGGTCGGGCTCGGCTTCCCGATTGGGCGCCTCGAGTGCGGGCGACGGCCTCATCGGCCCTGCCCTGGGGCGGAAGCGAAGTGCCGGGCAAGGGCTGCAACCATCATTGAGTGATCGCGGACGCCGGCCGTCTCCCGGAGAGAATGCATGGAGAGAAGGGGCGAACCGACGTCGACGGTCTCGATGCCCGACAGG
>JAJXVS010000363.1 GCA_021782015.1 bacterium | reverse complement strand
GGCGCCGACGCCCCTCTCTCTCAGTTCGGCGCAGGCCCGGAGGAGGGCTACGGAGGCCGGGAGCCAATAGAGGAGGGGGGGCTCGGCGGCGAGGGCGGAGGCGTGCATCCGCGAGTAGGAGAGGCGCATGGTCTGGCCCAGTTCCTCAAGGTCGCGGCCGATGAGGGCGGCCTTGGCCCGGGCGTAGAGCAGGGGGGCGTCGGCGAGCCATCTATCATAATAGGGACTTGTTTCGCGGGTGGCGGCCATCGCGCTTCGGCTGGAATGGGTTTTTTCCCCGCGAAAGACGATGGCCGCGACGATGCGGAGTTCGGGCCAGTGGTCGGCCGGAAGGAAGGCCTCGGCGCAATGGGCTCCGGCCTCGAGGACGGTGAAGCCGCCGTAGACGGCCCTCGCGGCGCTGGCCGATCCGTGACGAGCCAGTTCGGACAGGAGGGGAGGCTCGAGGGGGGGGCGGTTTTCGAGTTCGGTGACGAGGCGCGAGGCGGCGAGGGTCAGGGCGGCGAAGCCCGAGGAGGAGCTCGCGAAGCCTGCGCCGGTTGGAAAGGAATTGTGGCTTTCGACCTGGAATCGCAGGGGGCTGTCGAGCCGCGAGCGGAGGGCATCGAAAAAGGGGGCGAACCGCGCGCTTTCCTGGGTCCTTCCGTCGATGCTGACATGGTCGGCCGAATCGGGGGAGGCGGCCACGAAGGTGCTCGTTTCGAGGCCGCCCAAGCCAACCGCGAGGCTCGGGGTGGCCGGGATATTGAGGCCCTCGTCGCGCTTGCCCCAATATTTTACGAGGGCGAGGCTGGGGGAGGCGCGACAGGAAACGCGAAGGTGGCTCCGGTCCCGCATCGGGACTCAGTTGCGCGCCGGAAGCCGGCCTTCGCGGTAGCTCGCGAGGAGGGTTCTGGCCTCGTGCATCGAGAAGTTTTTTTCGGCCGTCATGGCTTGGGCGACGGCGGCGATTTCCGCGCCGCGGGCTCCGGCCATGTAGGCGATGCGGGGCGCGTGATAGCGCATGTGGCCTTTTTGGATGCCGCCGGTCACAAGAGAGAGGAGGGCTGCGAAGTTCTGCGCGAGGCCGAGGGAGGCGGCGATGCGGGCCAGGGTGGGGGCGCCGGGGTGGCCGAGCATGTCGAGGGCGAGGCGGCTGGCAGGGTGGAAGGCCGCGGCTCCGCCGACGGCGCCGAAGGAGAGGGGCAGTTCGATTTCGCCGACGAGGGCTTCGCCCTCGACGCGCCAGCTGGTGAGGGAGCGATAGCGCCCGTCGCGGGCGGCCCAGAGGTGGGCGGCGGCCTCGATCGAGCGGCAGTCGTTGAAGGTGGCGAGGGCCAAGGCAGAAATGCCGTTCATCACGCCCTTGTTGTGGGTGATGCCGCGGCTCGGGTCCTCATCGGCGACCCGGGTGGCCAGCTCGATGCGCCGGGCCGTGCCCGCTCCGTCGCCGTTGCTGCCCGCGGCTCCGCCGAGGACGGAGAAGGGGATGGAGCAGCGGGCCGCGCCGCGGCGATCGGTGGCGGCGTTCGACAGGATGCACATGAGGCGCTTGCCGCCGGAAATTTCCTCGATGAGGGGACAGACTCCCTCGGCTGCGGTGTTCAAGATGTTGGCGCCCATGGCGTCGCGGACGTCGATGGAAATGCTGACTTTGGCGATGGCCGTTTGCGGAAGGCGCTCGACACTCATGCCGCGGAAGCCGCCGCCCCGCGCGGGGAGGGAGCCGAGGAAGGGCTGGATCGCGGCGCCGACTCGGAGGGATTCGTCGGCCAACTGTTCGAGGCCCTCGTCGGAGACGCCTTCGAGGAAGAGTTGGGTGACCATCACGGGTTCGGTGGCCCGGCTCGTGAATCCACCGCCTTTGGCGATGATGCGGGCGGCATAGCTCGCGGCGGCAATCACCGAGGGTTCCTCGGTGGCCATGGGGATGTCGAAGCCGACTCCGTCTATCAGGAAGCCGTGTGCGACGCCGAGGGGGACGGGGGCGTAGCCGATGGACGATTCCACCATGAGGCTCGAGAGTTCGACGAGTGCATCGTCGCTGCCGGTGGAGGTGAACTCGTCGGCAGCAGCCTCTATGCCGAGGGCTACCCTGAGGCGTTCTCGTCGGGTGGGTGGGTCGAGTTTGCGGAATCCGTCCGGCAGGGTCTTGGGGTTGTGGTCGTGCATGCTCAAGGTCTTCCTTGGCCCCGAAGCCGGGCGCGGGGGCGAAGGCCCTGGTTTGCGCGGTCGCGGGTTAGTTGTAAGCGTCGACAAAAAATACTCCCGAAAAGCCGCATATCGCAAGGACTCTGTGGGGCTGTCCGAGGATGAAAACGCGCCCGAACGAAGGAGTACGGGATGAATGGGAGGATAGTCCTAGGCCGTTTCGGAATTTGTGGCGCGGTGGGCTCCGCCATGAGAGCCGGGGAAGGGAACCTTTCGGGACGAAAGGTTCTCGCCCCCGGTAAAGTCCTCCAAACACGGGGGAATCGGGAAGTTTGTCCCATGTTGATGAAGCGGGGCTTCGTCTATACTATCGCCGTGCCAGGTCCGCGGCCCTCGCCCCGGCCGGGCATTCATTTTCCCCATGAAGAAGGCAGCCATGAATACGAATACGGTCGGTTTGGGTGACCTCCGTTTTTATGTTCCGCGCAACGCGCTCGCGCTCGCGGACCTCGTCGCCAGGCGAATCGCCGAAAAGCCGGAACTCAAGCGGCATCTCGATCGGGCCATTCAGACGACGGGGCAACGAGGTCTCAGGTTCCCCAGGCCGTACGAGGACACCGCGACGATGGCCGCCGAGGCGGCCCTCGAGTTGCTCGGGGCCGGCGATCCGGGGAAGGTTGCGGGGCTGCGATGGATCGTGACGGGCACCGAGACGGGCCTCGACCATTCCAAGCCGGTGTCGGCCTATGTCCAGGGCATGCTCGCGAAGGCGGGCCTTGCCGTTCCCACGAGGCTCGCGACCTTTCAGACCCAACACGCCTGTGCGGGCGGCTCGCTGGGCATGCTCACCGTGGCCGGCATGCTTGCTATTTCCCGGGACCCGAAGGATACGGGTCTTGTGATCGCATCGGATATTTCACGCTATAGCCTTTCGTCTACCGCCGAGATAACCCAGGGAGCGGGCGCGGCGGCCATGCTGGTGGAGCGCGATCCGCGGCTCCTCGAGTTCGATCCCGCCGTCGCCGGCTATGCCTCCCACGATGTCGACGATTTCTTCCGCCCCC
>JAJXVS010000362.1 GCA_021782015.1 bacterium | reverse complement strand
TTTTCCCCGGCCCGAGAACGCGACTCCCGACTACACGCCGAAGGGCAAGATCATCCAGTACAATCGCAACGACCTCGTCCTCGACTACCCCGGTTGCGACGGGCTCAAGACGGGCTACATCGTCGAGTCGGGCTTTAACCTGGCCGCCACGGCCGAGCGCAACGGCACGCGTTTCATCATCGTGACCCTCGGCGGCACGGGATCGGGAGCCTCAGGCGGCGGCTCGGTCAGGGCGAGCGACGGAGCCAAGCTCCTCGACTGGTCCTTCGCCAATTGGAAGACCGAGACACCACCCGTACCCAAAATCCCCACGATCCGCACCTGGTTCGGCGCAAGAGCCCGAGTGAGCCTCGTACCGGCCTCGACCCTCGCCGTCACCGTCCCCGATGCGGAGGTGGCCGGCTTGGCCGTGCGCGCGGAAATCGATCGCCAAACCGTCGCGCCGATCGCCAAGGGTCAAAAGCTCGGACAGGTCATCTACACGAGCGGATCGAATATCGTGCGAACGGTCGACCTGGTCGCGTCCCAGGATGTCAAGAAAGGCAACATCTTCATACTTATTCGGGATGCGATCGAGCGTTTCTGGAGGTCGATCTTCGCTCCGCTCTCGCCGGTCTGATCTCCTTCGAATCGGACAGGAGGTAGGTGCCTCCCCGTTCCGCGACGAAGCCCTCGGACAGGAGTTCGCCCAGGGCCTTCTCCACGCGCTCGCGGGCGAAGGGGATGGCCGCGGCCAGCTCCGAGGCCTGAAGGCCTTCAGCCTCGGGGCCGAGGGCCTTTAAGATGGCGCCACGAACCCTGCGGTGGCTGTCGGCGAAGGGGCTTTGGCGCGCATGGTGGGCGCTGCGCCGGCCCGGATTGGGCAGGCTCGCCTTCAGCATGACCCCGTAATCCATGAGGGCATAGTACCAGTTGCGAGGATCGCGGCGATCTAGGGCCTCCCGGACGAGGGGCTCTAGTTCGCCGTCGCGCACGCCCTCCCGACCCGGAAAGAATTCGTGGATGAAGACCGCGCGGATATTGGTCTCGATCAACACAACCGGACGGTCGAAGGCGAAGGCGAGGACGGCCCGGGCCGTGTAGGGGCCGACTCCCGGCAGCGAAAGGAGGTGATCCTCGTCGTCAGGCAGGACGCCCCCGAAACGCGACACGATTTCGGTGGCCGCGGCCTTGAGGGCGAGGGCCCGCCGGTTGTAACCGAGTCCCGACCAGAGCCGGAGGAGATCGGCCGCCGGAGCCGCGGCCAGGGCAGCCGGATCGGGAAAGGCGGCGAGAAAAACCTCATATTTGGGAACAACCCTGATCGTCTGGGTCTGCTGGAGCATCCCCTCGGAGACGAGGACGGCCCAGGGATCGCGAGTTTCACGCCAGGGAAAAGACCGGCGGTTGACCGCGTACCAGGCGAGGACCTGATCGCGAAATTCCGGGACCGTCATCGGCGGCCCACGTTATGGGCAGCGGCCGGGCAGGCAGGCATGCGGCAGGGCGGGCAGGCGGGCGGGCGGCGGGCAGGCGGGAAAGATCGCCTGGGGTGCCGGGCAATCCTCATTCCCCGTAAATATGTGCGAATTCGTGGAGGAGCCCCTCCGCCTTGGGCCTGCATTCGCCGCAGACGGTGCCGATCTTCGTGGCCTCTTGCAGGGCGTGCCAATCGCGGGCCCCGGCCTTCACCGCATCTTCGATATCCTTGTCGGTGATATTGAGACAACTGCAGATGACGACGGCATCCTCGCCCTTGAAGGCGCCCGGTCGCCCGGTCTTTTCGAGGTAGACGTCGATCGCCGCGCGGAGGGCCTTGTCGCCGAGGACCGAGCAGTGAATCTTGTTTTCCGGAAGGCCGCCGAGGCGTTGGGCGATATCGGCGGGCTTGATGGAATAGGCCTTCCTTATAGGTAGGCCCTTTATGACCTCGGAGAGCATCGAGGTCGAGGCGATGGCGCTCGCGCAGCCGTAGGTTTGCCAGCGCACATCCGTGATGACATCGTCGGCGATCTTGAGATGGAAGGCCATCTGGTCGCCGCACTTGATGTTGCCAACCTGCCCGTCGGCATCGGCCGTGAATTGCTCATCGGGGTCGTAGACGTTGCGGGGATTCGTGAAGTGGTCCTTCACGACATCGGAATAGAGCCACTTGAAGGCATCGGCATCGCTCATGAAAAGCTCCTGCGAAGGTAGTGGGTCGAAAGGCGCGGGAATGACGGACGATCAGGCATGGGCGACGCTCGAGGGAAGCGTGGAGAAGCGGCGCAGACGCTTGATGATGGGCGGCAGTTTTTCGAGGACGTAGTCGACCTCGGCCTCGGTCGTGTCCCGCCCCAAAGAAAAGCGGATGGAACCGTGGGCGAACTCGGGGCCGACGCCCGTGGCCATGAGGACGTGGGAGGGTTCGAGGCTGCCGGAGGCGCAGGCCGAGCCCGTCGAGGCCTCGATGCCCTCGAGGTCGAGGGAGAGGAGGATGGCCTCGCCCTCGGCGCCGGGAAAGGAAACATCGAGGGTATTGGGAAGATGATGGAGGGAATGCCCGTTCACGTGGATGTCGGGCACCTTCTCTACGATGCCGGCACGGAGCCGCTCGCGGAGGACTCCCACGCGCTTGCCGTATTCGGCGAGCTCCGCGAGGGCGAGTTCGGCGGCCTTGCCGAAACCGAGAATGCCGGAGTTGTTGTAGGTGCCCGCGCGAACGCCTTTTTCCTGGTGGCCGCCACGGATGAGGGCCTCGATGGGGGCGCCCTTGGCGACGTAGAGGGCGCCGATGCCCTTGGGGCCGTATATCTTGTGGCAGGACATGGTGAGGTAGTCGACGCCGAGGGCGAGGACGTCGACGGGAATCTTGCCGACGGCCTGGGTGGCATCGGTATGGACCCGGGCACCGACCTGTTTGGCGAGGCGGACGACGCCGGCGACATCCTCAATTGTGCCTATTTCGTTGTTCGCGAGCATGACCGACACGAGAAAGACCTCGCGGCCCCTTCCCGCAGGATCGAGTTCCTCGGCCAGGTGGGACATGTCGATGCGGCCGGCCGGGTCCACGCCGAGCCAGACGACCTCGAAGCCCTCGCCTTCCAGCCGCTTGCCCGCCTCAATGACGCAGGGATGCTCGATGGCCGTCGTAATTACCCGCTTTCGTCCCGCCTTGGGGCCGAGAATGCGCGCCGTCTCGAAGACCGTGTTGTTCGACTCCGAACCGCCGGAGGTGAAGTAGATCGAA
>JAJXVS010000361.1 GCA_021782015.1 bacterium | reverse complement strand
CGCCTCATCGCAGCTTCGGTCGACCTCGGGCTCGGCAGGGGCCATGGGCCCATGGACCACCTGGCCCTCGCCCGTCTCGATTCGTAGGCGGCAGCGCGAACACATCGCGGTAAAGTGGGGCGAGGGCCGGTCCATGTGCGCCCCCGTCCGGGCGCGTCCGAGCCCCTGTGCGTCCGATCCCCTGTGGACTCGAGCCCCCCACAGGGGCTCGAGCTTTTTAGCCCAAAAGGGCGCCAATGAGGGCGCCGACGGCGAAGAGGAGGGCCCAGAGGAAGGACAGCCTTCCCGTGCCCCCTAAGGTCGCGTTGAGGGCGGAACCCCGTATCGAGAGCATGGCCCGGCCGTTCTTGATGGCCAGGGGGGCCGACAAAAGGGCCAGAAGAGTCCAGGGCGAGGTCAAGCCCGCGATAATAGAAACAATTAATACGATATCCGCCAAGGCGAGACAGGCCAGATATTCGGCCTTGGCGAAACCCTCTCCGAAGCGGACGGCGAGGGTGTGCTTGCCCGTCTCCCGATCCTCCTCGATGTCGCGAAGATTGTTCACAACTAGAATGGCCACGATGATGAGGCCGGGGCTGAGGGAGAGGAGGATGGGCGCGGCCTCCATACGTCCGGCTTGAACGAAGTAGGAGCCCATCGTCGCGGCGAAGCCGAAAAAGATCAGCACGAAGAGATCGCCGAGGCCGAGGCGCGACAGGGGGAAGGGTCCGGTCGTGTAGGCGACCGATGAGATGACGGCCAGAATGCCGGTCCCGAGGAGCCATGGCCAGGAGCCGGGGGCGAGCGAGAGGGAGCGGAGGACCAGCCAGAGGCCCGCGAGGGCGGCGATGCCGATGACGACGAGGAGGCCACGCTTCATCTGTCGCGGCGAGAGGATGCCCGATTGGGTGACGCGCGTGGGGCCGTGGGCGCGCCTGGCGTCGGCGCCGCTCTCGAAGTCGAAGACATCGTTGGCGAAGTTGCTCGCTATCTGGAGGGCGAGGGCCACCACGAAGGCCGCGAGGGCGGAGACTGGGTCGAAGCGCCCCGCCGCGAAGGCGAGGGCCGAACCGACGATGACGCCGGAGGTGGAGGCGGGAAGGGTCTTGGGCCGCGCGGCCATGGTCCAGGCCGCGAGCGGCCCGGGTCTGGTCGCGTCGCTCATGGCTTCGACTATAGCGAAGGCGAGGGCCCCGCGGGAATGGCGCTCCTCATTTTTCCCAACCGAAGGGCCCCCAGACAGCACTAATACTACGATACTTGGAGTCGAAGACGCGGAAAGTCGAGCACTTCCAAGGAGGAGGAAACCATGAAGGATTTCACCGAGTTCATGAAGACGTCGGCCTTCCCGGATATCGTCATCCAGATGGCCCTGCGCGACATCGATTCGGAGCTGCTCGCCACCGTCCTCGCCGACCAGGGCGAGGAGATCCGAGACCTCATTTTCGGGAATATGTCGCTTCGGGCCGTCGCCTACCTCAAAGAGGAGGTCAAGGATCCGGACAGCCTTCCACCGGGAGCCCTCGAGGCGGCGCAGGCCCATCTGGGCAAGCTTCTCCAGAAGCATCTGGCGACGTGGAAGGCCGAGGGAGCCTTTCCGCCCGCGCCGAAGCCGCCGGAAATCGATTTGTCGAGCCGCGAGGCCATCATCGATACCTTTTCGAAGCTGATGCAATTCGTGCGACGAGAAGGGATCCTCCCCCTCGACGAGATCAGGGCGACGACGACGCACCCGATGCTTCAACAGGGCCTCCAAATGCTCGTCGAGGGCTGGGACCCCCTCCTCATGCGCTCGGTCCTCGAGCGCTATAAGGAGAGCTGGCTCAGGGCCCAGGAAATCGAGTACGAGCTCCTCATCGAAGGCATCGACTCGTTGGCTTCGCGCGACCACGCCCTCGTGACCAAACAGAAGCTGCGATCCTATGTCGCCGGTCTTTAGGCCGGCCTCGGAAATCGTCGCCGGTCACGCCGCCCTCGTGCGGAGCTTTTTCCTGCGGCGCTGCGCCTGCCCGGAAGATGCCGAGGATCTCGCCCAGGAGGCCTTCTTGGCCATCGTCGAAGCCCTTCCCCGATTTCGCGGCGACTCGGCCCCGTCGACCTGGATATGGACCATCTGCCGCCGCGTCTTCGCCCGGCATATCCGGACGAAGGTGGCGAGGGAGGGGGCCTTGGCCCGCCTCCTCGTCGAGGAGGCCTCCATCCACGATCTGGCCGAAGCGGCGGCCGAGGGAAAGTACGGCCATAGCGACGAGGAACGCATCGCGCTCGACCTCGTCCTCGAGCGACTCGGCCCGGGCGACCGCCTCCTCTACCACTGCGCCTATATCCGGGGGCTCGACATCCGCGAGACGGCGAAGATACTAGGCCGGCCGGAAGGCACAATAAAATACCAATTGCACATTCTTAGGACAAGGATCCGCGAGCTCCTCGTCCCGAAAACGAGGGGGGTGGCGATTCACCCTCGACCAGCGGAGGACTTTCGCTCCGACAGGCTTGAGGCTACCATCGCCGAATGACAGCAGCGCCGCAACCCCTCCGCATCGCCCTCGATTTCGTAAACGCCTGGCTCTTCGATCTGGATGGAAGCTTCATCCTCGTCGACTCGGGCCTGTCCATGCATCGGGAGCGGCTCGATGCGGCCCTCAGGGCCGCGGGCTGCGAGCCGGGGAGGCTCGCGCTCCACATCCTTACCCATCCCGATTCCGACCACGCCGGCAACTCGGCCTGGCTCCGCGAAGCCTGGGGCGCTAAGGTGGCCATCCACGAAAAGGACGCCCCCGCCCTCGCGTCGGGCATCATGCCTCGACGTCGCGCCATCGGCAGCCTCAGCTGGATCGTGGGCCTTTCGCAGCTCGTGCCGCGAAAGCCGGGTCTCGGATGCACGGCCGACATCCTTCTCGAGGACGGTCAGTCGCTCGAAGCCTGGGGTCTCGACGCGAAGGTCTATCACCTGCCTGGCCACACTCCCGGCTCGATCGGCATCCTCACGGCGCCGGGCGACAAGGTCGCCGGCGACTTCATCGCCGGCGACCTCGTCGCCAACTGGCACAGGCCCGGTCCCGGTCTCCTCGCCTCGGATCTCGAGGCCTATCGGGCATCGCTCGACCGGGCCCGCGCCCTCGTCCCCGCCGACGGCTGGGTCTATCCGGGCCACGGGGCGCCCTTCCCCGCCTCGGGCCTCGCGGGCATCAAGCTGTAACTGGTTCTTTCTTTTTGAAGCTTCCCGAGGATC
>JAJXVS010000360.1 GCA_021782015.1 bacterium | reverse complement strand
CGCGACATTGTCCTTCTTGCCGATGCCGCGTCCGGCGCTCACGATGATTTCGGCCTTTGCAAGATCGACATCCTTTTTCTCGGGCGGGTCATAGCCGAGGAATTCGACGCGCGATGCCGCATCCCCTGCCATGATGGTCACCGTCGGGCCGCCCTCGGGTTTCGCTGCCGGAAAGGCCCCTCCCTGGATGGTGACGACGACCTTGGCGGTCGACGGCTTGACCAGGCGCCGCATCTTCGCGTTGCAGGAGCCGACCTCGAAGCCGCTCTCGGAAAGGCCGATGACCTCCGAGACCTGGGCGGCCCCCAGTGCCGAGGCGACCCGGGGCGCGAGATCCCAACCGTATGAACTATGACAAAAGACGACCTGATCCGGAGCCTCGGCCGCAACCGCGTCGAGGACAAGCTTTCGATGCAAATCGGGATTGTACTCGGCCGCCTTCGACCGATCGGCGAGAAGGACCTTCGCGCCGCAGGCGGGTGGATTGGCCGGATCGCCGACGAGAAAGAGGACCGGGTCGGCCCCCGCCTTCGACGCATAACCAAACAACTCCCAGGTGGTATCGAGGACCTTACCCTCGCGGAATTCGCCAATTAGCAAGACCTTCATCGGAGCACCCCCGTCTTTTCCTTGAGAATCGCCACCGTGCGATCCACGAGACTCGCGATATCGCCTTCGAGCACGAGTCCTCCCCCCTTGCGCGCCGGGGCGTAGAATTTCTCGGTGACGGCCCTGGCCCCTTCAGATAGAAGGCTTACAACCGGCAGGACCTGGAGCTCCTTCTTCTTCGCCTTCATGATGTTGGGCAGTGTCGGGTAACGCGGCACATTGAGCCCGAGCTGGCAGGTGAGGAGGGCCGGGGGCCTGAGCCGCACCCGTGCCTTGATGCCGCCCTCCAGTTCGCGCTTGGCCGCTATCACGCCGTCAGACCACTCGAAGGCGACCATCGTGCTCAGGGCCGCGATCCCGAGCCTTTCGGCCACGAGGAGTCCGACCTGGGCCGAACCGCGATCCTGCGACTGCATGCCCGTGAAGATGATGTCGAAGCCCTTGTCCTTGGCGAAGGTCGCTATGATGGCAGCTATCTGCGAGGGGTCCTTCGACGAGGAATCCGGATCGAGGACATGGACGCCCCGGTCGCAGCCCATCGCGAGGGCTTTTTTGATCGCCTCCCCCACCCGCTCCGGCCCGATGGAAATGACGGTGAGATCGCTCTCGCCGCCGAGCTTTTCCCTGAGCCGTACCGCCTCCTCGACGGCGTACTCGTCATACTCATTCATCCTGAAGGCGACGTCGGCCTCGTCGTACCAAGTCCCCGCCGCGTTGGGCTTGAACCTGGACTCGAGATCGGCCACCTGTTTAACGCACACAAGGAGTTTCATTCGCTCCCCTCCGGCCTCTGATTTGGAAGGCCGGCCCGACTCGCGCCGTTCCGCCCTTCGCTTGGTTCCCAGCATTATCCTACTTGACGCGCATGTCAAGTATCAAAATACTGTCATCGGCGCCGACACGGGTCGCCGGAACGAGGGCAGCATGCGACTGAGCAACGAAGACCGCCTCATGATCAGCGACCTCGCCGAGGCTCTCGGCATCACGACGAGGACGATCCGCCTCTACGAGAAGCTCGGCCTCGTCGAGTCGCCCAAGCGGACCGAGGGGCGGGTCCGCTATTACGACAAGGCCGACATCATCCGCTTCAAGTTCGTGCTCAGGCTCAAGACCCTCGGCCTCAGCCTCGAGGAGATGAAGGAGCTCGCCGACATGTTCGACCGGGAGCAGAAGATCCCCGACAAGATCATGCCGCGACTCATCGAGCTCCTCGACACCCACCTTGCGACGATAAGGGAGCGGGTCGATACCCTGCAGAGACTCGGCAAGGAGATCGCGGCCTACCGCACGCGGATCATCAATCAGTACGGGCTGGAGAAATAACCCCGCCGGCCGGGTCCGGCGCCGCCAGCCACTCGGCGACCGCCGGGAAATGGTCACCGGGGGCGTCGGGGTGGGTCAACATGGTTATATGATCATAATTATTACGATTGCCGGCCGCTCGCGACAGGATCGAAAACCGGGCCCGCGCCGTCCCCGAGGCTTCCATGAATGCGCGGACGTCGTCCGGGTGGCCGAGGGCGAGGTCGGCCGCGGCGGCCACATACCAGATCGGCGGCATGGTCAGCTCGCGAATGGCCGCGCCATAGTCGAAGCCGTCGGCAGGGTCGACCCAAGCATCGTCCCGCACCCAGCGCAGACATTGTCGAAGATAGAGGCTCGTTTCGTTGTCGGAGCCGATGCCCATTTTCGCGGCAGGCAGATATCCCGCAAAGCTCCCGACGAGGGGGCAGACCAGTCCCCAGATGAGCCACACCTTGAGGAGGCTCTCGCCCGTAATCGCCCGGACGCGCCTCTTGGAGCCGAAGTAGACCGCCGCGCGCACGAGCGGCAGATAGCGGGGAAAGCGCGCGAGGAAGGAATTGAGGAGGACGCCGCCCCAGGAATGGGCCACCCAGGCCTGCCTCGCCCCTCCACGTCGCGCGATCACCGCCTCCACCACCGCGCCCAGGTCCTCGACGATCTGTTCGGTCTGGCCGAAGGCCGAACCGCGTCCGATGGGCGGAACGCTTTCCCCATGGCCGCGCAGGTCGGCGACGAAAACATCGAAGCCCTGCGAGGCCAGCCAGGGCGCCAGGCCCTTGCCCGAGCGCGAATGGAAGATCCTCCCGTTTTCGATCGCGCCGTGGATCATGAGGACGGGAATGCCCCCCGGATCTCCGCAGAATCTCGTAATTGTTAGTTTTGGCTCCCCAGGCGAGGCCGGCCGATTCGCCGGATCGGGCGCGGCATCGTTCGCCGGATCGAGGGCGGGGCCGCCGGGCTGGCCGGGAAGGCCTGCGGCCGCCCCTGCTCGAAGCGGCGGAACCTCGATCTTCTCCACCACGACGATCCGCTCCGCAGCCCCGGGCGCCCTGGGCGCCTCAAGCACCTCGGGCGCCCCACTCGCCTCGGGCGCCCCACTCGCCTCAAGCGCCCCACTCGCCTCGGGCGCCCCACGCACCTCAGTCCCCACTCGTCGCCTCCGCCGCCTTGGCGGCCTCCGCAGCCATGGCGGCCTCCGCAGTCTTGGCGGCCCCCGCGGCCTCCGCAGTCTTGGCGGCCGCGGCGTCTTTCGCGATGCCCTGTTCCGTTTCCGACAATTGCGCCTCGAGGGCCTGGAGACTG
>JAJXVS010000080.1 GCA_021782015.1 bacterium | reverse complement strand
AAGGAGATCTCCTATATACCCCAGGCGGCCATGAATGCGCTCAACCCCACTAGGAGGATTATCAATTTCGTCGAGGACGTCATCAAGGCCCACGATCCGTCGATGAGCAAGAAGGATATCCTGCAGCTGGCCACCGAACGCTTCGAGGTTCTGGGGCTCCCGGCCGGGGCCCTCCAGAAATACCCGGTCGAACTTTCTGGCGGCATGAAACAGCGCACGGTCATCGCGATCTCCGTGATCCTCTCACCCAAAGTGCTGATCGCCGACGAACCTTCGTCAGCCCTCGATGTCAGCTCCCAGAAGATGGTCATCAGAATGCTGCGGGATTTGATGGAAAAGGGTTTCATCAAGTCCATGATCTTCATCACCCACGAGCTTCCCCTTCTCTACAACGTGACCGACGACATCATGGTCATGTACGCCGGGCAGATCGTGGAAAAGGGGACGGCGGCCGAGGCCGTGTTCAGCCCCCTCCATCCCTATGCGAAGGGCCTCATGGGTTCCATCATCGTGCCCGAGAAGGGCCTGCGAGGCGGAAAGCTGACCGCCATTCCCGGAGTGCCGCCCAACCTGAAGAAGCAACACCCGGCGTGTCGCTTCGCGGAACGCTGTTCCTACGTGGTCCCTGAATGCCGGACGCATCCCATCGAGCTCCGCGACGCTGGGAAGGGGCGTTCCTACCGTTGCATTCTGTCGGAAGACCAGATGAAGGGAGGCCGCGAAAATGGCTGAGAGGGACATCTGCCTCAATGGAACTGGCCTTACCAAGGTGTTCGGGCTCCGACGCCAACAGACTGTCGCGGTCGACCATGTGGACTTCGAGTTCCATGAGGGAGAAATAATCTCCATCGTCGGGGAGTCGGGGAGCGGGAAGACCACCCTGGCCAAAATGCTCCTGGGCCTGGTCAACTCCACCGAGGGCGAGGTTTATTTCAAGGGAGTGAAACGGGACATCGGGTCCCAAGGGAAGAAACGGGAATACTGGAAGAACATCCAGGCGATATTCCAGGATCCCTTTTCGTCCTACAACATCTTCAACAAGATCGATACCGTGCTGCTGGATTGCATCCACATGCGAGGGGGCCGAAAACTCCCCGGCGCGAAGAAGGTCGAGTTGATGACCGAGGCCTGCGGTTTCGTGAACCTCAAGTTCGCGGAAATGACGAACAAGTATCCATTCGAGCTTTCCGGGGGCCAGATGCAGCGTCTCATGATCGCCCGCATCTTCCTCCTCAAGCCGAAGATCCTGATCGCGGACGAACCGACTTCGATGATCGATGCCTGCTCGCGCGCGACCATCCTGGAGATGCTGCTGAATCTGCGGAACGAGACCGGCATGACGCTGATCTTCATAACGCATGACATCGGCTTGGCCTATTTCATCTCCGACAGCGTCTACATCATGGAACACGGCCGATTCGTGGAAAGGGGATCGGCCGAGGATGTGATCATGCACCCCAGGGAGGCCTATACCCGCCGCCTGATCAACGATGTGCCGAAAATCCACGAGGAGTGGGATCTCTCTTCGGTCGAATGACAGGGCGTGGTGACCGGATGGTCCCTGTTGCCGCATATTCTCACAATTAGGAGGAGACATCGTGCCAAGTAGTCTGAACCAAGCATTCGCCCGCGGGAGGCGCAACGACCGTTTTCCCGACGACTTCATCTGGGGAGTGGCGACTGCCTCGTACCAGATAGAAGGATCGCGCCGCGCCGACGGCGGCGCCGATTCGGTCTGGGACGCCTTTAGCCGCAAACCGGGGGCGGTGCTGGGCGGAATGAACGGCGACCTGGCCTGTGATTCCTGGAATCGCTGGCGCGAGGATATCGAGCTCCTCCGCGGGCTCGGAGTGGAAGCCTACAGATTCTCGCTGTCCTGGGCCCGCATCCTGCCCGAGGGCAGGGGCAAGCCCAACCGCGCGGCCATCGACTGGTATCGGCGCTTCCTCGAGGCCCTCCTCGCGGCGGGCATCGAGCCCTGGGTGACGGTATACCACTGGGATCATCCCAATTGTCTCGAAGAGGAGGGAGGCTGGCCCTCTCGAGACATGGCCCTCCGATACGGGGAGTACGCCTCGGTCTGCTTCCGCGAATTCGGGGACCTTGCCGACAAATGGATTACCCTCAACGAACCCTGGTGCTCCTCCCTCCTCTCCTACGACCGGGGGTTCCACGCGCCAGGATTACATGACAAGGCCGCCGCGTATAGGGCTGTGCACCACCATCTCCTCGGACATGGCCTTGCGATGGAGGCCTGGAAGGCCGACACTCCGATCGGTTCCGTTCCGACGGGCAAGGCGGGGAAGGGAAGTCCCCAGATCGGCATCGTCCTCAATCTCGGCCTGCCCCGGCCGGCCACCCGGAGGGAGGAGGACAAGGAAGCCGCCTCGAGGGCCGGCGACGAAGCGACAGCGCTCTTCATGGACCCCCTCCACGGGCGCGGCTATCCGGAGCGCCACCTCGCCGCCTACCCCGGCCTGTCGATGCCCGTCCAGCCGGGGGACATGGAGAAGATAGCCGCCGCCCTCGATTTCATCGGCCTCAACTATTATTCCGAGTCGGTCGTGGAGGCTGTGCCAGTGTCCAAGGAACATCCGGAGGGCTTTCGTGAGATCGAATCCTTCCACGACAAAACCGAAATGGGATGGCCCATCGTTCCGGGAGGCCTGGCTCGCATGCTCAGGATCGTGCACGAGACATGGAAACCCAAGGCCCTGTATATCACCGAGAACGGTTGCGCCTGCCCGGACCTGCCCGACGTCGACGGTCGGGTGCGCGACAAGGACCGCATCGACTATCTGCGAAGCCATCTTGAGGTCTGCGAGGAGGCCATCGCCGAAGGCATACCTCTCAAGGGCTACTTTGAATGGAGTCTCATGGACAATTTCGAGTGGGCCTGGGGTTATTCGAAGCGCTTCGGCCTTGTCCATGTCGATTTCAAGACCCAGGTACGCCGTCCCAAGGATAGCTACAATTGGTATCGAGAGGTGATAGCGGGACACGGCTTGGAGACATAAGCCCGCGGGGATTCCTCCCCCCCCCTGCATCGCGCGGGGGGGAGAGAGACTCCTACGAGCCCCCGGTCACGGGGAACAGAAGCTTCTGGTTCTCGGGCTGGAACATGTTGTGGCGGGTGACGTCGACGGAGCCGGTGTTGATGTAGCGCGGCGGATGTTTCCCATCGATCAGATCGCGCGCCGCCTTCACCGCGAGGTAGCCCATCGTAAAGGGCTTCTGGACGATGGTGTCGTGGATGACGCCGCGCTCGACGTCTTTTAGGATCTCAAAGGAGTTGTCGACGCCGATGAGGGCGACCTTGCCCTCAAGACCCAGGGCGACCAGGGCGCGCGCGGCTCCTTCGACGGTCGGCTGATTGAGGGCCGCGATGCCGCCCAGATGCGGGTGTTGCATGAGGAGGGCCTTGGCCTGGAGAAAGGCGGTGCTCGACTCCGAGCCCGAGTACAGCGTGCCCAGAAGGGACATGGAATCCTTCAGCACGGAAATGGCGCCCTCCTCGCGGCCCATCGCGGTGGAACTGCCCTTCACGTAGCTCATTATCGCGACCTGCGAGCCTGGCGGCAGGAGACGCACGATGGCCTCGCCGCAGCGCTTGCCTGCCTCGACATTGTCGGTGCCGATCTTCACGTCGGCATCCTCCGATTCGATGAAGGAATCCACGCATACGAGCGGGATGCCTCGCTCCTTCGCTTCGTGGGCGCTCGGCACGAGGAGACGGTAGTCGGAGGCGGCCAGGATGATGGCCGCGGGCTTGGCTGCGATCGCGGCGCGGAGCATGGCTATCTGGGCGTTGATCATGGTTTCGTCCCGAGGCGCATCGATCGTGACGTCCAGGTCGAAGTCCTTGGCCGCTGTTGTCACGCCGTCGGCGACGCTGAGCCAAAACGAGTTGTCTGTCATCTTGAAGATCACAGCGACCTTCTTCCGCTCGGCTCGGGGACCGTTCGCCTGGCCACCCCAGTGATAGGCCACGGTGAAGACGAAGGCTGCCAACACGGTAGCGGCGGCGATGAGGAGGAAGGGCCGGCTCCTCATGACCGCGCCTCAAGCGTTGTGGGCAGCCGTATCCAGGCGACTGTCCCCTGCCCGGGTTCGGATTCGAAGGACAGCCCATAGCCCTCGCCGGCATAGAGCCTGATCCGTTCCTGCACGTTGCGCAAACCCACGCCGCCGCTGCTTCCCGGTTTTTCCTCGACCAGCTCCAGCTCGCCTGCATCCGGATGGGACAGCTCTTTCCTGACCTCTACAAGCCTCTCAGGACTCATGCCCACGCCGTTGTCCCTCACCGAGAAGAGCATCGCGCCGTCGGAGAGAAGGCCACTCACCTGCACGAGGCCCGGGCCGTCCTTGTTTTTGATGCCGTGATAGATGGCGTTCTCGACCAGGGGCTGGACCAGGAGCTTGAGCAACTTGAGCTCCAGGAGTTCGGGCGGAAAGGATATCTCGTAATCGAGCTTGGTCTTGTACCTGGCCTTCTGGATGCTGAGATAGGTTGCGAGATATTCGAGCTCGGTCCGCACCGCGATGATCTCGGAGCCGCGGTTGATGCCGAGGCGGAAGAACTTCGCCAGGGCGGAGGTCACGTCGATGGCCTGCGATCGCTCGTCGAGCTCGATCATCCAGATGATCGAGTCGAGGGTGTTGTACAGGAAGTGGGGGTTGATCTGCGCCTGCAGCGCCCGGAGCTCGAGGACCCGCTTGAGTTCTCCGTCCTTGCGGTTCTGCTCGAGGAGCTCCCTCACCGTCTTGAGCGCGATGTTGCAGTCGTAGGCCAGCTGGGAAACCTCGTTGGAGCAGTTGACCGAGATGTCGATGTCGAAGACTCCGCCCTCCACCTGTTGCATCGACTTGCGCAGCGACTCGATGGGCTGCGAAATGCGCATCGAGATGAGGGAGGCCACGGCCGTGGCGACGAAGACGCAGAAGAGCGCCAGCATCACGAAGCTGTACTCCGCTTCCCTGAAACCCGCGAAGAGCTCGTCCATGTAGGAGACAGCCACCACGGTCCATCCCGTCTGCGACGAATCGGCCGCGGTGTAGAGAATCTCGCGGCCGTCGACCTTGTCGGGCAGGTAGCCTCCCTGGAGTCTCAGGATGCCGGCTATGTCCTCGGACTTGAGACCGCCGTACACCAACTGCTGCAGGGGGTGATATACGATATCGCCGCCGTGGTCGATTATGAAGACATAGCCGGACTTGCCCAGCCTGATGTCGCGGCAAAGGTCCTTGATGATCGCGTAGTTGAGATCGACCATGACGTAGCCTTCGCGGTCTCCGATCTTCAGTCTGCGCAGTAGGGAGATGACCCAGGTGTAACGATCGTCGAGGACGTTCTCGACATGGGTCGAGGTGACGACCACCTTGCGTGATTCGAGTTCGTCGGCGTAGGAGCCGTAGCGCTCCAGGAAATCGAAGTCGGGGTTGATCGCCGCGCCCGGCGAGGCGGCGAGGATGAGGGAGTTGCGCGCCTCGGGGCCGACGGCGATGCCCGGGCGGGCTGATGGCAGGAGGAAGATGCCGTCGATGTCCTTGCGGACTGTCTTCACCGATCCGAGAAACTGCTCGATGCGCCGACGGATCGGCTCCGGGCTTGCCAGCGGCGATTCGATATAGGCCCTGACGTCGGCGTTGTTGACGAGAACCAGGGCGATGTCGTCCATGTAGGCGATGTAGGTGTCGATGACGCGGTTGAGTTGGGAAACCAATTGCATCGTGTTCTGTTCGGTTGTGCCCACCAGGGTCTTCTTGAAGAAATAGATCGACACTCCGCCGAGGAGGACGATGGTGAACACGATCAGGATGGCAAAGGATTGGATGAGGCTCGACTGGATGCGACGGATTCTCATGAGGCCGGCCGGTCCGCAGCCTGTGGTTTCGGAGCGCCCTCCCCGGTCATCAGTCTCCGGCGGAACGAGGAGCGGTACTCCGTTGGCGTCATGTCCGTGAGCCGTTTGAAGACGGTCCCAAAGTAGCCGGCATCGGGATAGCCGACGGCGTTGGCGATTTCGTAGGTCATGAGGTCAGTCGACTCGAGCAAGGATCGGGCACGCGCCACCCTGAAGTTCGTAAGGTACTCGACGAAAGAACACTTGAGCTGACGCCGCAGAATCTTGGACAGGTAGCTCTCACTGATCGAGAGCCCCTCGGCCACCGTCCTGATCCAGAGATTGGGGTCGGAATAATGACGCTCGACGTACTCCTTGAAGTCGAGGGTCTTCCACTCGCTCTGGTTGTGACCCCGCGTCGCGTTGACGCGCGAGGAAAGCCCCGCTATCCGATCGATCGCTTCCAGGATTCCCTTGCGCGAGTCGATGGAATGTACGTACTCGTAATAGTCACGGCCCAGCTCATCCGCGACCGCCGCGGCCGAGATGCCCAGATCGCCGAGTTCGTCCAGGGCCTGGGCGAAGAATTCCTGCATTTCATGCCTGATCCGCAGGGGCGACAGGTCGGAGGCGGCCAGGGATTGTATGAACTGCCCGGCCAGGACGCTGACCTGCTCCACGGCTCCCGTTCTCAGGCCGAAAAGGAGGCGCTCCATGTGGAGCGATGCCTGGTCGATGGCGGCGCGGTCCTCGTCCGAACTCCGGGGATAGCGGAAGGGTCCCGGAGGGTCCCTGACCAGGCGATAGGCGAGGGCCGCCCTGGCCTCGTCATAGGAGCGCGGTGCATCCCTCCACTCCCGGTAGCTCCAGCCTATGCCGACGCAGGGCGCTTCCCCGCCTTGGACGCGCGGGTCTCCCGCGGTGACAAGTCGCGCCGCGTCATACTCGGCCTGTCGCTCGCAGCTCTCCAGGTCGCGTTCGAAAACCAGGGCGCCGCCAAGACCTTCCTCGGGGAAAAATACTGCGACCCGCTGCGAACTGTCGAAGACCCTGCCGAAGCGTTCTCGCAAGGCCCCCGCGCCTTCGTCTCCCCTCCGTTCCTCCGCGATAATGGCCGCGCAGGCATAGACCGAGGGATCGAAGCCAAAAAGTTCGACGGGATTTTTCGGAGAGGATGCCGCTCCCGGCGAAGCGAGAAACTCCGCGATCCTCCTTTCCCGGCTCAGGCTCCGGGACAGGTCGGCCGTTGCCCGCAGCTCGGCCCCGTCCTGCACGAGTCGGTCCCGGGCATCGAGCTTGGCCTTGACCCGCAACAGCAGGGCCGAGAGATCCCGCGCCGTGACGGGCTTGAGGATGTAGTCGAAGACATTGTGCCTGATGGCTTCCTGGGCGTAGCGGAATTCGTCGAAACCGGAGAGCACCACCACCACGGTTTCGGGATGGCGCGCGGCGGCGTGGGCCGCCACCGAAATGCCGTCCTCGAAGGGCATGCAGATGTCGGTGAGCACGACGTCGGGCTGGAGGCGGTCCATCGCCGCGATCGCGTCCCGGCCATTTTCGCAGGGAGGGAGAAATTCGAAACCGGCCCCTTCCCAGTCGATCCTGGTCTCGAAGCCCCGCCGGACGGTTTCCTCGTCGTCAACCATCAGGAATCTGTACACGGACGCTCCAAACTATCATCATGTGGCGCAGCCAACCAAAGCCTTGACCGGACAGAATCCACTATAGCACGAGTGTCCCGATGCCGGAACGTCGATCGATGCGCTCGGCGGTCGCGGCCGCCTGCGGGGATGGGGCTCGCGCGAAACGCGGAAGCGTTCCGCACGAGGAACCCAGACCTGTTAGTACAGAACGTTCTTCGCGGCGGGCTGGTCGATGTTGTCCTTGGTCACGAGGAGGAATCCCGTGTCCACGATGGCCGGAATCTTCTTGTGGCCGATGGCGACGTCGTAGGCATCCTTGACGCCGAGATAGCCGAGGTTGTAGGAGCTCTGGACGCAGATGGCCTGGAGCGTGCCATCCTTGATGAATTTCTGAAGCGCCTCGGCGCCGTCGAAGCCGATGGCGACGATCTTGCCGCCGAGACCGGCCTGGGCGATGGCTCGACCCATGCCGATGGCCGAGGGCTCGTTCGCGCCGAAGAAGCCGACGAGGTCGGGGTTGGCCGACAGGGTGTTGGTCACCTGGTTGAGGGCCTGGACCTGGTCGGACTGGGAATACTGGGTCGAGACGATCTGGAGGTTGGAGTTCTTGGCGATGTAGTCCTTGAAGCCGCCGACGCGGCCGATCTCGGAGCCGACACCGGCGACATAAGACTCAATTGCGATCTTTCCGGTGTCGGAGCCGGTGGCGGCCTTAACCCGATCGATCATCTCCTTCGCGCAGGCGCGGCCCGCGGCGTCGTTGTTGGTCGCCAGGAAGGCGGCATATTCGGAGGCGGGCCCGTTGAGCAGGGAGTCGATGATGATCACCGGTATGTGGGCGGCCTTGGCTTTCTTCACGGCCGGAATGAGGGCGTCGGGATCGGAGGGTGCCAGGACGATGGCCTTGACGCCGCGGTCGATGGCGCTTTCTACGATATTCACCTCCTCGTTGACGTTGGACTCCGACTGGGGCCCGAGGAAGGTGACCGAAAGCTTGGGTGACTGGGCGCGGAGCTCCTTCTGCGCGTCGAAGCAGCCGGTCTGGACGTTCTGCCAATAGCCGGAGTTGCCTGTCTTGACGATGACGGCGATTTCCTGAGAGAACGCCATTGCGGATGCGAAGGCAAGGGCGATAACGAGAGACAAGGCTTTCTTCATAAAAACCTCCTATTGACATGACGATCCTAGGGATCGCCGGATTCGCTCGATCGGTCTATTTTTTCTTGTAACGAATCTGGTCGATGGCCACCGAGCCGATGACGACCAGGCCGATGGCGATCTGCTGGACGAAGAAGGAGGCGCCGCTCATGGTGAGCCCGACGCCAAGGACACCAATTATGAAGGACCCGATCACCGCGCCGGCCACCGTGCCGATTCCGCCCATCAGGCTCGTGCCGCCGATGACCGAGGCCGCGATCGCATTGAGCTCGTAGCTGATCCCTCCGTTCGGTTGCGACGTGACCATTCGCGACGCGAGGATGATGCCCGCGAGAGCGGCGCAGAAACCGCTGATCATGTAGGCGATCACCTTGATCCTCGCGACCTTGATGCCGGAGAGCCTCGACGCCTCCTCGTTGGATCCGATGGCGTAGGTATACCTGCCGACACGCGTCTTCCTGAGGATGAAGCCGAAAATGATCGCCACGGCAATCATGATGAAGACCGGGTAGCCTATGCCGGGGAATTTCTGGCTGAAGCTGAAGAGCGTGTCGTTGCCCAGGTGGCCGAAGGCATCGGGCGCCGGCTTGGACATAGCGTTGGTGATCGTGAGCACGAAGCCACGGGCGACCATCATCATGCCGAGGGTGGCGATGAAGGGCGGAATCCTGAGGCCGGTGATCATGGCGCCGTTCAGGAAGCCGCATAGGACCCCGGTGAGGAGGCCCATGACCATGGATAGCCAGATCGCCATTCCCGAGTTGGCGGCGATGACGGCGATCGTGCCCGTGAGGGCGATAACCGAACCGATCGACAGGTCTATGCCGCCCGTGATGATGGTGAAGGTGACGCCGATGCCCATCAGGGTGACGGTGCTGGTCTGCAACGCCAGGGTCAGGACATTGCGCATTGTGAAGAAATTTTTGGCGACCACGGAGAACAGGATGAAGAGGAACACGAAGGCGCCAAATATGACAAACTGGCCCAGGGCCAGCTTCTTGCGGCCGGGCTTCGCCCGGACTTCTGCCTCCGCCTGCCCGGACGCGTTCTGTAAATTCTCGTTGGCCATGGTCTTGCTCCCTTTGGTTTCGCGGGGACGGTGTCAGGCGCCCAAACCGGCCGCGTAGTTGAGTATCTCTTCCTGACTCGTGTCTTTCGTTCGCAAGGTCGCGGTCAATCTTCCCTCGTGCAGCACCAGGACGCGATCGGTCATGCCGAGGATCTCGGGGAGCTCGGACGAGATCACGATCACGCCGACCCCCTTGCGAGCCAGGCGCTCGATGAGCTCGTAGATGGCGAATTTTGCGCCGACGTCGATGCCCCTCGTCGGCTCGTCGAAGATAAGGATACGGGAATCCCGGAAGAGCCACTTGGCGACGACGACCTTTTGCTGGTTGCCGCCCGAAAGGTGGTTCACGACCTGAACGAGGCTCGGCGTGCGGATGTCGAGCTCGTCCACATAGTTTTGGGTGGCCTGGAGTTCCTGGGCGCTCGAGATGATCCCGAAGCGCTTGGAGACCTCGGGAAGGTTGGCCATCGTTACGTTCTGGTCGATGCGCATCTTGACAGCGAGGCCTTCCTCTTTTCGATTCTCGGAGAGGTAGGCTATGCCGTGGCGAATCGCATCGGCCGGCGAGCGTATATCGAGTTTCTTGCCGTCGCGGATGATGTCGCCCGAATCCCTGGGATCGGCCCCGAAGATGGCGCGGGCCAGTTCGGAACGGCCGGCGCCCATGAGCCCGGAAAGGCCCAGGATCTCGCCTTCGTAGAGGTCGAATGAAATATCTCTCAAGATCGATCCGTGAACGATATGTCGAACCTCGAGGAGCTTCTTCTGGGTAGGAAGGTTTTTCCTGACAGGAAACATGTTTTCGAGTTTGCGGCCGACCATCTTGTTGATGATCTCTTCCATGGTGATGTCGGCATAATTGGTTGTGGAGATGTAGCGCCCGTCCCGGAAGACCGTGATCCTGTCCACGATGTGCTTGAGTTCTTCGAGCCGGTGCGAGATATAGATGATGCCCACGCCCCGGCTGCGAAGCTTGTGGATGACCTTGAAGAGTTCGTCTATCTCGGTTTCGGTCAGGGCGCTCGTCGGCTCGTCCATGATGAGGACTTCGGAGTCCTTGGAAAGCGCCTTGGCTATCTCGACCATCTGCTGCTTGGAGATGGACAGCTTGTTGAGCCGGACGGCCGGGCTGATGTCGACATTGAGCTCGGCCAGGATCTTGGCGGCGTCGACGTTCATCTTCCTGTCATCCAGGTAGCCGAGGGCTGTGCGCGGCTCGCGCCCCATATAGATGTTCTGCGCCACTGTGAGGTGGGGGACCAGATTGAGCTCCTGGTAGATGATGCCTATCCCGGCCTCGCTCGATTCCCGCGCGCTCTGAAAGTGGACTTCCTTTCCTTTATAAGTAAGAGTTCCTCCATCAGGCTGGTAGACGCCCGAGAGTATTTTCATGAGCGTGGACTTGCCCGCTCCGTTCTCGCCGACGAGGGCGTGAACCTCGCCCTTTCGCAGATCGAAGGAGACGCGATCCAGGGCGCGGACGCCGGGGAAGGTCTTGGAAATATCCTTGACGTCGAGAATCAGCTCTGCCATTGAAGCCTCGCTCGAGGCTTGAGGGTAGCAGCTCCTGTCGGGGTGGCAATCGAGGAGACTGCACATCGTGCCCGTGTTTCGGCATTCGCCGCGAGGTCGAAGGGGCTGGAGTGCCGGATTTTCATCTTACCTGGGACGAAAAATCTCCTTGACAGCCCAAGATCCATGCCCCCTCGATTGATGAGGTTTGGGGGCGGCACCATGAATTCATGGTCCTTCCCGACTGATCGGTTCCGTTCCACCTTGTCGAAAATGGTGCATATAGTCATAATTGGTATGGAATGTCTCGCCGCATTCGGTTCGTCGCGGCCGGTGACGTCATCGGGGATCACCGTCACGCCGGGACCCGCGAGGCATGCGTCCGCCTTGGAAGTTCCACCCGAAGCCCCGCCCTCGCTCCGCATCGAAGACCTACCCGGGGGAAGAACCTTTCGCCGAAAGGTTCCTCCCCCGGGGCCCCCTCTTCCAAAGCGCGGAAGGCTCCTCCGCTTGGCGTCCGGAAAATGTAACTATGTAGGTTATTTTTTCGGTTTCGCTGCCTTGGCCTTGATCGTGGACTTCGGCGTTTTCACGGCGGTGGCGGACTTTGCCACTTTCGCAGTCTTTGCGGCCCTTGCCACTTTCGCAGTCTTCGCGACCTTCGTCGCCTTTGTAGTCTTCGTGGCCTTCGCGGCCGTCGCGGCTCTCGCCGCCGAATCGGCACGTCTTTTCTCGGCCTTTGCCAGCCTTTTCAGCCCCGCCTCCCAGGCCTTCTCGAGGGCTTCGCGTGACTTCGCATGGAGATTGAGAATGCCGGGCTTGTGCTCCCAGCTGGAGATGACGCCGCCCAGTACCCCTACCAATTGTGCGAATTCACCCTGATTGAGCCCCAGCCTGTCGCGAAATTCCCTGATATGACGACCTGTGAGATAGCGCGGCATCGCGGCCCCTGCCTCCGAGGCTGCCTTTGTCGCGGCGTCCTTCCCCGCGGGCGCGGCCACCCGCTTCGTAGCTTTCGCGGCCTTGGCACCCTTCGCCGCCCCCGCTGTCTCGCCCATGTCGATGCCGAAGACCTCGGCCAAATCCGTGTCGGCGAGGCGTCGTCTCCCGCCCCCCTCTACGGCAGCCGTGACGGCCTCTACGACGCCTGCGGACACGAGCTCCCCCTGGTCGACGCCGCGGAGAAGGAAGAGGAGTTCGGGCTTCTCGTCGAGGCGGGCGCCGACCCCGTAGAGTACGGCCGCCACATGCTTGCACATCACCGCCCAGTCGGGGCAGCTGCACTTCATCGCGATTTCCTTCGGCTTGGGGAAGAGCCCCGCATCGCGGTCGGTCACGACTTCCATCACGCCGTCCGAGAGCTTTCCTGCGAGGAGGTCGAGGAGCGAATGGATCTCGCCCGCGCAACGCTTCTTGATGGCCTCCCAGGCCTTGGCCGCGATCGGCTGTATCTCGATCGTTATGGTGTAGAGACTGCTGCCGGAGACCTGGGCGCGGACGAGGCCCTTGTCGATCTCTAGGTGTACGACGGAACCGTTGCGGACGTAGCTGCGGCCTCGCGGCAGGCGGTTCGCGTAATCGCTGAATTTCTCCAGGTGCTCGCACCAGGCCTTGCCCCAGAAGGTCGTCGCGATGGCCCTTCCCTTGATGACGACGGGCTGGATCGCCCTGCCAGTTTTTTTTGCAAGCCTTTCCATTTCTTTCGCGGCCCTTCGCCTGCGCTCGCCGACGGATACGTAGGGTGGCCAGTAATCGTACATTCCATTCTCCTTGGTCGGGCGGACCGTCGCACTTCTGTGCGCATGAGTCCTGCCTCGGGCGGCCTGCGCCCTTGCCCAGCCTATGTCTTTTCCACCGCCCTGGCGAGATCGAGGCTCAGGGTCGAAAGGAGGGCCTCGTCGGACATTTCGGTGAGGAGGCTCTCGCCGCCCCCTTCGAGGAGGTCACGGGCCAGGGCCTGCTTGTCGCCGATGAGGGCGTCGATTCGCTCCTCGACGGTACCTCTACATATGAACTTATGTACTAATACGTTCTTCTTCTGGCCGATCCGGAAGGCGCGGTCGGTCGCCTGGTTTTCGACGGCGGGGTTCCACCAGCGGTCGAAGTGGATGACGTGGGAGGCTGCGGTGAGGTTGAGTCCCGTGCCTCCGGCCTTGAGCGAGAGGACGAAGAAGGGGGGGCCGTCATCCTCCTGGAAGGCCTTGACGAGCCTTTGGCGCTCTCCGACAGGGGTGCCGCCGTGGAGGACGAGGCCCGGCCTGCCGAAGATGGCTTCCAGCGTCGAGGCCAGGGGCGAGGTGATTTCGCGGAATTGGGTGAAGACGAGGACCCGATCCTGGCGGGAGGCGATCTCCTCGCAGAGCTCCCCGAGGCGGGCGAACTTGCCGCTGTCCTCCGGCCTCCACTCTGCGTCGCCCCGAAGTTGGGAAGGGTGATTGCAGACCTGCTTGAGTTTCATCAGGGTCGCGAGGATGAGGCCGCGGCGGCCCATGCCGGTCGCGCTCCGGAGGCTCTCGGCGAACTCATCGGTGATGGAGGCGTAGAGGACGGCCTGGGCCTTCGAGAGGCCGCACCAGGCGGGCATTTCCGTCTTGTCGGGAAGGTCGGCGATGACCGAGCGGTCGGTCTTGAGCCTGCGGAGGATGTAGGGCTGCACGAGGCGGCGAAGGGGAGCATACCTTTCCTCCTCGCGCTTTTCGAGGAGGTTCACGAAGTTGCGGAAGCCCGAGGCCGTTCCGAGGAGGCCGGGGCAAAGGAAGTCGAAGAGGGACCAGAGATCGGAGAGGCGATTTTCGACGGGGGTGCCGGTGAGGGCCAGTCTGGCCCGGGCCTTGAGGCGCTTCACGGCCTTCGTCTGACGTGAACCCGGGTTCTTGATGGCCTGGGCCTCGTCGAGGACGACAAGGTCCCAATTGATCGTTTCGAGCCATTTCTGGCGGAGGAGCATGCCGTAGCTTGTGAGAACGACGTCGACGCCTGCGAGGTCCCCGTGGCCCTCGCCGCCCGCCACCGTTTCGCTCGCCTTCGTTTGGCGCAACTTCGTTTCAGCTCCCCCCGTCCCGTTTCCCATTGAGGGATGGACGAATCGCGCGCGGAGGGTCGGCGCGAAGCTCTCGATCTCGGCCTTCCAGTTCGCAAGGAGGGAAGCGGGCATGACGAGGAGGGAGGGCGCCGATTTTCGCCCCTTGGCCGGCTTCGATTTCAGGCCCTCCTTGCGGAGGATCAGCAACAGGGCGAGGATCTGGACGGTCTTGCCTAAGCCCATGTCGTCGGCCAGGCAGGCGCCCAGCCCAAGGCCCGAGAGGAGCCTGAGCCAGGCGACGCCCTTTTCCTGGTAGGGACGGAGGGTGGCTCGAAGATCGGTGTTGGTTGTATCGGAGGCGAGGGAGGCCGGCGAGCGGAGCCTGTCGAGCAGTTCCGCCATCCAGGGGCCGGCCGCGACCGACGACCATTCGCGGAGGCCCTCATCCTCCTCTGGCTCGTAGGCCGAGGGGGCGCCGGCCAGGAGGCGCATCCCCTCGGCGAAGCTGATGCCCTCGGCTTTTACGCCCTTTTCGACCTTCTTCCAGTGCTTGAGGGCCTCGGCCAGGCGCTCGGCGTCGACCTCAACCCAGCGCCCCTTCAGAAGGGCGAGGCCCGATCCGGCTGCGAGGATCTCGCGTATCTCGTCCTTGTCGAGGGCCTCGCCGTCGAGGACGAGGCCGATATCGAAGTCGAGGACAGCGTCGGCGCCGAGGGCCGAAACGGCGCGCGAACCGATGGCCACCGAGACCCTGGGTCGCGAACGCTTCGACCACCAATCGGGCACGCGGACGAGGACGCCGCTTTCTTCGAAAAGGGGAATCTCGCGGAGGAAGGCGTAGGCCTCCTCAGC
>JAJXVS010000079.1 GCA_021782015.1 bacterium | reverse complement strand
CGTTCTTGTAGTCTTCATATGAAGTATACGGATCGGGGACGCCGTCGTAGAAGATCGGCCCCACCATGTCCTCGGGTGTGGTCGAGGTTTTGTGCTCGAAGGAAAGGTCTATGCCGCCCGAGAGCCGTCGGCCGAAAAGCCAATTGTCGAGGAAGGAAAAAGTGAGACTTTGATCATCGGGGGCCCCATTGAGCGCGACGCTGAAGTTCTGCCCGTTGCCCAGGAAATTCTTGTCGCTCCATTTCAGCAAGCCCGAGACGGGAAAGGCGTTCGGATCGCCCAGGCCGCTCAAGGTAATGCCGAACTGGATATCGGCGGTGCTCTGTTCCTCAACATTGAAGGTAAGGTCCATGAGGCCGTCGGCGCTGCCCGGTTTCATGTCAGGCTGAATCGAGGAAAAATACTGGAGGTTATAGAGATTTCGTAGGCCTTCGACCACCTTCGCCTTGGAAAACACGTCCCCGACCTGGAGGGGCAGCTCGCGGAAAAGAACCTTCTCCTTGCTCTTTGTATTGCCCTTGAAGGAGATGCTCTCGACGAGGGCCCGGTCGCGTTCGACGATCTTGATCGTATACGCAATGCTGCCGCGATCGGCGTCTCGCTTTTCCGCGAGATCGATGGTATTGAAGATATAGCCATTCTCATAATACAGATCATCGATTCGTTGTTTGTCCGTCAATAGTCGCTCGTAATTGACAGGTTGTCCCGGTTTGAGCGACATGAAAGAAGCGAGTTTCGCCGACGTGAAAATTCGGTTGCCTTCGAAGCCGATCGAATCGAGGGTCCAGATTTTCCCCTCGCTGATGACGAAGGTGAGATCGAGAAGACCTCGATTCTTCTTGGGATCCTTCGAGTAGCTCCGAACGACATCCTTCACCGCCGCATCGACAAAGCCCCTGGCTCGATAGAGATCCACGATTTTTTGCTTGTCGTCCTCCAGCTTGGACTCCTGGAATGAACCGTCCTGGAACAGTCCCATTTCCTTGAGACTGAGGGCGGCCTTCAGGGTCTTCTCGCTGATGCTGGCATTGCCGGTGAAGTGGATGGATCGCACGGCGACCATCGAGCCTTCGTTGACCACGAAGGTGAGCGTCACCTCTCCGCGGGAATCCGGGCTCGAGACCGTCGAAGTGACCGTGGCTTCCGTATAGCCCTTGCCGAGATACAATTGCTTGATCGCAAGCTCGTCGAGCTTCGCCGCCTGCGAGTTGTAGATGTCCCCAACCTTGATCTTGGCCGCATCGAGGACATCGGTGGTGTGAATGCCCGAGTTCCCCTCGACCCTGATGCGACCGACGGCGGGCTTTTCCTTGACGGTTATCTTGATCACGACTTCGGTCTTGGCGCTGTTGGCGGGGAAGGCCTGGGGGTCAATCGTGTCGAACCAGTCGAGTTCGTAAACCCGGCCCTGCAGTTCGGTCCATAGATCCTGGGTGAACACCTTCCCGACATATTGCCCGGAGAGCGCATCGAGAGCCTTTTTGTCGGCGTGGTTGACGCCTATCCATTGGATCCCGGAGATGGGTTTGTTCCAGAACCACTCGGTCTGGGCGAAAAGGCTCAAGGCAGCGCAGGCAAGGGCGAGCGCCAGGAAGGACCGCTTCATGAACTCTCCTCTCATTTAAGGGGAAGCCTCCAGCTTAGACTGAGGCTCTGGTCATCTATGAATAATTGGCCGGGATGGGCGGGCTGAAACGTCCATTGGAGGAGCCCGAAAGGAGTTTCGAAATCGACGCCGAAGTCGGATACTATCCCCAAACTTCCGGCCGGAACAAGAGGGTCGGCATCAAGACGGGCGCTGGCATGGAGGAACACGGTATCGGAAAGATATTTCCCGGCAAAGAGATTGGTCTCCTTCAAATAATCCGTGAGAGTGGACAGGCCCTGCGTGCCGGTGCCGGCCAGGCTGAAAAGCCAGCGCTGGACCACTTGCGAACTGAAATAGAGTACATCCAGGTTAAGGGCATCGCGGATTCGGGATTCGAAGGCCTTTGTGACATTGAGCTGGGGCACGAACTCGCTTCCGGCGATGGCGATCCGGCCGAGATTCAAGCCCCCTGAATCATCCAGGGCAAAAAGCCCCTGCCCGAGAATAATGGCAATGTCCGATTCGCTTTTCGGCGGATCGGAGGTGATGGAGGGTCGGAAAACGGAAATGGGCTGATTGTCGGCCCGGAGGGTCACGGTGATGGGCCCGTCCGCGGTGCTGTCGTGGAGTTCCGCGAGCATCGAAACCAAAGGATCGAAATCCTTGCCGGAACTCTCGTTAAAGACAATTTTCGCGGACCGCAAGAAGAAATTCCTTTGAATATAGAAGGCATCGCCTCCGCGAGCGTTGATCGTGCCCTTGAAGGACAAATCGTCCTTCGCCTGATCGTAGCGCACGGAAAGATGATTTCCCGGCACGACATTGCCCGCGATCACGGGATAGTTGCGATCGGGGAAGTAGAAATGCACGCCTCGGGCCGTGTCCACGTTAAGGTCGAGATCGAGAAGGGTTTGGGGTGCCGAATCGGAGTTCGAAGACTGCGCGAGGGTCTGAGGGGTAACGATGATGTCGGTGTCGAGGAGGGTCAATCTGCCCTTGACCGCGAGTGTCGGTCCGGAAATGACGAGCTGAATGTCGGGTACGGCGAAGCCCTTGATCGCAACGCCGAGAATGTTGGTTTCGAGCGGGACCCGCGTTCCCGGCAGGCTTTTGAGCGCGACCTTGACACCTGTCGGCACCCAGCCCTCGAAATCGAGTTCAAAATCAAGACCGAAATGGGAATTGAGAATCGGCACCGACGGCGCCTGGAGCAGCAATCGCTTGCCATCAACAACGACAGGGGCCGTCACGGGGCCCGCTGTCTCGTTGATCCAGCCGGGCATCGAAAGCTCACAATCGGTCATTTGGAGGGCCCCGGAGAATTCCGGATCGGCGAGGGGGCCCGAAATCATCAGATCGCCCGAGAGTTTGCCGCCCTTGAAGGTCACCGGAAGCGGTCCGGTAAGCGCCACAAGCATGGCCATGTCGATCGAAAGGCCATGGGCCTCGGCCTCGATCCGGTTGCCTCGTATCGAACCTTGGCCATCGATGAGGATGGGAAAGGGCGCCTTGGTCGTTGCGATGAAACTGCCATCCGCGGCAAGAGAAAGAACGAAGTCGTCGCCTGGCCCGCCACGCATGAAGGTGCCCCTCGGCGACAGGTCGACGATGAAGGGCCAGGAGGCGGTTTGCAAGGCATTGTACGTGAAGTTGGTGGTCGCTCCCCTGATCAGCATGTCGCTGAGCGCCCCAAGCGGATCGGAGGGATGCGAGACGCGGGATGCCATATCCATTGTGAAATCGAAGGAGCTGCCGGCGAGGATGAGGGCGCTCGAAAAGTGACCAGCCACCGATCCCTTGCCCGTCGCCGTGACGAAACCAGCTTGCAGCTTTGAAATCGTGAATCCCTGCCATTGAAGGAGGCCGTCGCTAAGGCTATAGCCCGTCTTTCCGACGGCTCCGGCGAGGCGCAACTCGATGGGCGCATCGTCCAGTTTGGCCTGTCGCAGGGCCAGCTGATACGTGAAGGTCGGGGCGTCGAGGGGTCCGGCGATCCTTAGCTTCCCGTCGACGCTCCCCACCAATCGCTGCTGCACGAAGCGCGAAAGGGGTGAAGATCCGAAATCGACCTCGGCCGCGAGCTCCCCGCCTGCGAGCGAGGCGGCAATTCGATAGTGTTCCGCTGAGGCCGAGCCCAATTCCAGTTCGATTCCGGGTGCGCCCGAATTCCAAAGGAACCTTCCCCGACCGGAAACCGTGGAAACCCTGTCGAAGAGACGCGCCGAGACTATCTCGCCACCCTGGGGGTTGAAGGTGCCCGAACAGGCGAAGCCGGGCACGGCCCCCCCCAGCGAGGAAGGAATGACAGAAAGGCGCGACAAGACGAGGGACCAGTCGGTGACGCTCGCGAAGCGGAAATTTGCGTCGCCGGAGACTGAGACAGGAAAGCCAGCAAAGGGCAGGGGAAAGGAACCGAGGGCGACCGAGCCGATGAGTCCGGCTTCTCCCTGATTGGCGGCGATGGAAAGTCCGTAATCGCCTTTTATATTGATCGCTCCCCCTATCCAAGTTCCTTTCAGGTTGTAGGTCACCCCCGAATAAAGAATGGTCGCGCCGAAGGAATAGAGCCCCTTCGCGTCTATCGAGGCATCGCCCGAAAGCTGGGCCGAAATACTTCCATACGTGAGGGTTGAATCGCGAAGCCGTACATCCTGGTCGCTGCCCGAGGCCTGGATGGCGGCGACGAAGCCGGGCAGAATTCGCGATTTCAGCACGAGATCGTTGGTCGACCAGGAGACGTGCGAAAAATCGCTGCGGAACACGGTGCTTCCCGAAAAGGAAAGGGATGCGAGGGATTTCACGGTCTTCTCGTCCAAGAAAGCCGCGAGGATGGGCTTGTAGACGGCCCCATCGACGCTTCCGAAAGAAATCGATGATTCCAGGAGCGGGTTCCGTCCCCATGCCACCGTTCCTTCGGCCGAAAGGCCATTCTTTCGGGTGCTGGCATCGAATCCCGAGCCGGGACGAGAAGGAGGCAGGTCGACGGCCACGCGGAAGGTGCCGGAAGTCCCCTTCCTGTCGATGCCGAGATCGGCCGAACACTGTCCGAAGCCGATCCCCCCGACCTCAAGATTCTTGCCGACGATCCGGTAGGTCCCCGACGAACCGGCCACGTCAAGCGAGACCTTGAGCGGAAGCCTTCCATCCAGGATGTTTGCGTTCGCATCGAGTCGGCCGTCGATGAGTCGCTTAGCGAGATCGACCTTCCCCGAAAACCTGAAAATTCCCTCGCTGCTCGCCGCAAGCGCATTCCTGATAGCGATCGCCTGATATCCCCCCGATGCGTCGAGGGCCACATCCCAGGTGGTGCCGGCCAGTTTCTTGGGCAGGCTGCCCGATATTTTGCCGTCGTAGTGCAGTGTGGCCAGATCGAATTTTCGCAGGGAAAAATCGAAGGAAGTGCTCCACGCTTCCTGAAACCAGGGCGCAAGAAAAGCAAGCCGCCCACTGGGCGCAAACAGGCGCGCCGGTCGGAAGGCATCCGAGTGAAGGTTGACCGCAAGGTCCTCAGTGCCGAGGTCATATCGAGCGTAGAGGTCTATCGGCGAGGAATCCCGGACCTTTCGAAGCTCTATTCGGCCATGACCGAGGGCTATGTCGAAATCCTGCCTGCTAAGGGCGAAGTCGCCGGTCGAGCCCGAAATCTTGACGCGCAGGCGCGCTGCATCGAGGGCCGTGGAAAAAAAACCCGAGGCGTTTGCCGTGGCCGAGAAATCGCCGAGGGAGGGCATGGTTCCCGTGAGGGTTCCGTCGATATTCAAAGAAGGGGTGGGGTTCCGCGAATCGAGGTCGAGATGGCGAATTCCCAGATCGAGGCTGGCGCCTTCCCAATTATGTAAGGCAACGCGGATATCCCGACCTTCGATCCGGACAGGCGGCAGATAGAGGGAGCCGGAGCCGGTCGAGCCGCCGGGCCGCAACAAGGCGGCGATCTTGTCGATGGTGGCGGAATCGAAGGTAGCATCGGCACCTTCCACCGTGATGGAACTGATGAAGGCGCCTCCCTCCCCCCGGAGCAATGAGGCGATCTCGAAACGAATGGCTACCTTGCGCGCGACCAGCACTCTGCCGCCATTGGGACTCCCGATCACCAGATCGCGGGCCACCAAGCCGGTCAGGATGGAGGGCGACAAGCTGGCGTACTGAAGGGAAAACCCGGTCTTGCTTTCGAACTGTCCCTCGAGGCGCCGCAGTTCCTTTTCGAGGCCCTTTTTCAGACCGGCGTCGATCTGCATGGTGGCAAAGACGCCGAGGGCGGCGAGGAGGATGCCGGAAAAGAGGAGGGGCATGGGGATGAAACGCCTGTGCATCGAAAGCCTGCGCACCTGTTTTACGATACCACGGCGAGGAGGTTTCCGTCATCGATGGTCAGAGACAAAGCAAGGCGCCGGCAGAAAGTCGGCTTCGCTCTCCCTTGCGAGACCTCAACCTCGCCGTATAGATTCGCCGGATGGAAACGCCACAACGGAAAGTTCTCGAAGGCTTCGTCGTCCTCGAAGGCATCGATGGCAGCGGGACGACAACCCAGCTTGAACGAATCGGCGCGATGACCGGGAGCCATGGCATAGGGGCCTGGACGAGTTTCGAGCCGAGCGACTTGCCGACTGGCCAATTCGTCCGGCGGGTGCTTTCCGGGGAGGTGGCCGCCCTCCCGGGCACAATCGCCCGCCTCTTTGCCGCCGATCGTCATGAGCATATTTTCGGCGCAAATGGCGCTCTTGAACATCTTGGCAGGGGTGAACTCGTCATCTTCGACCGTTATTTTTTTTCCAGCCTCGCCTACCAGGGGATGGATTGCGGATTCGACCTTCCCTTCCAGCTGAACGCGGAATTCCCCCTTCCGGAGCTGTTGCTCTTTTTCGATCTCGAAGTCGACATCGCCATGGAGCGCGTATTCCGAAGGCCCGGGCGCGACATTTATGAAACGCACGGCGCCCTCGAACGGGTTCGCGCGGCCTACCAGAAAGCCATCGGCTTCTTCGAGGACAGCGGCATGCGCATTGTCCGCATCGACGCAGCCAGCCCCCTCGCCGAAGTCTCGAGTCGGGTCGACCTGGAGATGGGGCGGATCATCGAGAAAAAGCGCGGGCATGGCTGAAAAAGAACCACACAGGATGCGGAAGGTTTCGTCGCGCTATTTTTCCGCGAGGCTCTTCCACGACCTCGGTCGAGCCGATAATCGATACGATGAATCCCCGGACCCGCGTTTTCCTCGCCATCTCCCTCGCCCTGACAGCCCTCGCCGGACTTTCGGCCTGGAACGTCTTTTACAAAGAGCAATACTATCGGCTCTGGCATGAGCACTACATCCAATATCCCGATGACATCATCGAGAACATCGTCTGGCTGGAACGGGCCAAGGACGCGCCATTCTGCAATCCGCTCTATGCCCTCGCGAAGATAGAAAACAAGGAACAGTGGGAACGCTACCGCGATCTTCTCGACATGGACATCGATGTCAAGCTGATAGAGGCCCACCTCGCCCTGGGGGCACAATACGACAAGCGCGTCGCCTATTTTTACAATGCCCCCTGGAAGGAGCAGAACCTCGAAAGCCTCAAGACGGCCGAAACCGCCTACACAACTGCCCTCACCTGGTGGCCGGAGGCGAAGGCCCTCGCGGCCAAGGCCATGGCGATGCAATTCGTCGATGTGGCTGGTGCCGAGTACATGACGGATGAGGCCTATACCATCACGACGGGCGAACTCGATTTGGGCGCCACCGTGCAACGGCAGCTGGATCGACTTTCCAAGGTCAGGGCCGCTTTCCAGCAAATGAACGCCGCCACCTACTAAGCAGAGGCCCGTGTCGCGGGAACACCGGAGCGGCGCGAGCGGGCTGGCACGGGTGAGCGGGCGCTAGCGGGCTGGCGTGCAAGCGAACGGGCGCGGGCAGTCGACAGGCGGGCGGCTGGCTGGCGATGGCACCTCAACGAATGAGCATGGCGTCGCCATAGGAAAAGAATCGATAGCCCTCTTCGATGGCCGACGCATAGGCGGAAAGGATGCGATCCCTGCCAGCGAAGGCGGCAACGAGCATCAACAAGGTCGAGCGCGGCGTGTGGAAGTTGGTGAAGAGGCGATCGACCAGTTTCCACTCGTAGCCCGGCTTGATGAAAATTCGCGTTCGTCCCTCCCCTGCGCGCAAACCCGATGGCCCTGTTTCGTCGGCCTGTCTCCAGGCCGACTCGAGAGTCCGGACGCTCGTCGTTCCGATCGCGAGGATTGGTCGGCCCTCCGTCTTGGCGCGATTGACCGCGGCGGCCGTCTCGGCCGAAAGGCTCCACCACTCCTCATGCATAACATGTTCGTCGAGATTCTCTGCGCGGACGGGAAGAAAGGTGCCCAGGCCGACATGCAGGGTGAGGGTCGCCATTTCGATGCCTCGCTCGCGAAGACGGTCGATAATCGCATCGGTGAAATGGAGGCCAGCCGTCGGGGCGGCAGCCGAACCTACCTCCCTCGCAAAAATCGTCTGATAGCGCTCCGCGTCGGTGGGAGCATCCTCGCGTCGGATGTAGGGCGGCAGGGGAATATGGCCGTGGGCCTCGAGCCAGGCTTCGTCGATCGGAGGTGAAAAACGGATGCTGCGGGTCGATTCGGCCAGGATGGGCTCGCGATGCCCGGCGTCCGGCTGCCCCTCCGCCTCGTCCACTGGGCCCCTTCCCACAATCTCGCCGACGACCCCTTCGCCGAAATCGTAGCGCCTCCCCTCTCGCTGTTTTCGAAGCTTCGTGCAGGAGGCTTCCCAGACATCGGCGCCCTTTCGGGCCAGAAGGAGAAACTCCACCTTCGACCCGGAATCGAGGGCCCGGCCATACACGCGGGCCTTTCTCACCCTCGAATCGTTCATAACCATGAGAGTGCCGGGTTCGATGAATGAAGCGATCTCGCCTACCCTCGAGTGCGTTATGCGATCCGTCGCACGGTCCAGGACGAGGAGTCGCGACTCCCCTCGCCTTTCGGGCGGGTACTGGGCGATCAGCCCCGGGGGCAGCTCAAAATTGAAGTCGTCCGTCTTCACTTTTCTGTTCCATGCGGAGGTGGGCGTAGGCGGCCGAGGTGACGACGCGGCCGCGTGGCGTGCGGGCTAGAAGACCGGCCTGGATAAGATAGGGCTCATAGTAATCCTCGAGGCCGTCGACGCCCTCACCCACCGATATGGCGAGGGTTTCGGCGCCCACGGGACCGCCGGCATACCGGGTGATGATCGCCCGCAGGATTTCGCGATCCATTTTTTCGAGCCCGAGGGAATCGACTTCGAGGCGTTCGAGTCCGGCGGCCACGACCTCGCGGGTTATGCGACCTTTGGTCGCGAATTTGCCCTCGACGTCCACCTGCGCGAAATCGCGCATCCTCCTGAGTAGACGATTGGCGATGCGCGGGGTGCCGCGGGAGGAGGAGCCGAGCAGGCCGGCCGCAACCTCGTCGATATCCACGCCGAGGATGTCGGCCGAGCGCTTCACGATGGCCTCGAGCTCGGCGGACTCGTAATAGCCGAAGCGAAGCGAAATGCCGAAGCGGCTGGCCAAGGGAGAGGAAACGGCGCCCGGCTTCGTGGTGGCTCCGATCAGGGTGAACCGGGGCAGGGGGATGCGGACGGTGCGGGCCGAGGGTCCCTGCCCGATGATCCAGTCGAGCTCGAAGTCCTCCATCGCGATATAGAGCATCTCCTCGATCGCGGGTTTGAGGCGGTGAATCTCGTCGATGAAGAGGACGGCATTTTCCTTAAGTGTTGTGAGGATGCCGGCGAGGTCCTTGGGCTTGTCGAGGGCCGGGGCGCTCGTGGGTTTCCATTCGACGCCCAGCTCGTTGGCGACGACCTGCGCGAGGGTCGTCTTGCCCAGGCCGGGGGGGCCGACGAGGAACAGGTGATCCATCGCCTCGCCCCGATCGCGGGCGGCCTTGATGAAGATCCCCAGGTTTTCCTTGAGGCGCTCCTGCCCGAGGAATTCGTTCAGGTGCTTCGGCCTGAGCGAGGCTTCACGGTCGTCGCGTTCCGCGTCGAAACCCGGATTCATCAGGTTCTCGAAGTCCAGCCCTCCATCGGAGGGTTCCCCCGATTTGGATAAGGGAGGAGCGGGTGTCGCAATCTTCGATGTGCCGGCTCCGGCAGGAGTCTTTTTCGTTGCCATGGATCAGGCACCCGTCGAAAGGGCCAGGAGGGAAAGGCGGAATATTTCCTTTTCCGCCCCAGGACCGGAGGCTGCGGATGCCGCCTGCTCCGCGACGACGCGCTCGGCCTCGCGACGATCAAAGCCCATGTCGGCGAGGGCCTTCACGATATCCGCCCAGGGGCCGGCCTCGGACCTCGTCACGCGCGGCGCCTCCGGCAGACGGACAAGCTTGCCCTTGAGCGCGAGGACCATTTTCTGCGCCACCTTGGGCCCGACGCCCGGCACCTTCTGCAGCGTCGCGAGGTCTTCGCCTTCGAGGGCGGCTTCGAGGGCCGACGGCGAAATGCCCGACAGCACATGGAGGGCCTTGTTCGGTCCTATGCCGTCCACCTTGAGGAGCTCGAGGAAGAGCCCCCGCTCCTCCGCGCTCGGAAAGGCGAAGAGGCGCATGCCATCCTCATAGTGGTGGAGCCAGGTGAAGGCCCTGATCTCCGATCCGAGGTTCCCGAAACCGTCGACCGATCGCGCGGGAACGGAAAGATCCCATTCGATGCCGCCGGTGTCGACGCAGATGGAATCGGCCCGCTTTTCTGTGAGGATGCCTCGTATGCTGTTGAACATAGGGGTCAGTATAGCCTTTCGTCCGAAACGACGTCGACCTGGCTCTTCGGTAGGCCCTACGCCGGTACGGCGAATCGGCCTATTATCGCCTCGGCCACGCGGAGACCATCCACGGCGGCCGACATGATGCCGCCCGCATAACCGGCTCCCTCCCCCGCCGGATAGAGACCTCGAATCGAGGACTGGAAGTCCTCGGCCCTGACGATGCGAACCGGGCTCGAACTCCTCGTTTCGACGCCCGTGAGGAGGGCGTCGTCGCGATCGAACCCTCCGATGCGACGAGCGAAATCGGGAATGGCGCCCACGAGCGTCGAGGCGACAAAGGGCGGCAGGGCCCTTCGAAGGTTCGCGAAGCGAATCCCCGGTTTGTAGCTCGGTTCGACCGATCCGATCCGCACCGAGGCCCGGTCGCGGAGGTAGTCGCCGAGGAGTTGGGCCGGAGCCCGATAATCGCCCCCGCCCATCGAAAAAGCCAAGGATTCCCATTGGCGTTGAAACTCGAAGCCGGCGAGGAGCTCGCGGCTCGGAAAATCCTCGGGCGTGACATTGACCAAAAGGGCCGAATTCGCATTATGGCCATCGCGGGCCGCGCGGCTCATGCCATTCGTGACGAGGCAACCCTCACGGGAGGCAGCGGCCACGACCTCGCCGCCGGGGCACATGCAGAAGGTAAAGGCCGAGCGCCCATTTTGCCCGTGCCAGGCGAGCTTGTATTCGGCGGCCCCCAGTCGGGGATGACCCGCGAAGCCCCCGTATTGGGCGACGTCGATGAGTTCCTGCGGATGCTCGATGCGAAGACCCACAGCAAAGGGCTTCGGCGTCATGGCGAGTCCCGACTTCGCGAGGGCAGCGAAGGTGTCGTCGGCGGAATGCCCTATTGCGAGGACGAGTGCCCCCGCGCGAATTTCGCCCCGGCCCCCGAGTTCAATCCCGGAAAGCCGGTCGCCCTCGACGCGGAGGTCGCGCAGGGCCGTCGAAAAAAGGAATTCGCCCCCGAGGCCGGTGATGATGCCCCGCAGCCCCTTGACGACGCCCCTCAGGGTATCGGTGCCGAGGTGCGGGCGCCCGGACACGAGAATCGACTCGGGGGCGCCGGCCCCCACCAATTCCTCGAGCACGTGGGAACAACGTGGATCATTGATCAGTGTTGTGAGTTTTCCGTCCGAAAAGGTTCCCGCCCCGCCCTCGCCAAACTGGGCGTTGGACTCGGGGTCAAGGACACCCTCGCTCCAGAATCGCTCGACGTCGAGGGCCCGCTCGTCGACCGGCTTGCCTCGCTCGAGGAGAAGGGGCCGATAGCCGGCACGGGCCAGGGCGAGACCCGCGAAAAGTCCGGCAGGGCCCGTGCCGACCACGACGACCCGGCCATCGAGGATCTCCCTCCCCGGCGAGGTCGGGGTGTATCCGTTATTCGGAACGGGACCCAGCTTGATGCCCTTGGGCGACGAAAGGAAGGGTCTTTCGTCGCGCAGGCGCAGGTCGACCGTGCAGGAAAAATGCAGAGCCGATTTGCGCCTCGCGTCGATCGCCTCTCGACGCAGGCTCCATTCGAGGATGTCGGCGCGCCCAATCCCCAGGGCCCGGGCGGCTGCGGCCGGAATCGATTCCAAATCATGATCCAGGGGCAATTTCAGTTCAAATAGTCGAATCGCCATGGGCTGCTCCGGATTATCGGCCGCCCAGGGTGGCCTGAGCGAGCCCTGCATGATGGTAGCGGCAGATCGCCGCGGCGAGGGCGTCGGCGGCGTGGTCGGGCCGGGGAATGTCGGGAAGCCCGAGGAGGAGGCGGACCATTTCCTGGACCTGGCTCTTGTCGGCCCGGGAGGTTCCGACGACGGATTGTTTGATGACGGTCGGGCTGAAGTCCACGACCTCGATGCCCGACCTCGCGAAGGTGAGGCGGATGGCACCCCTCGCCTCGGCGACGGGGAAGGCCGAACTCACATTTTTCCAGAAAAAAAGATTCTCCATGCCGACGGTCGAGGGCTTCCATTCGGTGATGAGGAGCTCGATCGCGAGGGCGATCGAAAGGAGCCTGTCGGACATCTCCTCGTCCTTGTCTGTCTTGATGATGCCGTGGCCGAGGTGCCTGATCCGTCCGTCGCGGGCCTCCAAGACTCCCCAGCCGAGGGAAGCCAATCCCGGATCGATGCCCATGACGCGAAAAGCCGCCCTTCCGGCGGCTGGCGCCGAAAGGACGGCTTCGGGGGCAGAAACGCGGGGTTTCGCCTTTCCGGCGACTCTACTCGTCGATGTCCTCGGGAATGTTCGCGTTGTGATAAACGTTCTGCACGTCGTCGGATTCTTCGAGCTTGTCGATAATTTTCTGGATCTTCCCCCCGGCATCCTTGTCGAGATCGGTATAGACGTCGGGAATCATCGAGATTTCGGCGCCGTCCGTCTCCAGGCCAGCCCCGGTGATCGCATTGAGCACCGCTTCGAAGGCCTCGGGGGAGGAATAGACGACAATCTCGCCATCTTCGTTGACGATATCGTCGGCTCCAGCCTCGAGGGCCACCTCCATGACCTTGTCCTCGGTGTATTTTTCCCCATCGATGGAGATGACACCCTTGCGTGAAAACTGCCGCATGACGGCGTTGGCCGTGGCCAGTGACCCACCCGATCGAGTCAAGATATTGCGAACCTCGGCGGCTGCGCGATTCTTGTTGTCGGTAAGTACTTCGATGAGAATGGCCACCCCGCCGGGGGCGTAGGCCTCGTAGACGAGCTCCTCGTAGCTGGCTCCACCGAGTTCGCCCGTGCCCTTTTTGATGGCGCGATCTATGTTGTCCTTGGGCATGTTGGAACTTCGGGCCTTGAGGATGGCCGTCCGAAGACGGGCGTTCGAATCGGGATCGCCGCCGCCCATCCGCGCCGCTATGGAGATTTCCTTGATTAGCTTGGTGAACATCTGCCCGCGTTTTGCGTCGGCAGCGCCCTTCTTGTGCTTTATTGTCGCCCATTTGCTATGGCCGGACATGCTTGCTCCTTGCATCCAGCCGCCGCTCCCCGCCCTTGGGGACGGAGCCCGCGGGTCGAACGGCCGCCGGTACACGATTTCATTGAGTCGAAATGCAATAGCATGGAACGCGAAAAACTGTCAATACTTAGGCGTTTGCTCGCGGATAGCGGAGAAACGTGCGCTATTTCGCAGGTGAATGGAACATAAAAAAAAGGACCGCAAAAGCGATCCCTTTGGCGGATTACCCTCGGGGCACCGCCTCTCCCGATCCCTCGACAGGGATCGGGTCACGCGAAGGGCAGGAAATGCTCAGCGAAGGCGCTTGACATCACCCTTCAACTTCGCGTTGCGCTGGGCAATGGATTTGACCATAAGGTCGCGGTACCAGTCGTAGTCGAAAGGCACCTTGCCCCGCATGATCGGACGGATTTCCAACTCGATGGATTCCTTGCAGGGTTCGCAGACATCCCAATCTTCAATATGGAAATAGTTCCCGTCCGGCAAAGGATTTTCAATTTCCTGGCCGCAGGCATCGCAGGTGATCTTTTTCATGGGCACCCCTTCCCCTTTGTTGCTTTGACTTGGTCATGATAGCCTACAGTGACGCGCGAGGCAAGCGATTGCGAAGGGGCGAAAATGCGGGAATTCCGTTTTGGAGGCGAAACTTTCAGCACCGTGAAGCCCCTCGTGATTGCCGAAATAGGCACGGGCCATGGCGGCGATCTCGTGAAAGCGGCCGATTTGATCGCCGCTGTCGCGGCGACGGGGGCCCGATGCGCCAAATTCCAATGCGTTTTCGCCGAGGAAATCATCCATCCGGCCACGGGGTTGGTGCCCCTTCCCGGAGGTTCCACGCCTCTCTTTTCGGTTTTCGCATCCCTCGAACGTGACGAGGGCTTCTACGCGGAACTCAAAAGGATCACCGAAGCGGCCGGACTTCTTTTTTTGTGCACCCCATTCGGACTGCGAAGCGCCGAGCTCCTCGCGAGAATCGGAGTGCAGGCCATGAAGATCGCCAGCCCCGAACTCAATCACCTCCCCCTCCTCCACCGAATCGCCGGTTATCGTGTGCCGACCATCGTCTCAAGCGGGGTCTCGACCCTGGGCGACATCGAGCGGGCCCTGGCCATCTTCGAAGGGACCCCAATCGCCCTACTCCATTGCGTGACCGCCTACCCCGCCCCGCCGGAGGACTATAACCTTGCCCTTCTGGAGAGCTATTCGAGGCTTTTCGAGGTCGCCGTCGGCGTGTCGGATCATTCACTCGACCCCATTCTCGTACCGGCCCTCGCGGTCGCCTCGGGCGCTAGCGTCGTCGAGAAGCACATTTGCCTGAGTCGCGACGATCCGGGCCTGGACGATCCCATCGCCCTCGAACCCGAAGATTTTGCGAAGATGCGAAGGGCCGTGGAGAATGCCGGTATCGATCCGGCCGCCACGATCGAGGCCCTCACCCGCGACTACGGTCAGGCCCTCGTCCAGGCCACGCTCGGAAAGGGCCGCAAGCGGCTGGCTCCCAGCGAAGCCGCCAATTACGGCAGGACCAATCGATCGGTGCACGCGCTCGTCGAGATCAAGGTGGGCCAGGTCCTTGACGAAACGAACACCGCTCTTCTCCGGACGGAAAAGCTCCTCAGGCCAGGGCTCGAACCCGGCCAGTGGACCCAGGTCCTGGGTCGATTCGCGCGACAGCCGATTCCCGCGGGCGAGGGAATTCGGTGGGAGGATGTGGGAGACCTGGCAAAGAGCGGAAGAGAGGAATCGAGGGCCTAGGCGTTCTCGCGTTGCCGTTGCTTCCGCTCGATGGCGGAAAGGACGCTTTTGCGGAGCCGGATCCATCTCGGCGTCACCTCGGCCATTTCGTCGTCCTGGAGGTAGAGGATCGCCCGCTCCAGG
>JAJXVS010000359.1 GCA_021782015.1 bacterium | reverse complement strand
GCGAGAAGGGTCGCACCCGTCATCGCCAGATTCGCCAGCATCCTTTCCCGGTCCGGAACCACGCCTTTGAGAACGCCGAGGAGCCGATTGGCCGCAGCCCCCAGGCCAGCGAGCCAGTCGGCGACGAAGCGCTCGCTCGCAGAGTTCGTCAGGTCGCGCTGATGTTCCGAAATCTGGTCGAGGAGAAATGAAGCCACGCGGGGCGAGAAGGCCTTCCACAGGCTCTTTACATGCTCAGAATTCCAGGGATTGCGTTTCTGCGGCATCGTCGAGGAACCCACCTGGTCCTTGCCGAAGGCCTCGTGCAGCTCGCCGATTTCGGTGCGCTGCAGGTTGCGGAAATCGTCCGCCACATTGGCCATCACCCCGAAGGCGAGGTCGAGCTCCAGAAGGAGGCGAAGCATGGGTTCGGGCTCGACGATCTGGGTCGAATGGGGGGCCGGCTCCAGGCCGAGCCCCGCGAGGAACTCGCCCTCGAAGACCTCGGGGTCGGCATAGATCATCGAGAGCGCGTTATACGAACCCGTCGCCCCGGAGAGCTTCCCCCGGAGGAGGAGCGCGAGTTCGCGGGCCCGGAGGACTGACTGGCCTAGACGGCTGGCATATTCCGCCATCGCGAAGCCGAAGGTGATAGGCACCGCGTGCTGGCCGTGGGTTCGCCCGACCTGCGGCGTTTCGGCCTCGTCGATCGCGAGGCGGCAGAGCTCGAGTTCGACTTTCGCGAGGAGGGGAAGGATGACATCGAGAACGGCCGAACGGACGGCCAGGGTCCTTGCCGTGTCGAGGATGTCGGCGCTCGTCGCTCCGAGATGCACGAGGGGGGCAATGCCGGCCGGCAGACCGCGTTGGAAGACGTTGACGAGGGCCCTGATGTTGTGGCGGGTCTTTTCCTCTTCGGTCGCCACCGCGTCTGGATCGAGGTTCCGCACCGCGTTGTCGAGGACCGCTTCGACTGCAGGATCCCGACGACCCCGGCGGGCGAGGTGGGCCCGGACAAGGGCGGCCTCGACGCGCGCGCAGGTCATGAGCATCGCCCGCTCCGAGACGCGTTCGGATAATTCGTCGAACACCCTCTCGTTCGCGAGCCAGTAGCGATTGTCCAAAGGCGATAGATTGGCGAAAATATCCCTGGTCGGCATGCGCAATCGTGCCACGGGAGGCGAGCCGATATCAAGCCGTGGTCGGGAAAGGCCGATGCGTTAGCCGGCGGCATCGGGCTGGTATCGGGTGGATATCCATCCTGTGCGAGCCTTTCGGCGCCGAGGGCCCGGGCGATCCTGAAGTCAGAATCCGGCGAAAAATCCTTTGGAACCAGGAGCCAGCATGAAGAATGAGCCGAACTCGCCGTCAAGCGGAGGTGGCATCCGTGCCTGAACGTCCCTCGATCACCCTCAGCTGGGCACAGGGCATCGACGGATCGATTGCGGCAGCTCCCGGCCTCCGCACGAGCCTGAGCGGCCCGGATTCGATGAGAATGACCCACGCCCTGCGTGCGCGGCACGAGGCCATCCTCGTGGGCATTGGCACCCTTCTCGCCGACGATCCCTCCCTGAGTGTGCGACTCGTGGAGGGGAAGAGTCCGCGGCCCATCGTCCTCGACGCAGGTCTCCGCACGCCGCCCGGATCGAAGTTCCTCGCCGACCGCGACCGCAAACCCATCATCTTCGGCGCCAAAACCGCCGCCACCCGCCAGCTGGCCCACCGTCTCGAAGAGGCCGGCGCCCTCGTCGTTTTCGTCGATCGTGACGTGGCCGGAGGGCTCGACCTCGCCCAGGTTCTCGCGACACTGTATCGGGAAGACATCTCGAGCCTCATGGTCGAGGGCGGGGCGAAGGTTCTCGCCTCCTTTCTGGGGGCCCGGCTTGTCGATGAGATCGTCGTCACCATCGCGCCGACGATTCTCGGCGGCCTCACTCCCTTCGCGGCGCGACAGGCCTCACCCAATGAACGATCCGATCAATTCGATCAATCCAATCAAACCGCCGGCGAGAATCGGTTCGGCCAAGGACTCCCCTGTTCCCTTGCCGATTCGAAAATCGCTATCTTTGGCCCTGACGTCGTGATTTCCGGCCGGCCTTTCTGGCCATAGGCTTGATTCCTTCGTTCCCGGGCATGGGGCGCATGGTCGCCAGAATCCCCTCGCCCGGTCTTTTCGTGCGTCCGCGCACAAGGATTGTGCGGACAAATTCAAATAGGGCGGGCCGGGAACTTCCCGGCCGCGGTACGGGCCATTCGGCCAAACAGGAGGACAGGTGCGCGTTCCAAGTGTCGAAGAAGTCATTTCCCAGGATATGGCTTCGCTTCGTCTTTGCCCCGCAGGCCTCGCGTGCAAGGACTGTGACAAGGACCTCTGCGTCAAAATCGTCTCGGTCGCCGACTTTCCCTCGGAGTTCGGCCATTTCCGCATCCTCGGCTTTGTCAACAACAAGGATGGAAAGGACCACATCGTCGTGTTGAAGGGCGAGATCGGCGACGGCGAAGGCATCCTCACCCGCGTGCACTCGGCCTGCCTCACCGGCGACTCCCTCGGGTCGCGACGTTGCGACTGCGGGCCCCAGCTTCGCGAAGCCCTGCGCGTGATCGAACGAGAGGGCCGTGGAATCGTGCTCTACCACCAAGAGGAAGGGCGCGGCATCGGCCTCGTGAACAAGCTTCGCGCCTACGCCCTCCAGGATGCCGGCTACGACACGATCGACGCCAACCTCGCCTTGGGTTTCGCCGCCGACGAACGCGACTATCGAATTCCGACCGAAATGCTGAAGAAACTCGGCGTCAAAAGCGTTCGCCTCCTCACCAACAATCCCGAAAAGGTGAAGGACCTTGAAAAACACGGAATCAAAGTGGTGGAACGGGTGCCACACGAACTTCCCGTCCATGAAGACGATCGGGGCTACCTACTTACCAAGCGAAAGCGCTTCGGACACTGGCTCGAGCTGCAGGAGGCGGCGAAGTAGGTCAGCCCTCAAGAGCCGCCTTCCCAATCCGCAAAGTGAATCTCGCCGCGAGGCCGATCGACCCGCTCGAAGCCGTGGCCGCCGAAACGATCGCGCAGAGCCTGGATGAGATTGGCCGGCAGCCAGGAGCTCCGCTGCCCGTCGAAGGAAGACACGGCCGCGGTCATCAAGGGAATGGGAAGTCCCGACTCGATGGCCCTGGCCACAACCCTTCGCAGGGCCGGCAGCGACTGGTCGAGAAGAATCTTCATCCTCGCGTCGTGGAGGAGGGAGGGCAGGTCTTCGGAAAGGGAATAG
>JAJXVS010000078.1 GCA_021782015.1 bacterium | reverse complement strand
GATCTTCCCCGCGATTTCCCGCCCTTTGAAGCGGATGGAACCGCCCGACACCTCGTTGATGCGCACTATCGCCCTGCCGATCGTGGTCTTGCCGGAGCCCGACTCGCCCACGAGTCCGAAGGTTTCGCCCCTGGCGATGGCGAAGCTGGCGCCTTGTACCGCATGGAGGACTTCTCCGCCCTTGAGCCGGAAATCCACGCAGAGTTCGTTCACTTCGAGAAGGGGCCCGGCCTGTTCGTCGGTATTCATATGATCTCCCCGCGAAGACTCTCGCGCATGGCCCGGATCGATTCAGGCGGATCGACGCGCGGCGCTCGCGGATCGAGGAGCCAGGTGGCGGCCCGGTGCGTCGGGCTCACCTCGAACATCGGCGGCTCTCGTTCAAAATCGATCTTGAGGGCGCGGGGATTGCGGGGAGCGAAGGCATCCCCCTTGATTTCCTTGAACAGGTTCGGGGGCGTTCCCGAAATCGAATAGAGGGGCCGCCCCTTCACCCCGAGCTGCGGCAGGGACGAAAGGAGGGCCCATGTGTACGGATGCCGCGCGTCGTAGAAAATATCCTCGGTCGTGCCAATCTCCACGATCTTGCCCGCGTACATCACCGCCACCTTGTCGGCAACATTGGCGACGACGCCCAAATCGTGGGTGATATAAATGGTCGTGAACCCGAAGTCACGCTGGAGGGCCTTGATGAGGCCGAGTATCTGCGCCTGAATCGTGACATCGAGGGCAGTGGTTGGTTCGTCGCAGATGAGGACGCGTGGTCTGCAGGCCATCGCCATGGCGATCACGGCGCGCTGCCTCATGCCGCCCGAATATTCGTGGGGGTACTGATCTGCCCTCGCCTCGGGATCGATTATGCCCACCCTATCGAGCATTTCGACGGTCGCTATTTCGGCCTTCTTCCCGACGAGGCCCCGGTGAAGCTCGATGACTTCGCGGATCTGCCGCCCCACTGTGAGGAGGGGATTGAGTGAGGTCATCGGGTCCTGGAATACCATCGCGATCTTCTTGCCCCGGATGGGGAGCCAGTCCTCCTCTCTCCTAAATGTCGCGAGGTCGGCGCCTTCGAAAAGGATGTTTCCGGCATCCACCCGGCCGTTCTGGTCGAGCATCCCGATGAAACTCTTCGTCAGCACGGATTTTCCCGAACCGGATTCGCCGACTATGGCCAGGGTCTCGCCTTCGGAAAGCGAAAGGCTCGCGCCCCTGACCGCGCTGAGCAGCCGTCCACGCAGGGAAAATTTGATGACGAGATCCCTGACCTCGAGAATGGCCTTTGGCGCGGGGCTTGCCGTCACACATGGTTCCTCGGGTCGGATGCGTCGGAAAATGCGTTGCCGAGCACGTAGAAGGAGATCGTGATGAGGGAGAGCACCACGGTCGGAAAGAGCAATTGGTACCGAAGCTCCGGAGCCATCATTATCATCCTTCCTTCGTTGACGAGGTTGCCGAGCGAGGGGATGGATACGGGCAGGCCGAGGCCGATATAGGTGAGGAACACCTCCCAGCCGATGGTGCCGGGAATCGACAGGGCCGTCTGCAGCATGATCACCGATACGAGATAGGGCAGGATGTTCCGCGTCACGATCCGGCGCGCAGGGGTTCCCAGGCAACGCGAGGCCAGGTTGTATTCACGATCCCTGATAATTACGATTTGATTTCTCACGAAGCGGGCCAGGCCCAGCCATCCGACGGCGCACATCGCCAGGACCATCGTCCGGAACCCCGGCTTCATGATGTAGGCCAGCAGCATCAGGAGGACGGTCGTCGGGATGTTGTCCATGACGTTGTAGACCTCGGTCATCACTCGATCGAGGCGCCTCACGTAGCCCCAGACGGCCCCGAAGACTATCCCGATGAGCATCTCGGCGAGCCCGACGCTGAGTCCTATGAGCAGGCTCGTTCGCGTGCCGCTCCAAATCCGCGACCAGAGATCCTGGCCTATCGAGTTCGTGCCGAACCAGAAGCGGCCGCTCGGCGCCAGGTTCCGGTACTGCATTCCCGTCGCAGGATCGTTGAAGATCGTCGTCGGGCTCCTCTGGCCTGGCAACAAGGGCTGGATGAAGGTGAACAGAAGCAGGGTTCCAAGGAGGGTCAGGAAGAACACGGCCACCTTGTTGGCGAGAAACATCCTCAAGGTGGAGCGCCAATAGGAATAATTGGAATAGCCTCCCCTCTCGCCGGCCTCGGCGTCGAATCCCGCGAATTCGAAGAGGGCCCGATCGATGCCCGCGTCCGCCGCCGCGGCCGAGGCTTTCATGTCCGGCAGCTTCATCAACGAGCTCCCCCGCCCTTGGCGAGCTTGATGCGCGGATCGAGGAGGGCCATGAGGAGGTCGCCGAGAAAGAGACCAACTATGCCCACGGAGGAGAAGATAAGCACAAGGGCCTGGACCATCGCGTTGTCCTGCCGCTGGATCACGTCCACGAGGAGTCCTCCCATGCCGGGGATCGAGTAGAGGCTTTCGATGTAGATGGACCCTCCGATCGTCGCGAGGATGGCCGCCGGCAGGTATTGGGCCATCGGAACATAGGCGTTCCGCATGACGTGCCGCACCATGACGGTCCGGTTCGGAAGTCCCTTCGCGCGGGCGAGTTTGATGTAATCCTTGTTGAGTTCGTCGACCATGTAGCGCCTGATCCACATGGCGTAAAAGGCGATGCCGTTGAGCGACATCGAGACGGCCGGCAGGATCCAGCTCGCGATATTGTACTTGTCGAAGAGTATGGGTAGATGCAACAGACTCGATCCGTACAGTTGGACGAAAAGGAGGTAGACCGCGAGGGGCACGGCGTTGACGAAGACGATATAGACCGTGCCCGCCCTGTCCTGGAGCTTGCCCTTGTTCCTGGCCATGCCCACACCCATGGCCAGGCCCGCCGTCATCGCGATGGCGATGGCGACGAGACCGAAACCCGCCGAATAGGGTATGCGAGGCGCGATGATCTTGGTAATAGGTACATCTCGCCGATAGATGAAAGAGACGCCCAAATCCCCCCTCGCCACCCCGGCGTAGAAGCGCCCGAGCTGGAGGTACCAGGGATCGAGAAGTCCCATCTTCCGCAGGCTCGCCTGGACCTCTCCGACGCTCATCTTCTGGAAGCGGTCGCCGAAGTAGCCTTCGACCGGAAGGAGTCGCATCAGGAGGAACACCAAGGACACTACTATGAACAAGGTGAAAAGCGACTGAAGGAGCCGCTTGACGGCGTATCCGAACATCGTGGTTGAAGGGGCTCTAGCGGGGCTGCGACGGACCCGCGCCCGGGACGGCGACGCTCCCGCGCCGAGGCGCGGGACCAAAACCGTTCCAGGGCGCGGGCCCCCCTGTCATCTGGTCTTCGCGAGGGCTGCTTCGCGATCGGCCTTCCATTTCTTTTCGAGGCTGGCGAATTCCTCGGAGGAAACGGCCTTGCCCAGCACGACCTGGCCCTTGAATTTCAATTCCGACATTCCGAAGGGAGCCCAGGCTGACGCGAAGGGCTCGAGCTTCGAGGCTTCCCATCCGCCGCCGCCGTTCTTGTAGGGGATGACCATGGCCTGGTCGATGAGATAGGCCTCAGCCTTCGCGAAAAGGGCGTAGCGCCTGGCCATGTCCTTCGTCTCGGCGATGGCAGCCTGGGCGAGACTCTCGTAGGTGGGCTTTCCCGCGACACCGTAGCCGGTCGCCAACTCGGGCCAATTGTAATTCGAACCCGTCGTGAAGGGATCGGTGTAGGTCTGTGGATCGGCGTAGTCGGGACCCCAGTTGCACTCCTGCATGGCATAATTGCCCGACCGACGGGTGGCTCCAAGGAAGCCGGTGGGGGGGAAGGCCTCGGGAATGATCTTGATATAATCGCTGCCGAGAAGCGCCTCCATCTGCTGCTGGATGACCTGGGCGCGGTTGGTCCACTCGGTCGATCCGGAATTGTAGGGCATCGGAATCTTGACGGGGAAACTGACCTTGCCCGCGAGTTCCTTCATGGCCTGGGCCTTCCATTTGAGCGCAGCCGCCTTGTCGAAGGAATCGCGCTTGGTGATGGCGGCGAGTTCGCCCATATCGACATAGTCCTTGCCGTCCGCGTTCACGAAGCCGCGCGGAGTGATCGTGTTCTGCATGCGGCGTTCGGGCGCGTAGGGTTCCTCGGTGAGGAGGGCGGCCTTGCGATCGAGGGCGGAGAAAAGCGATTTCCGGAAGGCCAGGTTGTTGACGGCGAGCTTCCAATTGTCCGGTTCGAACTGGGCGTCGAATTTGGGATTGAAATTGAGGGCATAGAAATAGGTATAGGTATTGGTACGGGCAGGATGGATTTGCGCCTTTTTCGAGGGTTCCTTCATCCAGGAGTCGAGGAGCGACGAGGGGATGGGGCTGTAGCTGATCTCGCCGCGGAGGAAGAGCTCGGGCCCGAGGGTGGCCGCTTCTTTGTTATACTTGTAAACAACCCGCGGAATGTAGACATTGGCCGCGTCCCAGTATTTCTGGTTCTTCGTGAGCACGCGCGAGGATTGTGGCTCGAAATCCGTCATGGTATAGGCGCCGTTGTAAAGGACGGTCGTGTTGTCCGTGCCGAAGGAGGAACCCTGGGCGGCGAGGAATTTCCCGTTTACGGGGAGGAAGGACGCGTAAGTAAGCATGCTGAGGAAATAGGGCACGGGTTTGGAAAGCGTGTACTCGAGCTCGTATTTGCCCTTGGCCTTTACCCCCACCTGCGAGAAATCGGCGAGCTTGCCGTCGAAGAAATCCTTGCCGCCCTTGACGACGCTCGTGAGATTGTCGGCGATCTGCGAGGCGTTCGCCGCCGTCATCACGTATTTCGCGGAATCGACCCAATCCTGGGCGGTGACCTCGTCGACTTCCTTTCCGTTATAATCGACCCATTTGATACCAGGTTTGATCTTGAAGGTCCAGGTAATGCCGTCCGCGGATTTGGTCCAGGATGAGGCGAGGGCGGGTCGAAGAATGCCGAAGCGATCGTATTCGACCAGCGTGTCGACGATGTTCGCCGCCATTTCCTGATCTGAAGTCGAACCCGATACAAGGTAGTTCAGGGTGGATATTTCCCCTGAGTACACATTGACATACTCTGCCGACTTCTTGTCGGCCGCAGAAACCGAGAAGAGAGACAGCCCCGCGATGAGACCGATGGCGATAAGGCTACGCACTTTCATCTCTTTACTTCCTCCGTTTGAATTCGGACGATTGATTTCGCCCGGGCTGAAGACCTGAAGCATTATTTCATCGAGAACCCGCGGCGTCAAACGAAAATTTCATTCTCCGCTTGCGGCTTCGCAGGGCGAAGGGTACTCTTGGTCGATCGACGATGGCCTTGGACGATGCTCGTAGACGATGCTCGTAGACGATTCTCCTAAAGGAAGAAATTTCGATGGCTGCGCATTTTTCCAAGTATCAGGCCCTGGGCAATGACTATCTCGTTCTTCACGAAAATGATCAGTGTCCCGTCCCCTCGCCCGCGGCTCTACGTGCGATGTGCGATCGCCACAGCGGTCAGGGGTCGGACGGTGTACTCGTCGAGACTGAAGGCCTGGTCGTGAGCGAGGGGGGAGCCGAGAGTGTGGGCGCCGGCCCTGCCCTTCGCAGCTTCGGCCTTCGCATCTTCAATCCCGACGGCAGCGAGGCGGAAAAGAGCGGGAACGGCCTCCGCATTTTCGCCCGCCACATTTTCGAAACGAGGCCCGAGCATCCTCGGCGCTTCGCCATCGCCACCAAGGGAGGCCTCGCGGCCGTCGCGATTCTCGCGGACGACGGCAGTCTCGTGCGCGTGGACATGGGAAGGCCCGAGTTCGATCTCGGCGGGGAGACTCTCGATCGAGAGGCGACCTTCGGCGGCCAGTCGGTCCTGATGAGCCTCGTCTCGATGGGCAATCCGCATTGTGTCCTTCGAGGCCTGCCCGTCGACGAGGCCACGGCGAGGCGCGTCGGCCCCATCGTGGAGGGCGACCACCTTTTCCCTTCGAAAACCAATGTCCAATTGCTTGAAATTGTCGCCCGCGACGAGATCCGCATCGAAATCTGGGAGAGGGGAGCGGGCTATACGCTTTCGTCCGGCAGCTCCAGCTGTGCGGCGGCGGCTGTCGCCCGCAGGCTCGGCCTGGTCGGGGAGGCCCTGCGGGTGCGCTGCCCGGGTGGAGTCCTCAGGGTCGAATTCGTCGACGAGCGGGCTTTCCTGACGGGGCCTGTGGAAAAGGTCTGCGAAGGAGACTTCGCGCCGGAGTTCCTGCGGAAATGCGGGCTTCCGTGCTGAGAGATACGCGGCTTCTCGTCGATCTCGATCTGATTTCGCACAACCTGCGAGAACTTCGCGCCTTCCTCGACGAAACCGCCCCGAAGGGCGCCATGGGGCCTCGCATTGCGGCCGTGCTCAAGGCCGATGCCTACGGGCTCGGGGCCGGAAGGGTGGCCCTCCACCTCGCCGCCCGGGGCGTCGATCTTTTCGCGGTGGCCTGCCTGAGCGAGGCCATCGAGCTCAGGAGACTCCTCCCCGATGCCGACATCCTCGTCATGGGGCACAGCCCGACCGGCCAGTTTCCCGAACTTGTGGAAAACAGAATAATTGCGACTATTTTCGACGAGAGGCAGGCCGAGGCTCTCTCGCGTTCGGCCCTCGAGGCCGGAACCAGGGCCAGGGTCCACGTAAAGATCGACAGCGGCATGAACCGCCTCGGCATCAAGACCGGGCCGGAAGCCCTCGGCACCATGCTTTCGATCGCCGGACAGTCCGGCCTCGAGGTCGAGGGAATATTCACCCACCTCGCGCTGGACAGCTCCGATTCCGATCGACTCCAGGTCGCCCGCTTCATGGCCCTGGTCGCGGCGGCCGAAATTCGCGGCCTCCGGTTCCGCTACCGCCATGTCTGTGATTCCATCGGCCTCGCGCGCTACCCCGAGTTCCACCTCGACCTCGTGCGGCCCGGCGCCATTCTCTGGGGCGTCTCGCCAGGCAAGGCCCCCCTCCTCGCCGATCGCGATTTCCGTCTCGCCCTGTCCTTTCGCACGCGCGTCTCGCGGCTCAGGGCCGTCGGTTCCGGCGAGGGCGTCGGCTACGACTTCACCTGGAAGGCGCCTCCGGAAGGGGCCCTCGTTGCGACCCTGCCCGCCGGCTATGCCGACGGCTATCCGCGCAATCTCTCGAATGTCGGCGAAGTCCTCATTCGCGGCGTCCGCGCACCCGTCGTGGGGCTGGTCTGCATGGATCAGCTGACTGTCGACGCGAGCGCCGTTCCCGGCGTCGCCGAGGGCGACGAGGCCATCCTTTTCGGCTCTGACGAAAGCGGGAGGATCGATTCGGGCATCCCCCTCCTCGAGGCCGCGTCGTGGGCTTCCACCAACAGGAACGAACTGATAGCATCGATTTCCCGGCGCGTTCCCCGCGTCTATCGCCGCGAAGGACGGGACGCCGGCCATGTCGACTACATCCTCCGCGAGGATACCATCCATGACTAATACCGACATTCTCGCCGCATCGCGGGCCCTCGTCCCCTGGCTCGTCGAGACGCGGCGCCACATCCATGGCTGGCCCGAACTCGGCAAGCTGGAAACGGAAACGGCCGCCTATATCGAGTCGAGGCTCGCCGTACTGGGAGTGCCCTTTCGCAGGATCGGCACCGGAGTGGTAGGCCGCCTCGAGGGTCGCCGCGGCGGCCCTACCGTGGCCCTGCGGGCCGACATCGACGCCCTCCCCGTCGAGGAGACGAACGACCTCGACTACAGGTCGCGAAGGCCCGGAATCATGCACGCCTGCGGACACGACGCCCACACCGCTATCGTTCTCGGGGTCGCGAGCCTGTTTTCGAAGCGGCCTGACGCGCTGGCCGGAAATCTCGTCCTCCTATTCCAGCCGGACGAGGAGGGCGACGGCGGGGCCCTCCCCCTCATCGAGGCGGGCGCCCTTGAGGGCGTCGACCATGTCCTCGGCCTCCACGTCATGCCCTATCTCGACGTGGGCGAGGTCGAAGTCAAGAAGGGTGCCTTGAATGGCGCGAGCACGAGCCTGCGAATCGTCATCGGAGGAAGGGGAGCGCACGGCGCCTATCCCGAGCTCGGCGTCGATGCCGTGCTCATCGCCTCGCATGTCGTCCAGGCCCTCCACCATCTGGTCTCGCGCTACATCTCGCCCCTCGACGAGGCTGTAATCACAATTGGCACTATTTCGGGCGGCCTCAGGTCCAACATCATCGCCGATGAGGTGGTGATGACCGCCACGATGCGCACGACCAGCGAGACCGTCCGGGACCTCCTCGTCGACCGGGCCCGCGCCGTCGTCGAAGGGATCCCCGCGAGCCTCGGCGGCAAGGGGAGCCTGGAGGCGAGCTACGGTTACGCCGCCCTCGTCAGCGACGACCGCGACGTTGATATCGTGGCGAAGGTCGCAGGGGAACTCCTCGGGAAGGATTCGGTGCTCTGGAAGGAAAAGCCGAGCCTCGGCGTCGAGGACTTCTCCTTCTATCTCAAGAAGACGAGAGGGGCCTTCTGGCATCTCGGCTGCGGTCGCGGGCCCAAGGGAGAGCGGGCCGGCCTCCACAGCGGCGGATTCACGCTCGACGAAGAGTGCCTGCCCATCGGCGTCGCCGTGCAGGCGGCAGCCATCCTGGAATTGATGAAGGAAGGAATTGCGACATGATCAGAAAGCTTTACATCAGCGCCGACATCGAAGGCGTCTGCGGCATCGCGGACTGGAAGGAGACCGGCGTCGCGGAGGCCCAGGGCGCCTATTTCCGCGAGGAGATGACCCATGAGGTCGCGGCCGTCTGCGAGGCCGCGACCCGGGCCGGTGTCGCCGAGATCTTCGTCAAGGACGCCCACGGCAGCGGGCGCAATATCGATCCCTCGCGCCTCGGCGAAAACGTGCGCATCATGCGCGCCTGGACCAGCGATCCCTGGTCGATGATGGCGGGCATCGATTCGAGCTTCGACGGAGCCATCTATGTCGGCTACCACTCCCCGGGCGGCAGCGACGGAAACCCCCTAGCGCACACGATGGACACCACCAATGTCCATGTGCTCATCAACGGCGAGCTGGCGAGCGAATTCGCGATCAACGCCCGCACGGCGGCCAGCGTCGGCGTGCCCTCCCTCCTCGTCACGGGCGATCGCTACCTCTGCGAGAGCGCCCCTTCGATCGCACCCGGCATTCCCTCCGTTCCGGTGAGCGAGGGCTTCGGGAACGCCTCGGTCTCCATCCATCCGGGTCTGGCGCGCAGGCGCATCGCCGAGGCAACCGCCGCGGCCCTCGCATCTCCCGCGAAATTGCCCGTACTCCCCGATCGCTTCGAGGTCTCGGTTCTCTATCGACAGCATCATATGGCCCACAGGGCCTCTTTCTTCCCCGGGGCCCGGAAGTCTGGCCCCCTCGAGGTGGCCTTCGACACGAAGGACTGGTTCGAAGTCGTCCGCTTTTTGTACTTCGTTCTCTAGGAGCAGCGATGAAACCAACTAAACCCAAGGCCCTCCTGCCCGGATCCCGGGTGGGACTCATCGCCCCATCAGGCTCCTCCATCTCGCCGGAACGGGTCGACGCGGCAAAGGCCGCCCTCGCCGAGCTCGGATTCGAGGTCGCCGAGGGGCGGAGCTGCCGCGCGGTCCACGGCTATCTCGCCGGGGACGACGCGACCCGGGCCTCCGACGTGAACGACTTCTTCGCCGACCGGAACATCGACGGTATTTTCTGCATGAAGGGAGGCTATGGGACTCCCCGCATCCTCGATCGTATCAACTACGATGTAATTCGCGCCCATCCGAAGGTATTCGTCGGCTACAGCGACATAACCGGCACCCACCTGGCCATCGGTCGCGAAGGCGGCCTCGTCACCTTCCACGGCCCCATGCCCTATTCCGAACGGGGCGAGAGCTGGGATGGCCCCTCGCGCGAGCGACTCCTCGCCTGCGTCGGACCGAAGGGTGGCAAGGGTCCTTTGGAAAATCCGGCCGGACGCCCCCTAAAGGCATTGGCGGGCGGTCGCGCCCGCGGTCGCCTCGTCGGGGGGAATCTCTCCCTCATCGCCGCCACCATGGGCACGCCCTGGGAGATAGAGACTCGCGATCGCATCGTATTTATGGAAGATATCGGCGAGCGTCCATATCGCGTCGACAGGATGCTCACCCAATTGCGACTGGCCGGCAAGCTCGCCGGAGCCGCCGGCTTCATTCTCGGCGATTGGAACGATTGCGGCCCGGAGGAAGGCAAAGGCTCGCTCGGCCTCGACGAAGTGCTCGAGGAGCTCCTCATTCCGACAGGCAGGCCGGTCCTGGCGAACCTGGCGGCCGGTCATTGCAGGCCCAACCTTTGCCTGCCCCTCGGAGTCGAGGTGGCGATCGACGCCGACCGCCTCGCGATCGAGTTCCTCGAAGCGGCCACGGAATGAGAAGATTTAGTACCAGTTGCGATTCAGGTTTTGGCGAAGGCCTCGGCCGCCTTTATGTGGGCCTCGAAGAGCGAAAGGAAGGCTGGCCACCTCAGGGTGAGAGCCTCGGGGTGGAACTGGACGCTGACGAGCCAGCCTTCGCCTTCGCCCTCGTAGGCCTCGTTGACCCCGTCGGCCGCGCGGGCGACCTCGACGAGGCCGGGTGCGAGTTTTTTCACCGCCTGATGATGGAAGGAATTGACAAGGATTTTCCCGCTTTCGCCCGCGAGGCGAAGGCGGCGGGCGGCCGGGAGGATGGTGATGGAATGTCTCATCTCGTCCATGGCCTGACCTTCGGGGGGGGAATGATCGAGGGCCCCCGGGTACTGGGAACCGAGGTCCTGGTAGAGACTCCCGCCGAGCGCCACATTGACCAGCTGATGCCCGCGGCAGATGCCGAAGACGGGCATGCGGCGGCGGAGGGCTTCGCGCACGAGGGCGATCTCGAAGTCGTCGCGGGCGAGGGCTATCGGGCCGAGGCCGCGAACGGGATCCTCACCGTAGAGATGGGGCGAAATATCCACGCCGCCCGTTACGAGGAGTCCGTCGATCCCGTCGAGAAAGGCCGTCGCGTCGCCCGCCTCGGGCGAGACCGGGACGATGAAGGGAAGAGCGCCCGCCATCGCGACGGAACGCGGATAATTGTTGTTCACGCTCGCGTAGGGCCCCCGCGAGTTCGACCTGTCCAAAAACGATGTAATGCCAATGCGCGCTTTCATGGCGGGCATTCTAGCCCTCCGCCCCATTTTGGTAAATAAGGGGCTGCGGTGCATCGCCCGTCCAAGAATCCGATCCCGCGCTCCGGCGCGACACAACATATGGAGGAACCAATGCCTACAACATTCACCGACAGGGACAAGGTGCCCCGGTCGCCTGGCGGCTTCCACGATTCGCTCCTCGTGATCGACGGCCACGCCGACACCGTCCTCGACCTTTCCGGCCTCTCCTATACGAGGCCCAAAGACCGATCGCGCGATTTCTTCGCGAAAGGCGAATACGGCCACCTCGATTTCCCGCGCCTCGTCGAAGGCAACGTGGGCTGCCAGGTCTTCGCCCTCTTCACGGACGACCAGCTCGTGCCCGAGGCGACCTCCCACACCTGGCGCATGCTCGAGACGATGGAGGCGCAGTTCGAGGCGGGCCGCGGCATTGTGCTCGCGAAGAACGCCGCCGAAATCCTCGCGGCCCGAGCGGCCGGAAAGCGGGCCGGCATGCTGTCCATCGAAGGCGGCGAGGCCATCGGGGAAAGTATCGATGAATTGCGCGCTTTTTACGGGCGGGGCGTCAGGCTCATGGGCCTGACCTGGAACAGGCGGAACGCCTTGGCCCGCGGGGCTGGCACGGGCACCGCCGCTGACGGCGTCGGTGGCCTCACCGACTTCGGCCGGAAGGTGGTGGGGGAAATGGAGCGGCTCGGCATGGTCGTCGACGTGTCCCACCTTTCGGACGAGGCCTTCGACGACCTCCTCGCCGTCGCGGAAAGGCCGCTGGTCGCCTCCCACTCGAACAGCCGGGCCCTCGTTCCCCACCGCCGCAATCTCGACGACGCGCAGGTCGAGCGCATCGCGAAGACGGGAGGCCTCGTCGGCGTCACCTTCGCGGGAACCTTCGTCGATGCCGATCCGGCCAAAGTGACGAAGGAGAGGGTCATGGAGCACCTCGAGCACTTCATCTCGGTGGTCGGGCCCGACCACGTCGGACTCGGTTCCGACTTCGACGGCTTCACCGAGAAATACGGCATCGCCTTCGGCTCGGCCTCCGAGCTCCCGTGGATCACCGACACCCTTCTCCGCCGTGGCCATTCCCAAGCCGACGTCGCGAAAATCATGGGCGGCAACTGGCTGCGCGTGCTCACGGAAATTTGCGGTTAATTGTCAGGAAATAAGCGGGCTGTCAGCCGAGCTCCCTCGCCACCAGATCCTCGAAGGTCTCCCGGCGCACCGAAAGTCGATGCCGTCCGGCGGCCGTCATCACGACGGCCGGGCGCGGGAGGCGGTTGTAGTTGCTCGCCATCGAATGGTTGTAGGCCCCGGTGGTGAAGACGGCGAGGATGTCGCCCGCCTCGGAAATGGGGAGGGAGATGTCGCGGATGAGGATGTCGCCCGTCTCGCAGCACTTTCCCGCGACGGTGTACAGCTCGGTGCGCTCGGCATCGATGGAATTGGCGAGGACGGCCTCGTAGCGGGCTCCGTAGAGCGCGGGGCGTGGGTTGTCCGGCATGCCGCCGTCCACGCCGATGTAGTTCTTGATGCCGGGGATCTCCTTGACTGAATTGATCGTATAGAGGGTGATTCCCGCCTCGCCGACGATCCAGCGTCCCGGCTCGATGATGATGCGGGGGCGCGCCAGCCCGAAGCGGGCGCAACCGCCCTCGACGGCCGCCACCATGGCATCGGTGAAACCGGCGAGGCTTTCCGGCTCGTCCTGTCGCGTATACCGCACGCCGAAGCCACCGCCCAGATTGAGGTCCGTCGCCTCGAAGCCGTAGTCCTTTTTCACCCCGCACATGAAGCCGAGGACGATCTCGATGGCCTTGAGATGCGAATCGCGGACGAGAAGCTGGGAACCGATATGGAAATGGAAGCCCTCGAGTTTCACACCCTTCATCGCGAGGGCTGCGCCGATGTACTCGTCGCGCACGGTCGGATCGAGGGGGATGCCGAACTTGGAGTCGAGCTGTCCCGTCGATACGTATTCATGTGTATGGCTGTCCACGCCCGGGGTGAGGCGGAAGAGAATCGGAACCCTTCTGCCCCGCGCCCGGGCGAGTCCGTCGAGGGTCTTGAGCTCGTCCAGATTGTCCACCACCACGCGGCCAACACCGAGTTCGACGGCCATCACGAGTTCATCGACGGTCTTGCTGTTGCCGTGGAAAAAGACCTTGTCCATCGGAAAGCCGGCGCGCTTCGCGGCGTACAATTCGCCACCCGAAACCACGTCGAGACCGAGTCCCTCCGATTCGACGATGCGGCACATCTCAAGTGTCTGGAAGGCCTTGCTCGCATAGACGGCGAAGGTGTTCCGATGCCGTTCCAGGAAGCTCGTCCGCACTTCGCGAAGCCGCTCGCGAATCAGGGTCTCCGACATGACATACAGGGGCGTTCCATAGATGCGCGCCAATTCCACCGTGTCGCAGCCGTCGAAAAAGAGATGGTCATTCCGTTTTTCCATGCCGGGCATCATTTCATGTTCCTTTCTTGGGCGGGCGATTCGCCACGACTCGGCGCCTCACGGATGGGCCGGGGGTCGGACCGGGTCAGGCCGGGGGGCGGACCGCGAAGGCCACGATATTATAGCAAAAATCGTGCCAAATTGCCCGAAATCCTGCAAGGCGAATAGCGGCCTCACCCTGTGGCATGCCGACCCCCGCGCCACCGCAATGGCCCGCCAATGTTTTCGGAGCCAGCCTATTTCAACCCGAGGCTTCCGCAGGCTTCGATGCCCCGATCGGTGAGCACAGCCCCTCCCCTTCCCCTCGAGAGGAGGACGTAGCCCTTCGCCTCGAAGTCGACGAGCATCCTCCTGATCTGCGCTTCTGTCAGGAACAATCCCGCCTCGATAGCCCGCTTCTCGATGCTCCTGCGTCCCGTGCGGAGCCTTCGCCGGTAATTGTCGAAAAGACAGGCCAGCACGAAGCCCTCCCCTTCCCCGACCCCGCTCCGGTCCGCCAGGCGAGCCGGGTCGGCGAGGCCCTGCCGACCTGAGCGCGCGTGCCGGAAGAGTGGCCAGAGATCCTCGGCCTCGATCAGGCTCTTGCCGAGGCAGGCGACATATTCGACACAATTCTTAAGTTCGCGGACATTCCCGAACCAGGGATGGGAAACGAGGGCGTCGCGGGCTTCCTCCGACAGGAAGAAGGCGGGGGCCTGGGCTCCGGCCAGGCTGTCGAACAGGAGCAGAATGTCCCCGGGCCTTTCCCTCAAGGGCGGAATTTCGATCTGGAGAACGTTCAGCCGGTAGTAGAGATCCTGCCGAAAGCCTCCATCCCTGACGAGATTCCAGAGATCCTTGTTGGTGGCGGCTATCACCCGGATGTCGACGGGCACGAGGCTATCGCCGCCGAGGCGCATGACCTCCCGGCTTTCCAGCACCCGGAGGAGGCGCGCCTGGAGGCCGAGCTGCATCTCCCCGATTTCGTCCAAAAAGATCGTGCCTCCGTGGGCGAGTTCGAAGAGCCCGGGCTTGCCGCCCTTGCGCGCGCCGGTGAAGGCCCCCTCGGCGTAGCCGAACAATTCGCTCTCAAGGAGGCTCTCCGGAAGGGCCGCACAATTGATCGTGACGAATTGGGCCTTTCTCCTCCGCGAATCGGCGTGGATCGCGTGGGCGAAAAGCTCCTTGCCCGTGCCGGTCTCGCCTATTATGAGAATCGAGGAATTCGAATCTGCCTTGCGCCTGGCGAGCGCCTTTATCCCGATGAGGTCGGGGTCTTTTGTAACAATGCTGTCGAAATCGAACTTGGCCCGATGTCCCTTGCCCAGAAGCTGGGCCCTGAGCAGGCCCTGGTTCTTCTCCTTTTCGTCGAAGGTGTTGATCGTCGCGAGGAGGCCGGCCCTCCTTCCCGCCTCGATGAGCGGGGCGACCTTGACCGTCACGTTGCGCGACTTGACCTTCGCCAGCCTGTAGTCCGAGTAGCCACCCTCGGCCTCGCCCCCAGCATGGCCGCCCTCGGCGTTGCCGCCGGAGGGGACGCCCGATAGCAGGTCCGAAAGGCGCTTGCCCACGAGGCTTCCGCGCTCGTCGAGGACTTCGAGGGCCTTGTGATTGCTCGCGTACACGACTCCCGCGTCGTCCGCCACGATCAACCCGTCTTCCATCGCGTCGAGAAGGCCCGAAAGCTGGTTTTCGAGGACGTTCGTGACGTCGAAGAGCGAGGCCACGCCGCCCTT
>JAJXVS010000358.1 GCA_021782015.1 bacterium | reverse complement strand
GTTTGCTTCTCGCGAAACGTGGCCAATGGGATGGCCCGGCTGAGTCTGTATCTCTTTCTGCACAATTATCAAAAGAAGTTCCGCATCAAGGATCCGGTGATGGCCGATGAGGTCCACGCTGAAAAGGCGGGGATTCCGCGGCAGTTGATCCGCGAGGGGCTGAGGGCGGCCTTCAAAAGGCGGGTATTTCTGTCACGAATCAGTCTGACTTCCACGCTTGAGCGGATTTGGAAGAAGGACTTCGTGACGCCGGGGCTAAAGACGCAGCGCCGCCCCCCGGCCTTCGCCTTCGGCTAAGGGCAAAGAGTCGAAAGGAAGGGGCGCATTAAGCTTCGTGACACTAATTACAGGCTGCGCAAAACCCAATCGGCGACGGCTTCTCCGAGGGCGCGCTGGGCCTCGGCGGAGAAGTGGATCCCGTCGAGGGGGCTCGACTCGACGAAGTCGGAGGCCTGCAGCAAGGGAAGGCCCAGTTCGGCCGCCTTTGCGCGGAAATGTTCAGCAAGGCGAGCCGATTTCGCTTCTCCCCCCTGGAACATCTCAGCGAAGGGGCCGACCTCGATGATGGGGGGTGGCGCAACGAGGAGGACAGCCGGCGCTCCCTCCGCGGGACCCGTGGACGAAGCCTTGGCGATTCGCGCAAGGCGCTGGGCGCCGGCGGCGATGTCGAGGGGGCCCAGCCCGAAGCGGAGCTTGAGGTCGTTGGTGCCGAGCATGATGACGAGAAGGTCGATCGGTTTGTGCGATTCGAGGAGACTGGGGAGGTGGGCCGATCCCTTTTTGTCGATCTCGACCGGATCGTCCCAGACCGTCGTCCTGCCGTTGAGACCTTCCGGAATGACGAGGTAGCCGGATCCGAGCCGCGCCCCAAGCACCGTGGGCCAGCGCTGGTCATAGGGATAGCGGGATGCCGTAGACGGATTGTAGCCCCAGGTGTTCGAGTCTCCGAAACAGAGAATGGTTTTCATCGGAACCTCCTCATTGAGGATAGTGGAAATTCGCTCCGGAGGCCATCGCGGCCGGAGGGCTGCCGCGATGGAAGGAAAATGGACCTCATTTCGGCTGCCTACACGAGCCCCGCCATTCCGGCGGCCGCCCCAAGAGCGATGAGGAGAAGAGGACTTGCCTTGGTACGGAGCATCGCGACGACGGTGATCGCGACGAGAACCCAGGCGCTCCACTCGACGCGGGTCGGCGCGAGGAGAACCCAGCCTGTCGAGAGGAGGAGGCCGAGGGTCAGAGGGGTGAGGCCGGCGGTGATGGCCCGGAGGCCGATCGATTCAGCCCGTCGAGTGCGAAAGCGCCCGACGCCTCGGGCGAGGATCGAAGAGGGCAGCATCATGCCGATCAGGGTCGTCGCCATGCCGACGAGTCCCGCCACGCGGAGGCCGAGGATGCCGACGAACAGGACATTGGGGCCCGGCGCGGATTGGGCGAGGGCGACAGCCGTCGTGAATTGCTCGTCGTTCATCCAGCCATGGGCGATGACGAAGTAATGCTGCATGTCGGGTGCGACGGCCAGGGCTCCACCGACAGCGAGAAGGGAGAGCATCGCGAAGTGAAGACCGAGCTGGACGAGATCGACCAGGTGCATGCCGTGGAGGCCAAAAAGATCCAAAAGATTCACGGGAAATCCTGCGGTGCGGAATGGCCGGGCCCCGTCCTCGAGCCTTCGGGAGAATCTTCTTCGACCGCCTCGACCGCGACCGCGACCGCGACAGTGGCCCCGGCCGCGACAGTCGAGGGGGCGGGGGCGGCCGCGATGACTGCGGCGACACGCTCCGCCGACCTGCGCCGGAGCACCCACCAGGCGAGGGCCGTCGCGAGCGGGCCGAGTCCGAGCAGCACCCACAGCATAGGCCAGCGGAGCAAGCCGACGAGGAGCACCATGGCCGCGGCGAGGACGCTTCCCCAGATGCGACCCAGGGGATTGCGTGCGAGGGTCTTCCAGAGCTTGAGGGCCGTGGAGATGACGAGGCCTGCCGCGGCAACGCCCATGCCCCGAAGGGCTCCGTTGACCAGCGGCTGTGAGGAGAATTCCTGATAGAGGGTCGCGAGGAAGAGGACGATGACGGAGGGAAGGGCAAGCAAACCGGCAGAGGCCGCCACCGAACCACGCCAGCCGAACCAGCGCTCGCCGAGAATGACGGCCATATTGATGATGTTTGGACCGGGCAACACCTGACCAAGGGCGAGGAGTTCGACGAACTCGTCGGGATTCAACCAATGCAGACGTTCAACGAGCTCACGATGGGCGATGGGCAGGACGCCGCCGAAGCCCTGGAGTGCGAGACGATTGAAGGCGAGGAATAGCTCGAGGAGGGAGCGCGGCCGTGGCGGCCCATCGCTCCCTGCCTCGTTTCCGGGCGCAGCCGGGGGATCCCCCACGGCTCAGGCGCCGAGAGAGCGGAGGAATTTTTGCGCCGAGAGAGCCGCCACCGTGCCGTCCGAAACGGCAGTGGTGATCTGCTTGAAAGGCTTTGAGCGAAGGTCGCCGGCGATGAAGACTCCGGGAATCTTCGTCTCGAGGGTCATCGGGTCGGCGTCGGCCCCACCCCAACGGTCGAGGGGAAGCTGCTCGGCGAAGAGTTGCGTCTGTGGCACATAGCCCACGAAGACAAAGACTCCCGCGCCCGTCTTGAGCACCTTGCGCTCGCCGGTCTTGAGATCCTCGACCTCGAGGGCCTCGAAGCCGTCATTGCCATGGAAGGCCCGCGGCTCGTGGCTCCAGAGAACCTTGATCTTGGGGTTCTTGAGGGCCTGCTCGGCGGCAGTCTTGTTGGCCTGGAACTCGTCGAACTGGTGCACCATGGTAACCGACTTCACGAACTCGGTGAGGAAGAGGGTCTCCTCGACGGCGCTGTTGCCGCCGCCGATGACGAAGATGTCCTTGCCCTCGTAGAAGCGGCCGTCGCAGGTAGCGCAGTAGGAAATGCCGCGGCCGAAGAGGGATTTTTCTCCGGGGATGCCGAGTTCGCGGGGTTTGGCGCCTGTCGCGAGGATGATGGCCTTGGCATGGATTCGCCTGTCGTCGTCGACATCGATCTCTTTTTTCGCAAGGTCAAGGCGGACGATCTCGGCGGAGCGGATGATGCGGACGCCGCTCTCTTCGGATTGCTTGGTGACCTTCTCCATCAGCGCGTAGCCGCCGATTTCCCCGTCGGTGCCGGGATAGTTGGCTACCATATGGGTGAGATTGACCTGGCCACCGGGATTGCCCTGATCGATGATCACCGTGTTGATCTTGGCCCTGCCTGCGTAGATACCGG
>JAJXVS010000357.1 GCA_021782015.1 bacterium | reverse complement strand
CGATCTCATCTCCGGGCTCGAGGCCGAAAAATCCGCATTGGAAGAGCTTTTCGCTTCGGCCTCGTTCAAGGGTCGCGACCACGCTGCGGAGACGAGGCGGCACGCCGAGCTGGAGCTCCTCATAGCCACGAACACCAGGCGATGGGAGGAACTCGCCGAAAGGGATCTCCGGTGAGCCCCACGGCTCCTGTCCCCGGTTTCGACGCCCTGTCGCCCTCGCTTTCGATAGAGGCCGTCGAAGAGACCTACGCCCTCCGTCTCGACGGCTCCGTGTTCGCCTACCCAAGCTATATCAATAGGGTCTATGGGCTCCGGACGGAAGAGGGCGAGGCTCTCGTCGTCAAATTCTACCGTCCCGGTCGCTGGACCTTCGAGGCCCTCCTCGAAGAGCATCGTCTGATCGCGGATTGCGCGGAGGCCGAAATTCCCGTCGTGCCGCCCCTCGCTGCGGCCGACGGATCGACCCTCGGAACCCTCGAACTCGAAATCGATGATGGAACCATCGAGTACCATTTCGCCCTCTTCCCGAAGAAGGGGGGCCGGAGCTTCGACGCCGAATCCGAAACGGACTGGCGGCGCCTGGGCTCGCTCACGGGAAGGCTCCATAGTGTCGCTGCGAAGTCGGCCGCCCGGCATCGACTCCGCTTCGACGAAGGACTGGTAAAGGGCTGGATCGATGAACTGCGGCTCCTCGTCCATCCGGAAATCCGCGACGAATTCGAGGGCGTGGTCGCCTCGACCCTGGCCCTCGTCCTTCCACGCCTTCGATCCATGCCGGTTCAGCGGATCCACGGCGACCTCCATCGGGGCAATATTCTGGAAAGGCCGGGCGAGGGCCTCCTTCTCATCGATTTCGATGACTGCATGATGGGGCCGCCCGTCCAGGACCTGTGGTTGCTCTTGCCGGATCGGGCTTCCAAGTGCGAAAGGGAACTTGGATTTCTCCTCGAAGGCTATGGCGAATTTACCAGCCTCGAGCCCGGCAGCGTGGGCCTGATCGAGGCCCTGCGATTGCTCAGAATGCTGCATTTCCTCGCCTGGCGTGCTCGCCAGCGCAATGATGCGTGGTTTGCCGCGGAATTCCCCGAATGGGGCGGCCGGGGCTATTGGTCGCGGGAGGTCGAATCGCTCCGGGAGCAGGTGGACGAGCTGGATCGGGAACTCGACCGGACTTCCTTTTGATGTCGCGAAGCCGAGGGTATGGCTGTCCGGGCGGAGCGCGCTCTGCCCCGTATTGACATCCCGCCCGTCGCGCCGCTATTTTTACGCTCTCGCGCCGGTCGTATAACGGCTATTACCCCAGCCTTCCAAGCTGGAGACGAGGGTTCGACTCCCTTTCGGCGCTTTGGAAAAGGCTCGCCTCGGCGGGCCTTTTCTGTTTCCTCTCGGGCATATTGAAGTCGCCACACTTAACCTGTGATGCCGAGGCCAACCCCTGGGTGTGGCAGAATGACGGGGGCTCAGCCGATGCCGCCGGAGGCCGCTTCCGTTCTTCCTGCGATCCCTATCCCTTGTCCACCACGTAATGCCCGAGTCCCACCTGCTTGGCCTTGGCGAGCGCTGCGCGCGCGCGCGCGAGGACGCCGAGGCCCTCCGAAGCTGGTCCTGCCGCGGCTCCGACACAGGCCCCAATCCAGATCACGCCCTCGGCAAGTTCGACGGGACGCTGGAGAACCTCCGCCATTTTTGCCGCCATCTCGGAAGCGTACTCGATCGAATGTTCGGCGACGACGGCCACCTTCGACGCGAACTCTCCGCCGCCCGTGCGTGCGGCGATTCCCTCCTCGCCTGCGAAGCCCGCGATGCGATGGGCCACCTCGATGAGCACCTTGTCGGATATCGCCTTCCCGCGACTCCGCACAATTGCGTCGAAACCTTCGATCGAGGCAGAGAGCACGACAAGGCTGCGTTTCTCTTCGACTAAATGGGGCATGTGTTCGGCGAACCAGGCTTTCAATCCGTTTTCGTTGGAAAGGCCGGTGAGTTCGTCGATCCTGTCCTCGGGCACTGGAGGAGGAGCCTCGACCACGGAGGCCGGCTCCACGGCCGCGACGATTGCGTTCTCGGGAGGCGGGGCTTCGACGGCCATCCCTCGCGGCCTGAGCGCGGGGATGAGAAAGGCTGCTGCGACGCCGACAAGAAGGATACCCGCGATGGCGCCCACCATGCCTGCCAGGGCGAATGCCCCTGTTCCGACACATGCAGAGAGTGCCGCGGTCGCTCCCATGACGAAATCGGGCCTCGAAGGGGCTCCAGTCAGTTTTCTTCCAGTTGCCATGTTGTTAGTATCGGTAATATTTCAAACCGCGAAAAGAGTTTATCGGGTTTCCCGCCCTTTCGTCCTTCCCGGCGGCCTGTCCCTCGGCGGCTGCAGGCGCCAATCCTCTTTCGATAGGCGACCCCGTCGAGATTCCGGCAGACTTGTGTCAGCGTCTCGAACAGGCTCGGCATCTCTGTTGGAATCGTGAAAGCTCCCCAACTTGGCCTGCGTTTCGGTCGAAGCCGCGCCGATATTACTACTGGTGACGACCCTCGACTTCTCAGGCAAAGGAATCCCGAACGATGGCTGAACGCCGAAATTTCCGGCGAGGCGCCCTATCCGCGGCTCTCGCCTTCGTCCTCCTCTCGAACGCGGCCGCCTCTGACCTCGCCTGGCAGCACTACGAGGACGGCCTGCAGGCCTTTGACCAACATCGTTTCGACCTGGCCCTGACCAGCTGGCAGGACGCGGTGGCGCAAAGGATGGATCGCTTCACCAAGGTCGTCGCGGCCGTCGACACAGCCCTGGCCATGCCCGAGGCCACGAATGTCTGGGACAAGATCGATGTTCTCGTCGAGCGCCTCGCCGTCAAGGAATTCGGCGCGCGGGAATTCGCCGCGATTCGCGACCAGGCCGCCGGTTCGACCCGGCGGGAAATGGAAACCCTCCACCTTCGGACAACTTCCTCCGAATTCGGGAATTTCACCTCAGCCTGGCTCGCTGTGGAAGAACTGCGCGGCGCGGCCGCCATTCACAATTCTCTCAAGGCCCTGCGTTCGCTCGCGCTCGCCCTCCAATCCTATCCGGAGGCCGAATTCGGCATCGGCAAGATCTTCTTTCTCGAAGGGGAGCTTGATCTGGCGAGGCTGCAATATGGCAAGGCCCTCGATGCCTCGGCCTCCCTCGAGGTTCCCGACGACCGCATCGACATCCTCATGGCCCTGGCCGAGGTCGACAAGGCGAAGGGCGATTGGCAGAATTATGAGGATGACCTTCGCCAATCTTTGGCCGATT
>JAJXVS010000356.1 GCA_021782015.1 bacterium | reverse complement strand
CGCGAGGGTGAAGCCGAGATCGTCCGACCAGGGAAGGGGAAGCCTGAGGGGCCGCCTCAATCCGATCCGGGCCGAAACCTCGGCGACGCTCGACTCCAGAGCATCGAGCATGGCCCCCATGGGCCGACCAGGCCCTTCGATGGAGGTCCTCGCGGAGGTCGACATGACGAGACTCGTGCCCCGCCCCACGACATCGAAGACGAAAATCCCCGGGCGCGCCTCGCCGAAGACCCGCTTGAGTCCCGTCGCCAGGGCATAGGAGCCCTGCGACAGGGGGCTGCCCAAAGCCGGAGCCTCCTCCCCGTCGGTGAAAAGAAGGAAGGTGCCCTTGCGGGCCTCGGGGTCTTCGCGAATCCGCGCTCCGGCCTCGGCGAGGACATAGCAGGCCGCGGAATTGTCCAGGGCGCCGGGACTCCCCTCGACGCGGTCGTAATGGGCGACGAGAAGGAGGGAAGGAAGTCCCGATCCCAGCCTGACGAGAAGGTGCCGATGCGTTCCCAGGCTCAAGACCCGACCCTCGAGGCCGCGCCGGGCGAGCATGCCGCTGAGGCGCACGAGGCGATCGCAGCCCAGGGCCATGAAGGCCAGAAAACCTTCGTCGCCGGTCGCCGCATTCAGCGGGAAAGGGTCGGGCAAGGGGTCCCCTTCTCGCTCCTTCATGGGATGCGGCGAGGCACCGCCGTCGATTCGCGCTCCACGAGCGCAATGTCGAGGCTTCGCCCCTCCGGCTTCCCGCCCTCGAGCAATTCGAAGGCGATGCGGGCGGCGCTGGCGCCCTTTTCGAGGCCGGGCTGACGGATGGTGGTGAGGCTCGGTGATGCGCGGCCGGCCAGGGGAATGTCGTCGAATCCCGCCACGGACATGTCGAGGGGCAGGGAGTAGCCCTTGGCCCGCAAGGCGTCGCAGGCTCCAAGGGCAACGATGTCGGCCATCGCGACGATGGCCGTGAGGGGCTTTTCCGCCTCGGCGAGAAGACGTTTCGCCGCCTCAGCCCCCCCTTCGTAGGATTCGACGGCGACGATATAGGGCGCGTCGGGCCCCCCGAGTTCGATGCCGTGCCGAGCCAGGGCCCCCGCGAAACCGGCCATTCGCCGGTGACTCACCGGCGAATAGTCAGAGTCGCCCTGGGGCGTCCAGGCCTCGGCCCGCAGGCGAAGGACGCCTATCCTCCGGTGGCCGAGACCGAGGATGTGGGACATGAGGATTTCCGCGGCGCCCTCGTCGTCGATGCCCACGTTCGGCACAATGCCCGTCGCGGCTCCGTCGATGGTGACAAAGGGCAGGTGTCGCCGGAAGAGAATCTTGGATACCTCGGTGTCGGGCCCGAGGCCGATGGCGAGGATGGCGTCCACGGCGGCCCGGCGCGCCGCCTCCTCGACCATGCCCCGTATCGGCGGAAGCATGCTGAGCGCGACCCCGTGGTCTTCGCAGACCTCGCCGATGCCGCGCATGAGCTCGCAGAGGTAGGGATTTTCGAGGGCCTCGGGAAGGGCCTGAGGCAGGAGGAGTCCGATGGCGCCCAGCCTTTTCGTCGCGAGGGCGCGGGCGACCGAGTCGGGCTCGTAGCCAAGTTCGGCCACCGCCTCCAAAACGCGCTTCCGCGTCCCCTCCGAAATACGTTTGGGATCATTCAGGGCGAAGGAGACGGTCGTCTTGGACACGCCGGCGCGGGCGGCGATGTCCTTGATGGTTACGCGCATCCCGGCCCTTCCGCGATCGCGGCGCGAAGCGGTTCTGACCTCACTTGATCGAACCCGCGACCATGCCCTTGATGATGGACTTCTGGGCGATGAGGAAGAAGACCACCACGGGAACCATGGCCATGAGGATGGCCGTCATGATGAGGTCCCATTGCTTGACGTAGGCGCCGGCGAAATTCGAGATCGCGAGGGGAATGGTCATGATGGCGTTGCCCTTGCCCAGGATCAGCAGGGGAAGAAGGTAGTCGTTCCAGATCCAGATGCCGTTGAGGACGAGAACCGTCGCCTGGATGGGTTTGAGGATCGGGAAGACGATGCGCCAGAAGATTTCGGCACGGGTGCAGCCGTCGATCGTGGCGGCCTCTTCAAGTTCGAGTGGGATGCTCTTGATGAAGCCGTGGAACATGAAGATGGACTGGGACATGCCGAAGCCCACGTAGGCGAGAAGGATGCCCTGGAAGGACCGGAGGAGGCGGAGGCCCGTGAGGTCGGTTACCGTCCTGAACCAGGACAGGAGGGGGAACATGACGATCTGAAAGGGGATGACCATGGCCGCCACGAAGGCGGTAAAGATCAGCGTGGAGCTCCTCGTGTGCGTGCGGACCAGGACCCAGGCCGCCTGGGCCGACAGGAGATTGAGGAGGAGGAGGGATCCTGCCGTGATCACGATCGAGGAGAAAAAGGAGGATTGGTACATGATATTGGGGCTCGTCCAGATCTTGACGATGTTGCCGAGAATATCGCCCCAGTTCGCAGGAAGGCCGAGGGGATCGTTGGTGATCTCGAAGGGACCCTTGGCCGAATTGATGAGGACCATCCAGAAGGGGAAGAAGAAGATCGCGAAAAGTGCCAGGGCGATGGCGAAGAGACCGATGCCCGTACTGCGCCTGATCGTCATAGCTCTATCTCCCTCTTCTTGTTCGCGTAGACCTGGATCGTCGCCACGATCGCGAGCACGACGAAGAAGATCACCGCGCGGGCCTGCCCCTCCGCGAGATTGTCGGAACGGAAGGCCGTGTTGTAGATGTTCATCGCGAGGAGTTCGGTGCCGAAGATGGGCTTGCCCATGAACATCGCGGAGGGCCCGCCCGCCGTCAGCGAGATGTTGACGTCGAACTGCTTGAAGGAATTGACGAGGGTGAGAAAGAGAGTAATTGTGAAGGCTTGGGAGGCCATCGGGATGGTGATGGCGCGAAGGCGGCGGAAGGGGCCGGCCCCGTCGATCTGGGCGGCCTCGTGCAGCTCCACCGGGACGTTCTCGATGGCCGCCACATAGATCATCATGATGTAGCCCGCGTACTGCCAGGTCCCGGCGATGACGATTGCGATCAGGGCGGGGTAGCTCTTCGCCAGCATGAGGTTGTTCGGATCGGCCCAGGCCTTGATGCCGAGGAAGGTGCCCAGCTCGGGGATGGCCGAATCGAAGATGAACTGCCACACGTAGCCGAGGATGAGTCCGCCGATGAGGTTCGGCACGAAATAGCCGGCGCGGAAGAAGTTCCGGCCCTTCATCTTGCTCGTGACGAGAAGGGCGAGGGCGAAGGACACGAAGTTGATCACGACCATGTTGACGAGGGTGTAGC
>JAJXVS010000077.1:4123-15443 GCA_021782015.1 bacterium | reverse complement strand
TGGTCTGCCATTGGCGCACCATGCCCAGGGTGCCATTGTTCATAAGTAGTATGATGATTGGAAGGCCGTAATTGGCGACGGTGGCCAGTTCGTTCATGTTCATCCGGAAGGAGCCGTCGCCCGTGATGAGGACGACGCGGGCCTCCGGATTGCCCATTTGGACCCCCATAGCCGCGCCGAGTCCGAACCCCATGGTGCCGAGGCCGCCCGAGCTCGCGAAGTGACGGGGCTTGGCGAAGGGCCAGAATTGAGCTGTCCACATCTGGTGCTGGCCGACATCGGTGGCGACGAAGGCCTCCTCGCCGGCGCGGGCTGCCGCCTCCTCCATGACGAAGCGTGGCGAGAGTCCCTTCCGATCGAAGGCGCGTAGCGGCGCCCTGTCCTTCTTCCATTCCTCGAGGCGGTGGGTCCATTCCGATTCGCGGCGTTCCTCGACGCGCCCGAGGAGTCCGCGCAGTGACTCGCCGACATCGCCGATGACCGAGAGGTGGGCATGGACGTTTTTGTCGATCTCCGTGGGGTCGATATCCAGATGAATGATTGTCGCGTTTCGGGCGAAATGCCCGGGGTCGCCGATCACGCGATCGGAAAAGCGCGCCCCGGCCGCGATGACGAGGTCGGCGCGGGTGATGGCCATGTTCGAGGCCTTGCTTCCGTGCATGCCCACCATGCCCATGCAGAGGGGGTGGCGAGCGGGAATGCAACCAGTACCCATGAACGAAACGGCGACCGGCGCCTTGATGCGCTCGGCGAACTCGCGGAGGACCCCTGAGGCTCCCGAGGCTATGATGCCGCCGCCCGCGTAGATGACGGGCAGCTTCGAAAGCGCGATGAGGGAGGCGGCCTTGTCGAGGAGCTCGCCGGACGGATGCCAGGTCGTGCCGAGCTCGATTTTCCGGAGTCGGGCGGCCATCGCCCCGGGCGTGTCGGGCCTCCATTCGGCGCTCGCCGCCGCCACGTCCTTGGGTATATCGACGAGCACGGGTCCGGGCCTTCCCGATCGCGCCAGCGCGAAGGCGACGCGGAGGGTCTCGGCGAGCAGGGCGACATCCTTCACGATGAAGCCGCCCTTGGTGACGGGTTTGGTGATGCCGACGATGTCCACTTCCTGGAAGCTGTCCTTGCCGAGGAGGGGCACGGGCGCGTTCCCGGTGATGGCGATGATCGGTATTGAATCCATGTAGGCCGTGGCGATGCCGGTGACCAGGTTCGTCGCCCCAGGGCCGCTCGTCGCGAGGCAGACGCCGACCTTGCCGGTGGACCGGGCGTAGCCGTCGGCGGCATGGGCGGCACCCTGCTCGTGCGAAGTGAGGATGTGGGCGATCCTGTCCTCGTTGCGGCCCAATTCATCATAAATAGTGATGACGGAGCCGCCGGGATAGCCGAAAATCGTAGCGACGCCCTGCTCGACGAGGCATTCGACGAGTATGCGCGAGCCGGTCATCTTCATCCCTCGCGCTAGGCCGTCTCGCGAAGGCAGGTCCCGTGCGGCGAGGTCTTGCGAAGGTTCCCCGATCGCGGGCTCTCCCCGGCCGTCGGCGCCCCGGCCTCGGTCGTCGCTCCACCCCTCACGTTCGATCCTTCGCGGGCCCTGTTTTCGCCTCGATGGCCGCGACGACGGCGGCTCCCATTTCCCTCGTACCGACCGATTTCTCCCTCGCCTTGGACGGCGATCCGGCGGCGCTCGCGATGTCCCCGGTCCGCAGCCCGGAGGCAAGCACCGAACGCACAGCCGCCTCGACGGCCTTGGCCTCCGTTTCGAGACCGAGGGAGTGGCGGAGGAGAAGGGCGATCGAGAGGATGGTGGCCAGGGGGTTGGCCTTGTCGGTGCCCGCGATGTCGGGGGCCGAACCGTGGATGGGCTCGTAGAGGCCGGGGCCGAGGCTTCCGTCGCCGATGCTGGCGCTCGCGAGCATGCCGATCGAGCCGGTCACCATCGAGGCCTCGTCGGACAGGATGTCGCCGAAGATGTTCGATGTGGCAATTACATCGAATTGGCGGGGATTGCGAACGAGTTGCATCGCCGCATTGTCCACATACATATAAGAAAGAGCGACCTCGGGCCAGCGGCCCTTCATGCCCTCGGCAACCTCGCGCCAGAACCGGCTCGATTCCATGACATTGGCCTTGTCCACCACGCAGAGCTTTTTACCCCGCTTCATCGCAGACTCGAAGCCCACGCCGAGGAGTCGCTCGATCTCCGGCCGCGAGTATTTTTCCGTGTCCCAGGCGCTCTGGCCGTCGGGGCTTCGGCCCTTTTCGCCGAAGTAGATGCCGCCGGTGAGCTCGCGGATGATGAGGATGTCGAGGCCACCCTCGACGATGTCGGGCCTGAGGGGACAGGCCGCGGCCAGCTCGGGGAACATGAGCGCGGGGCGGAGATTCGCCCAGGCGCCGAGGGCGGCGCGGATGCCCAGGAGGCCGGCTTCAGGACGGAGATTGCCCGGAAGGTTGTCCCACTTGGGTCCACCTACCGCCCCGAGAAGGACGGCGTCGGCGGCCTTGCAGACCTTCACCGTCTCGGGCGGAAGGGGCAGACCCGTGGCGTCGATGGCGCAGCCTCCCATGAGGACGGGCGTGTAGGCGAACTCGTGTCCGAAGCGCCTGCCCACCGCGTCGAGGGCGAGGCAGGCCTCGCGCACGACGTCGGGACCGATGCCGTCGCCGGGAATGGTTGCAATGCTGAATTTCATTTTCTTCCTCCATGGAGCGCCGCTTCGTGAGGGCTTTCCGTTTTCGCGGCGACTTTAGGCTTCGCGGCACCTGCCGCGTCGTGAGATTGCGCCACCCCATCGGTCGCGACGGAGCTCGTCTCCGATATTGGCGCTTTGACGCCGTCTCGGGCGAGCTTGTATTCGATCGAGTCGACGAGGGCGAGCCAGCTCGCCTCGATTATGTCGGTGGAGACGCCGACAGTCGACCAGGCCGTCGAAAGGTCTGAACTCTCGACGAGGACCCGGACGGTCGCTGCCGTGGCGTCGTTGCCATCGAGGACCCGCACCTTGTAGTCGGTGAGGTGCATCTCGCCGAGGCTGGGATAGAAGCGGCCGAGTGCGCGCCTTAGGGCGAGGTCGAGGGCGTTCACCGGACCGTCGCCTTCGGCGGCCGCCAGCTCCTCGGCCCCGTCCACGCGCACCTTCACGAAGGCTCGGGAGGTGAGGGAGGGCACGGCAGCCGGTCTTTCGCCGAAGACCTGGTAGGTGCGGAGTTCGAAGAAGGGCTGGTGCTTGCCCGTCTCGCGGCGGACGAGCATTTCGAGGCTGGCCTCGGCCGCCTCGAATTGATAGCCCTTGGCCTCGAGATCCTTGAGTCTTCCGAGGACGCGGGCCGCCAGGGGCGAGTCCTTGCCGATGCCCGGCTCCACGGCGCGGATCCGGTCAAGGAGGGCCGCGCGGCCTCCCACCTCCGAAGCCAGGAAGCGCCTCTCGTTGCCTACCGATTCCGGGCTCACGTGCTCGAAGGTATTCGGGGCCTTGGTGACGGCGTCGACGTGCATGCCGGCCTTGTGCGCGAAGGCGCGACGGCCGAGGTAGGGCATGCTTTCGTTGAAGCCGAAGTTGGCGATTTCCGCGACGAGGCGGGCGGCGTAGCCCAACTGCTTGAGCGAGCCCTTGTCCATGACTTCCCGGCCGAGCTTGAGGGCGACGCCGGCGGCACAGACCGAGAGGTTGGCGTTGCCGCAGCGTTCGCCGAAGCCGACCAAGGTGCCCTGGAGGTGCACCGCACCGGCCTCCACGGCTGCCAGGCTGTTCGCCACCGCCATGCCCGCGTCGTCGTGGGCATGGATGCCGAGGGGCATGGCGAGTTCCCGCGCGACGTGCCTGACGGCCTCCTGCACCATCCAGGGCAGGCTGCCGCCATTGGTGTCGCAGAGAACGAGGCAGCGGGCGCCGGCCTCCTTGGCCGCCCTGAGGGTGTCGAGGGCGTAGACCGGGTCGGCCTTGTAGCCGTCGAAGAAATGTTCGGCGTCGTAGACGACTGTCCGGCCCTCGCGGCGGAGAAAGCGGATCGTGTCGCCGATCATCGCGAGATTGCCGGCCCTGTCGGTGCGCAGGACCTCGGTGACATGGAGATCCCAGCTCTTACCAAATATGACGACAGTTTCGGTGTTGGCGGAGAGGAGGGCCTCGAGGCCGGGGTCGGAATCGACGCTCGTGTCCTTGCGCCGCGTGGCACCGAAGGCGCAGAGGCGCTTGGCGTCCGGACCGAGCTCGTCGACACGTTTGAAGAACTCGAGGTCCTTGGGGTTCGACGAGGGGTTCCCCGCCTCGACGAGATCGACCCCGAGGTCGAGGAGGGCCTTGGCGACCTTGAGCTTGTCGTTGACCGAAAAGCTGATGCTTTCGCTCTGGGCCCCGTCGCGGAGGGTGGAATCCAGAAGTTCGATGCGTTCCATGTTCTTAGGCTCCCTTCGATACGGAGGCCGCGGAGGCCGCGGAGGCCGCGGACCCCTCGAGCTTGAGCTCGCGTTCCATCACGTTGATGGCCCCGAGGTAGGCCCGCACGCTCGCCTCGACCACGTCGGTCGAGAGGCCCGAGCCGTTCCAGCGCCGGCCGCCGCTTTCGATGCGGATGCGCGCCTCCCCCTGGGCGTCCTTGCCTCCGGTGACGGCCTGCACCTGGAAATCCTCGAGGGTGAGGTGCCTGCCCACGATCTTGTCAATTGCCTTGAATCCCGCGTCGATGGGGCCGTCGCCCACGGCGACCCGCTCGTGGACCTTTTCAGAACCGTCGGTTTCGACGGTGACGAGGCGCACGGCGCAGGTGGCCGTGATGCTCGTGCCCGAGTTGATGACGAAGCGCTCCAGCCGCCATTGTTCGGGCTCGTGATTCGCCGAGCCGAGGGCCAGGGCCTCGATGTCGCGGTCGCTCACCGTCTTTTTGCGATCGGCGAGGTCCTTGAAGGCGGCGAAGAGGGCATCGCCCTCGGCACCGGAAACCTTGACACCCAGGAGGTTGAGGCGCTCGTCGAAGGCGTGGCGGCCCGAGTGCTTGCCCAGGACCATCTCGCTCCGCGGCAGGCCCACCGATTCGGGCGTCATGATCTCGTAGGTGGCGGCGTTGGCGAGGACCCCGTGCTGGTGGATGCCGGCCTCGTGGGCGAAGGCGTTCTCCCCGACGATAGCCTTGTTGGCCTGGACCCGAGAGCCGGTGACCGTCGCGACGAGGCGGCTCGCGCCGTGGATCTTCGTCGTGTCGATACCGGTCTCTACGCCGAAGGCCTCGCCGCGGGTGCGGAGGGCCATCACGATTTCCTCGAGAGCCGCGTTGCCCGCCCGCTCGCCGATGCCGTTGATTGTGCATTCCACCTGGTCGGCCCCGGCCTTGACCGCGGCCAGCGTGTTGGCCACCGCGAGTCCGAGATCGTTATGGCAGTGCACGGAAAGCACCGCGTTCTGCATGCCTCGCGTACCCGTCTTCAGCATTGCGATGAGGGCGGCGAATTCCTCGGGCAGGGCGTAGCCCACCGTGTCGGGCACGTTGATGATGGATGCCCCTTCGGCGATCACCGCCTCGAAGACGCGGACAAGAAAGGCCGGGTCGGAGCGCGAGGCGTCCTCGGCTGAGAACTCCACCTCGGGGCAGAGCATCCGAGCGTGGCGCACGGCCGCCTTGGCCCGTTCGACGACCTCGTCAGGACTCATTTTGAGCTTGTATTCCATATGGATGGGCGAGGTGGCGATAAAGGTGTGGATCCGCGGCCTCTTGGAAAGGCGGACGCCCTCCCAGGCCGCGTCGATGTCCTTGTCGAGTGCGCGCGCGAGGCTCGCGATAGCCGGCCCCTCCACGTTGCGCGCGATCTCGCGGATCGCCGCGAGGTCGCCGGGGCTCGAGGCCGCGAAGCCCGCCTCGATCACGTCCACGCCGAGGGAGGCGAGGCGGCGGGCCACTTCGAGCTTCTGGATTCCGCCCATGCTGCAGCCCGGGGCCTGTTCCCCGTCGCGGAGGCTTGTGTCGAAAATCGCGATCTTGCGCGCCATATCCTCACTCCTTCTTCTGGGTCCAACTCATCATCGCGCGGAGGCGCCTGCCCACTTCCTCGACGGGATGGGCCGCGTTGATCTCGCGCATGCGGTTGAAATAGGGCCGATTGGCCTGGTTCTCGAGGATCCAGTTGCGGGCGAAGGTCCCGTCCTGGATTTCTCCCAATACCTTCTTCATTTCCTTCTTGGTCTCGTCGGTGATGATGCGCTTGCCCACCGTGTAGTCGCCGTACTCGGCCGTGTCCGAGATGGAATAGCGCATGAAACCGATGCCCTTCTGCACAACCAAGTCAATTATGAGTTTCATTTCGTGCACGCACTCGAAATAGGCGCTCTCGGGCTGGTAGCCGGCCTCGACGAGGGTCTCGAAACCTGCCTTCATGAGGGCGGTGACGCCGCCGCAAAGCACGGCCTGCTCGCCGAAGAGGTCGGTCTCGGTCTCTTCTTTAAAAGTGGTCGCGAGCACGCCGGCGCGGGCTCCGCCGATCCCCGCGGCGTAGGCGAGGGCCGTCTTGAGGGCCGAACCCGAGGCGTCCTGCTGGACCGCCACGAGGCAGGGCACGCCCTTGCCCTCCTCGAACTGGCTCCGCACCGTGTGGCCGGGCCCCTTGGGCGCGATCATGACGATGTCGACCTCGGCCGGGGGCTTGATCTGCTGGAAATGGATATTGAAACCGTGGGCGAAGGCGAGGGTCTTTCCCTTGCGCATCGCGGGCGCGATCGACTCGGCGTAGAGCTTGGCCTGCTTCTCGTCGTTGACGAGGATCATCGTGAAGTCGGCGGCCTCGGCCGCGTCCTTCGCGGTCATCACAGTTAGGCCCTTCGCCTCCGCCTCCTTCCAGCTCTTCGAACCCTGGTAGAGGCCGACGATGACCTTGTGGCCCGTGTCGCGCAGGTTGAGCGCGTGGGCGTGGCCCTGGCTGCCGTAGCCGATGATGGCGACCGTCTTGCCCGCGAGCGCCTTCGGGTCGCAATCCTTCTCGTAATACATCGTTGCCATTGGACTACTCCTTCGCCGGACATCCCGTCGTGCGGGAATGCGCCCGGCCTTGTGCCGTGGTGGTGAGAATTGCCGCCCCCGTACCCTTCGGTGCGGAGGCGGCTAAATAAGGGAGAGGATGAGGGGGAGGGCGACGGGGCCGCGCTCGAGGGCGGAAAGGCCCGTGCGCGCCGCTTCGCGAATGCTGTTGAGCTTGAAGAGTGTGATGAGTGAGTCGACGGGAGAAGGCGCAGCGATGGCCCCGACTCCGAGGTTGGCGGTTTTTCCTGCCATGAGGCTTCTACTGTTGTAGCCGCGTCGGCTGAAGAGCCCCGCCGACCGGGGAAGCTCCCCAGGTCGGTCGCGGTCCGGCGCCGACAGCACATGCCGTTCCATACACCCTCGTAAGAACCGCGTTCCGGCGGTCCGTTTGTCTTGCGTGGTAGGCTATTCGGCCGTCCATTTTGCGTAAAGGGGCGGATGGTCGATTTGTCAACAAAATTCGAGAAACTGTCACGATTGCCTTTGATTGCAGGCTCTTTGGCAGTCGGCACGTTTCATTAGACAAAATGGATATTTCGGAATCCGCCCCTCTTGACCGGGGGACAGGCCTTCGAGGTTGGAGCCTTCGCGTGTTATTACCGGCAGTAACGTCGCAGTTGACCCTAAGCGGAGCATCGTGTATCGTCCCGCAGCATGAGTACGGACCGCGCCTTGCTCGGCGTCACGGGGCATCCAGTCTTCCATTCACTGAGTCCGGCATTATTCCGAATTCTTTTCAGGAATTCCGGAATCGATGGCAATTATGCGCGTATCGCCGCCACCGGGGCGCGCGAGTCCCTCGACCTCTTCGCCGAACTGGGCGTCGCAGGCATGAATGTCACGGCTCCATTCAAAGAGAGCGTCGCCGCCCTCCTCGACGATTTCTCGGAGGAGGCGGCGACCCTCGGTGCCATCAATTGTGTCTTTAGAGAGCCGAAGGGAAGGCTCTTCGGCGCGAACACCGACCCTGTCGGCGTCAGCGGTTCCCTTAAGGCTGCGGGAGTTGCGATCGCCGGGAAGTCCTGCCTTGTCATAGGAGCCGGCGGCGCCGGCAAGTCGGCAGCCTTCGCCCTCGCGAAGGCCGGAGCCTCCGTGGAGGTCGTCAACCGGACGGTGGATCGAAGCGATGCAGTCCTTCGCTCCCTCGGCTGCGGTTTTTCCGGCCTCGACCGCCTCGCCGAAAGGGCCGCCGCGGCTGACATCATCGTGTCGACCCTGATGTCGGCCAACCTGCCCCGACCGGAATCCTGGTTCCCCGAAAAGGCCGGAAGGGCGGGGGCTTCTTCCCTCGTCGTGGTGGACGCCGACTATCGTGACGGCCTCCTCTACCGCTACGCCAGGGCCCGTTCCTGCCTCACCGTCAGCGGCATCGACTGGCTCGTCCATCAGGGACTTCCCGCCTATGAGCTTTTCGTCGGCCCACTCCCGCCCCTCGACCCCGAAGGCATCGCCGCCGAACTCGTCGAAATCGATGATGGAAGGCGGAAAGGCCGAACGGGCGTGGCGCTGGCAGGCCCCTCGCGAACACTGAATGTCGAAGTCGCAAGGGCCCTGGCCCCTTCCCTCGGCCTTCCCTTCGCGGAAATGAAAGGAGAGCGCGACCTCAACCCAGGCGATGGGCCCGAGGTCGCCGTCCTCGATGAGGAGCTCCTCGCCGATGACGAGCTCGTGCATCGCCTTCGCGATACCCACGCCATCGTCTGGCTCCACCAGTCGGGAAAGGGGCGGGCCGATCCCCATGCCCTGGCCGCCGATCTCATCCTGCCCTGCGCGGCCCGCAGTCCGCGCGCCCTCGCGGAGTGGATTCATGAAGAAGTCGCTCACCACCTCTGAGGTTGGCGGGTCCATCAGGGCCCCCGCGTCGAAAAGCTCGATGCAGAGGGCGGTCGCCTGCGCCGCCTTGGCCGAGGGCGAATCCCTTTTGTTGAACCCAAGCTTTTCAGCCGATTGCCTAGCGGCTCTTTCCGTGGCCGAGGGCCTGGGCGCCCGGATCGAGCGACGGCCCGATTCTGTCCTTGTGCGCGGCGGCCTCGACCTTCAGGCCCCGGAAGCGCAAGAAGTGAGGCGCCTCTCCTGCGGCGAATCGGGCCTGTGCATCAGGATGTTCACGCCGATCGCGGCCCTCCTCCCGGGCGAGACCCTCCTCGAGGCCGAAGGCACCCTGCGGAAACGCCCCCTCGGCATGCTCGAAGGGGCCCTCGACAGCCTGGGCGCCTCCTGCGTCACCACAGCCGGTTTGCCGCCGGTCAGGGTTCGCGGCCCCCTTCGTGGCGGCAGCTCCGTCATCGACGGACGGGAAAGCTCCCAGTTCGTCACCGGTCTCCTCATCGCCCTGGCCGCCGCCGAAAGAGATTCGCGTCTCGAGGTCGAGGGCCTCGTCAGCGGCGGCTATGTCGACCTCACGATCGATACGATGCGGCGCTTCGGGGTCGAGGCTTCGCGCCTGGCGAATGGCCGATTCGAAATCCGGGGGGGGCAGGCATACAGGCCAACACGCTTCGAGGTAGAAGGTGACTGGAGCGGCGCTTCCTTCCTTATAGTCGCGGGGGCCATAGCCGCAACGCGCGGATCCCTTAAAGTCGAGGGCCTCAGCCTCGATTCCACCCAGCCCGACCGGGCCATCCTCCGCGCCGTCGAGGCGGCGGGGGCCGCGCTCTCCTTCCTTCCCGCCGGAGTGTCTATTTCCCGTGGCGGCCTCGAAGGTTTCGAATTCGATGCAACCGATTGCCCCGACCTCTTTCCGCCCCTCGTGGCCCTCGCGGCGGCCTGTCGCGGCGAGAGCCTCCTCCATGGTGCCGTGAGGCTTCGCGCCAAGGAAAGCGATCGCGCGACCGTTCTCCGGGACGAATTCGGGCGCCTCGGCGTTCGGGTGGAGCTCGATGGCGATCTCATGAGGGTGGGAGGAAGGGGCCGCGTGTCGGGGAGCCTCGTGGATTCGCATGGCGACCATCGCATCGCGATGGCCGCCGCCATCGCCTCACTCATCGCAGAAGGCGAGGTCCTCATCGAGGGCGCCGAATGCGTCTCCAAATCCTGGCCTGGCTTCTTCGAGGATCTTGAAGGGATTCGGGCACCCGGTACGATTTGAGCGCCATCGCGGCGACCTGAGCGCCGCCGGGACGAAGAGTCTCGGCGGCCACTCCCCTCATTTCACACAACTACCTCAACCATCCCGTTTACCGCAGGCCGCCCGGCGCTGGCCTCCCTCCCGCCATGGTCGCCCGATCCCCCCGCGCGCCGGCCACCTACCCCTCGTCGATTGGCCCCGGCCGCCTAGCCCTCGTCGATTGGCCCCGGCCACCTAGCCCTCTCGATTCGCCACTTTCGATTGGCCCTTGACTAAGCTCAGTCCTGTGTTATTATATAGGACAGTGTCCTGTGATATGGGACATTATAGGCGGTTTAGACCATGGCTTCGAACGAAATCCAAAGTCTTTCGCGCGCAATAGCCATTCTCGATTGTTTTTCCGTCGAAAAACCCCAGCTGGGCGTGCGGGAACTCGGGCGCATGCTCGACATGTCGGCGAGCACGGTCGGCAGGCTTCTCGCTGCCCTCAACGCCTCAGGGATACTCAATCAGGACCCCGCCTCACGGCTCTATCGGATGGGTCCCCGGGTCATGGCCTGGAGCGCGGTGTACACGGATTCCCTCGATGTCCGGGAGAGCGCAAGGCCCATGCTCGAGGAGCTGCACCGCCTGACGAACGAGACCGTCAGCCTCTATATGCTCGAACGCGATCACCGGCTCTGCGTCGCCAGGATCGAGAGCAAGGAACCCGTTCGCGTCGTCATCAGGGTCGGGGAGCAGATGCCCCTTCATGCGGGATCGGCCGGAAAGGCCCTCCTCGCCTTCATGCCGGTAGCCGAAGCCGAGAAGATCCTCGACGGCCCCCTCGGCAAGATGACCCAGAACACCATCGTCTCCCGGCGCGCCCTCGGCAAGGAACTTGAGGCCATTCGCGCCAGGGGCTATGCGACGAGCCATGGCGAGAGGTTCGAGGACGCGATCGGCGTCGCGGCCCCGGTCTTCGATGCCGAGGGCCGGGTTATCGCGGCCCTCAATGTCGCCGGCCCCAAGATGCGCTTCACCGATGCCCACGTAGAAAAATTCGGAGCCAAGATCGTGCAGCTCGCGGACAAGCTGTCGAGTCTCCTTGGCTACGACGGAGAGGCGAAGGGCAAATGAGCACGAGCACCAATGCGCCGATTGACGGCGAAAGGAGATAGACTTCATGGCACAAAGACCGATTACCCCGGAGGAAAAGGCCTACGCCGACGAGCTCATCAAGAAGGGCAGGAAGGCCCTCGCAGACAT
>JAJXVS010000077.1:0-4113 GCA_021782015.1 bacterium | reverse complement strand
ACCGGCTCTGCCAGGCTGTGGGTTGGGCGACTTACAACGAGAAGACCTTCGAGCGTATCGCCCGCATGGGTGTCGAGGAAAGCGGCCTCGGCGATCCCGACGGACGGGTGGGCAAGCGCTTCAAAGTCATGGGAATACTGAGGGATATCCTCCGTCAGAAAAGCGTGGGTGTCATCGAGGAGCTCCCCGAAAAGGGCATCGCGAAATACGCCAAGCCCGCCGGCCTCATCACCTCCCTCATCCCGACCACCAATCCCGAGCTCACCCCCCCCGGAGTCGGCCTCTTCGCCCTGAAGTGCCGCGACACGGTCATCTTCTCGCCCCATCCCCGCAGCAAGAACACGACCCTCGAAATGGTGCGGGTCATGCGCGTCGTCCTCGAGCGCGAGGGCGTCAATCCCGACGTCTTCCAGTGCGTCGAAAAGCCGAGCATTCCCCTCTCCCAGTACCTCATGGCGAACTGCGATCTGGTGCAGGCCACCGGCGGCAAGGACATGGTGAAGTCGGCCTACAGTTCGGGCGTCCCCTCCCTCGGGGTCGGCGCCGGCAACTCGACGATGGTGTTCGACGAGACGACGGACATCGAGCAGGCGGCCCGGAACACCCGCGTCAGCAAGACTTCCGACTTCGGCTCGGGCTGCTCGGCCGACGGCAACCTCGTCGTCGAGGACTCGATCTACGACCGCTTCCTCGCCCAGATCCAGAAGGAGGGCGGCTACCTCGTCAACGCAGACGAAAAGGCCAAGCTCCAGGCGGCCCTCTGGGACGCCGAGGGCCATCGCACCTCCGACACCGTCGCCATTTCGGCGCAGAGGATCGCGGCCCGGGCGGGCTTCGAGATTCCGGCCGACCGGAAGTTCATAATTGTTCCGGAAACCAACATCGGGAAGGAATTCCTCTTCTCGAGCGAGAAGCTCTGCGTCGTCCTTTCGATCTTCCGGTACAAGGGTTTCGATCAGGCGCTCAAGATGGTCGAGGCCATCTACGATGTCGGGGGCAAGGGCCATTCCTGCGGCATCTATTCCCACGACGACGACCACATCCACAGGCTCGCCATGATGGCTCCCGTCAGCCGCATCATGGTCCGCCAGCCCCAATCCAAGGCCAACGCAGGGGCCTTCGACAACGGCATGCCGATGACCTCAAGCCTCGGCTGCGGCACCTGGGGAGGCAATATCACCTCCGAAAATATACATCTTAAGCATTACATGAACACGACCTGGGTCAGCCGCCCGATAAAGGAAGACAAGCCTTCCGAGCGCGAGATCTTCGGCGAGTTCTACGGAACGGGGCCAGTGTAGAGTCCAAAGGACCATCCCCGTGTTCCGGAACACGGGGATCGCCCAAGGCCCGCCCGCCATTTCCGCGCTCGACGCCGCCAAGCTATCCGCGCATGGCCTCGATGATCTTCCTGACCAGTCCCTCGTCCACGTCGTCGACCATTTCCACCTCGCCTATCGCGCGGGGCAGCACAAAGCGTTGCCGCTTCGCGATGCGTTTCTTGTCGGTGGCCATCGCATCGAGGACGCCTTGCGTCGACAGCGAAACGGGAATCCGCGTGGGCAGCCTGAGCGAACCGAGAAGGGCTTCGATGCGCCCGGCTGTGCTTTCGTCGCAGCGACCCGTCGCGACGGCCAGCCGCGCGGCGCAGACCATGCCGATCGCCACGGCCTCCCCGTGTTGCAGCGCGTAGCCGGAGAGCTGTTCAAATGCGTAGCCGAAGGTGTGGCCGAGGTTCAGCTTGCCTCGCTCGCCCTGTTCCAGGGGATCGCGGGCGACGATGTCGATTTTCACCTGCATCGCACGGACGATCCAGCTTCTCCGGCCTTCTTCCGGTAGGGGAGAGGATGTGGGGTCGCGCTCAAGCAGCTCGAAGAGTCCCGCATCGCCGATGATCCCGTGTTTGACGACCTCGGCCATGCCTGAATGCAATTCTTCTCCCGGCAGGGTGGCCAGGGCCTCGGTGTCGGCGATGACGGCCAGGGGCAGCTTGAAGGCACCGATGAGGTTTCGACCCCGCGGATGGTCGACCGCGACCTTGCCTCCGATGCTCGCGTCCACCATCGCGAGAAGGGTCGTCGGCATCTGGACGAGGGAGACGCCGCGGAGATAGGTCGCCGCCGCGAAACCCGCGACATCGCCGATCACCCCTCCACCGAGGGCGAAGACGATGGAGTGGCGGTCGAGGCGCGCGTCGACCATCTTGTCGTAGATGGTGCTTACCGAATCGAGGCTCTTGTCCTTCTCGCCGTCGGAAATGACGATCAGCTCGGGCTCGAAGCCGCGGGAGCGGAGGGATTCCATGACGGGCTCGGCGTGGAGTTTGGCGACGTGGGGGCTCGACACGATGGCGCATCTCGGCGAGAAGTCACCCGTCGTCAGGTCCATGAGGTTGCCCGCGCGGCCGAGTATTCCAGCTCCCACGAAGATCGGGCAGACCGAGTCCGGCGCAGAGACGTTGATGCGCTTTGGCTGGAGGAGGCCGACGATCTCGTCGGCAACCTGGGGCACGCTTTTGGCGTTCGTGCTCAGGTGCCATTCCACATGGGAATAGGCGCTGCGCCTTGCGTCCATGAGTTCGACGATGCGCTGGTAGGGATCGGGTGTCTTGAGAAGGGGACGATTGCCCTCTTCCTTGAGGCGGTTGTAGATCTCCTTCGAATCGGCGTCGAGGCAGACGACGAGGGCTTCCTTGAAGAGTTCGCGGTTCGCCGGATTGACGAAGACCCCTCCTCCGGTCGAGATGATCAGGTTCTCGCGCGCGGCGAGGCGCGCGCACATTTCCGATTCGCGAGCGCGAAAGTACGCTTCCCCGCGGCTTTCGAAGATTTTGGAGACCGACATGCCCTCGGCCTCCTCGATGGCGACATCCATGTCGATGAACTCGCGGCCGAGGCGGTCGGCGACAACCTTTCCGACCGAGGTTTTGCCGGCGCCCATAAAGCCGGTGATGACGAGAGGCGGGGAACCACGACCGTTCATGTACATTCCTTGGCTGCTGCGGTCATTGCACGGCCGGCGCGAGTTTTCCGCCCCGGGCCTTGCTTTCGCGTAAATCTATAGGCGGCGGTACATGACGTCAAGGCGAGGTGGATCATCGACGGGCCGCCTCGATTCCGGCTTGACTTCTGGGGAAATTGTGCTATTATGTAGGACATTGTCCCGATTGACGGGACAATGATGCCCGAAGGACCTCCATGGCGGGCATCTTCGAGGAGGTTGAGGTGGCGACGCGCTTTTCCCTTGCGTACCTGACGGTTCAGGGCTGCGCCCCGCCCGAGATGACCCATATCGCGGCCGACGCCGGGTACGATTTCGTAAGCTTTCGTCCGATCTACATGGGCCTGCCGAACGAGCCCAATTATGCCTTTGCCGAGGACAAGGCCCTTTTCCGCGAGACGAAGCGGGCTCTCGCCGAAACGGGTCTCGCCCTCAGCGACATCGAGCTGGCCAAAATCCAGGACGGTCTCGACCCGAAATCCTACCTGCCCGCCTTCGAGGCCGCCGCGGAACTCGGCTGCGCTCATGTCATCTCGAGCATTTGGACCCAGGACAGGGCCTTCGCCATCGATTGTTTCGGCCAGCTCTGCGATTTCGGCCGCCCCCTGGGGCTCTCCATCGAGCTGGAATTCGTCACCTTCGCCGAGGTCAAAACCATCGCGGCGGCCCTCGAAATAGTGAATGCCGCCGGCCGCGACAACTGCGGCATTCTGGTCGACACCCTCCATTTTCAGCGATCCCGGGTGGCGCCCGAGGAACTCGACGCCGTTCCGCAAAGGCTCTTCCACATCGCCCACCTCTGCGACGCGCCCGCCGAGATTCCTCTCACCAAAGAGGGTCTCATCCATACGGCCCGGGACGAGCGGCTCTATGTGGGGGAGGGAGGCATCGATATAGCCGGAATTCTCGGCAGAATTCCCGAAGTCACCTATTCTATCGAGCTGCCCCACGTAGCGAGGGTGAAAGAATATGGCAATGCTGAACATGCCAGGCTCTGTCTGAAGACGGCCAAGGCCTATTTGGCCGACCGCGCCGCACCCGCGCTCACAGGGGCGCCGCGCGACACAGGCGGCCTCGCGGCGGGCCCAGGCGATGGCGCGAAAAGGGGGCAGT
>JAJXVS010000076.1 GCA_021782015.1 bacterium | reverse complement strand
AGACAATCACAGGAGGAACCATGGACCACGATTCGATCATGCGGCGCGCCAAAGCCTACATCGCGGCCGAGACCGACCCAGCTTTCAGAAAGGAGGTCGAGTCCCTCCTCTCCGAGGTCGGGGCAGGAGCCGGGGCTGGTGTCGGGGTAGCGGCCGGGGCCTCGGTCACCTCCCGGGCCGCCGCGTCGGGGAAGGAATCCGATGTTTGGGCTGAACTCGAAGATCGTTTTTACCGCGACCTCGAATTCGGCACGGGAGGCCTTCGCGGCGTCATCGGCGGCGGTTTCAACCGGATGAATTTCCTCGTCGTGACGAGGGCGACCCAGGGGCTGTGCGACTACCTCCTCGCGACCTTCCCTGGCAAAAAACTCTCCGCCGTGATCGCCCACGATTCGCGCGATCATTCCGATGATTTCGCCTTCGCGACCGCCCGCGTCTTCGCGGGGAACGGCATCAAGGCATGGCTCTTCCCCTCGCTTCGACCGACGCCCGAACTCTCCTACGCCGTACGCGAACTCGGGGCGGACACGGGAATCGTCGTCACGGCCAGCCACAATCCACCCAAATACAACGGGTACAAGGCCTATTGGAACGATGGGTCGCAGGTAACCCCTCCCCATGACACCGGCATCATCGACCGGGTCGGCAAGGTGGTCGATGCGAAACTCCTTTCGAAGGAAGAAGGTCTCGCGAAGGGACTCATCGAGATACTCGACGGCACGATGGACGACCGCTACGTGGCGATGGTGAAGTCCCACCTCCTCCGCCCAGCCCTCATCAAGGAGATGGCCTCCCAGGTCAAGCTCGTCTACACCCCGCTCCACGGCACGGGCGCCATGCTCTTCGAACGAATCATGGGAGAACTCGGACTCAAGGTCACCACAGTTCCCGAGCAGCGCGAACCGGACGGGCGCTTTCCGACGGTGGCATTCCCCAATCCCGAGGAAGCCGCCGCCCTCGACCTGGCCGTCAAACTCGCCGCCCGAGAGAAGGCCGACGCCGTCATGGCCAACGATCCGGACGCCGATCGCCTGGGCATTGCCGTTCGGGCCGCGGATGGCTCCTACACCCTCGTCACCGGCAACCAGCTCGGTTCCCTTCATCTCGACTACCTCCTCCTTACGCTTCGGGAACTCGGCCGATTGCCGAAACGGCCGGTCGCAATCAAAACAATTGTTACGACCGACCTCCAGACCCGGATCGCGGAGAGCTACGGCGCGTCGGTGCGCGAATGCCTCACCGGATTCAAGTGGATAGCCGATGTAATGCGAAGCCTGGAACGCGAAGGGCTCGACTTCGTTTACGGAACGGAGGAGAGCTATGGGCACCTTGTCGAGACCGAAGTCCGAGACAAGGATGGCATTTCCGCGGCCGCCCTCACCGCCGAAATGACCCTGTACTGGAGATCGAAGGGCAAGAGCCTCCTCGATCGCCTCGATGAACTCTACCTGCAACATGGTTTTTTTGAGGAAAAGGGAGTGAACCGCTATTTCGAGGGAGCCTCGGGCATGGATGTCATGGAGGGCATCATGGAGGCCTATCGGGCGGACCAGCCGCGAGCCTTCGGCGGAGTCCCCGTCGTGAAGATCAGGGATGTGCGATCGCTCAGGGAATGGCGGGTCGGGGCCGAAGGTTCCGCCGCGAAATCGTCACTTCCGTCGAGCGATGTGCTCCAATGGTGGCTCGCAGACGGCACGGTGCTCACCGTCCGTCCGAGCGGCACCGAGCCAAAAATCAAATACTACATACTTTCCCGGACGGATATCGGGGCGGATGGACTGGGGGGGGCGCGCAGGGCGTCGGTTGCCAAGAACACGGCCATCGTCGCACAGATCAAGGACACCCTCGAAAAGGCCGCCAAGACCCAAAAGTGAGCGGTAAACCTGAGGGGAGCGGAAGGGGACGGGGGCCGAGGCCCGGCGCGGCGAAGGCCGCCGCCCTCCTTCCCGAGGATTGGGAGGAGTTGAGCTATTTTGCGGTCGATGTCGAAACGACGGGCCTCGATGCGCGGAACTGCAGGATCGTCGAGATCGGGGGCCTCCTGTTCAGGCCCGCCGACGAGGATTTCGAAGGCCGAAGGATCGCGCGTCTGGTCAATCCCGGCATTCCCATTCCTCATGTGGTAATCGGCGTTCATGGAATCACCGACGAGGACGTTCACGACCAGCCCGCCTTCGCAGAGATCGCTCCCGAATTCCTCGAACTCGCAAGGGGCGCCGTCCTCGTCGCGCACAACGCTCCCTTCGATCTGGGCTTCCTGCAGAATGAGCTGGCGCGAGCTGCCCTCCCCCGTCTGGTCAATTCGGTGCTCGACAGCCTCGTGATGGCGCGGGCGGCCTTCCCCGGACAGCCGTCCTACAGCCTGCCCAGGCTCGCCGCCGCCCTTCGGATCAAGCAAGGGCGAAGTCATCGGGCCCTCGACGACGCCATCGCGTCGGCCAGAATTTTCGTGGCCGCCGGGAAGATGCTGAAAGCCGGAGTCCGGTAGCATTGACCGATTTCGATGCGACGATCCCCGCATCGAAGCCGCCCCTCTTCACCTCCGGCCCTCCCCGCGGCTAAAATCCGCCCATGGTTACGACACGCACAAATTACGACCTCGTCGTCCTCGCCGGCGACATAGGCGGCACCAACGTCAATCTGGCCCTAATTGGCAAGAAGGGCGGCACCTTTACGCTGATCGCCGATCGCCACTACAAGACGAAGGAAGAAAAATCCCTCATCGAGCCCCTGGAGCGATTTCTGCTCGAGATGAGGCGAGACTACCCGGCCTTTTCGCCCGAGGCCTGCTGCATTTCGGGAGCCGGTCCCGTCGACGCGGGCAAAATAGTCCTCACCAACGCGCCCTGGAACATCGACGGACCCGCGATCGAATCGAAATTCGGTTTACCGACCAAGGTCATCAATGACTTCACCGCCGTGTCCTACGGAGTCATCCTCCTCGATCCGCACAATCCCGACCAGCTCAGGCGCCTCGCCCACACCGACGGGAGCCAACCCGAACCCCGCCCCGGCGTGCGCGTGGTAATCGGAGCCGGCACAGGGCTCGGCCTCGGCTACGTCGTTCGCATCCACGACCGGGTCGAGGCCTTCCCTTCGGAGGGCGGTCACGTCACCCTCCCCGTCTACGACGAGACCTCGCGGTCGCTGCAGGCCTGGCTAGAGGAAAAATTCGGCTTTGTCCCCGGGGCCGAGGCGGCCGTCTCGGGCACGGGCATCGCCAACATCCTCGAATTCCTTGTCGCCCACAGGGGCGTCAAGGTCGGCCTCCCCCTCGACATCCTCGCCCATCCCTTCGAAGAAAGGCCTGTCCTCGTGGCGACCAACGCCGGGGCCGATCCGATATGTGCCGAGGCCATGGACATCTTCGTCAAGTTCTACGCCCGGGTGGCGGCTGACGCGGCTGCGACCTTCCTCCCCTCGGGAGGTATTTTTCTCGCCGGTGGCATCGCGGCCAAGAACGAGGCCCGCTTTACCGAGGGCGACCGCTTTATGGCCATGTTCGAAAAGAGCTACCGCGAGCACGTGAGGAAGATCCTCATAACTACACCCGTCATGATAGTACGCGACTATTCGATCTCGCTCTACGGAGCCGCGAACGCCGCGGCCCTTTCCGCATGAGGCCCGCCATGCAGAAACTCTCGGAGGCCCTCGCACGCGACATGCGCGAAAAGGGCATCGATATCGACTTGAGTCTTTCGATCCTCGAGGACTGGAATTCGGGCTTCTACGATGATGTAAAGTCCGTCAAGGCGGCCTCGGTTCCTTCCATCGACGGCAGAACCGTCGTCGACACCGACAGGCTGGCGACCTTCGGCCGCCCCCTTTCCCACGTGCGAGCCCTCTTCGATTCCCTCGGCCTCAGCCTCCCCGAAGGACTACCCCGCGAAGGCGACAATCTCGTCTTCGACAGGGCGGCCCTGGAGGACCTCGGCCTCCGACTCCTTCCGCGTGCGGCCTGGGGCGTCCTCAACGGCGGTTCGGCGACCAGCTACGCCGACCGGAAAAAAAACCAGGCCTACGGGGAGGAGGTCTTTGCCCTCCTCTCTGAGGGTTTTGAGCGCCTCGAGCCCCTCTGTCGCGACAGGCCCAAGGGCCTCGCCCCCGCCTTTCTCAATCCCGACGGGAGCCCCGGCCCCTCCTTTCTCCTCCTCAAAATGCGGGCCAGGCTTCTTTTGTCGCATCGCTATCGAGCCCGGTTCGGCGATCCGCGAAAGGCGATCCTCCCCCTCTTCCAGATGTCGAGCTCCGGCAACGACGCGGAGCTCGCGGAAGCCTACAGGAACATGGAGACGGACCCCCTCCTCGCCGTACCGGCGGCAGGTCTCGGCGGCATCGAGGCTTCCGGAGCGGTAGCCTGGGCGACGGGGGTCCAGCCGATGATCGCGGCCTTCAGCCATTCTTCCGAGGGCAAGACAAAGCGGGTTTTCGATTCAGCCTGGGGCAGGCCCGATTCCGCCCTCGCCCTTCCCGGCGGCCATGGACAATCCTTCAGAATACTTACGAAGGTTTTCCGCGACCTTCGGGCCTCGGGCGTCCGCTGGGCCTGGCTCGGCAACGTCGACAACCTGGGCTTCACCCCCGATCCCCTCCGCCTCGCGCTCTTCGCCCTGTCGGGAGAGCCGGCAGCCTTCGAATTCGCCTACCGCAGCCCCCTCGACGTGAAGGGCGGCATCCTCGTCGAGACGAGCGAGGGAAGCCGCACCATTGCGGATATCGGGCCGGCCATTTCCTTCGACGAAGTGCGGCGCCTCGAGGCCGCTGGCTCCTCCATCCTCTTCAATTGCGCCACCGGGCTTTTCGATCTCGAATGGCTCGTCCCCCGCCTCGACGAGATCGGCCGCGCCCTCCCCGTCCGCTTCACCGACCAGGACAAGGACGCGGGCCGCTATTCGCAGGCCGAGCAGGTCACCTGGGAAGTGGCCTCCCTTCTGCCCTCATTCCTTGCCTTCGCCGTTCGGAAGGAGGAGCGCTTTATAGCCGCCAAACTCCTTGCCGAGACCCTCCTCGCGAGTGGCCTCGGCCTGGACGATCCGAAAGTGCCCACAGAACTCGCGAAGGCCTCCCGGGCCCTGCACGAGGGCCTCGTCGCGCGGCTCGGGAGCGTCTACGGGCTGCGGCTCCGGGACGGCCGCTGGTCCGCCGCGGGTTGACGTGCCGGCGCCGGTCCGCCGCAAACCGACTTCCGCCTGTCCTTATTCGGGCAGGGCGATGGCGACGACCTCTTCGAAATGCTCCACCGGGTGGAAGGTGATTCCCTTCCGGACGTGCTCGGGAATGTCGTCGAGGTCCTTTTCGTTCGCCTTGGGTATGATGATGTCGCGTATCTTGTTGCGCTTGGCGGCGACGGTCTTCTCGCGAAGGCCGCCGATGGGCAGGACCTGGCCGGTGAGCGAGAGTTCCCCCGTCATCGCGAGGGCTGGCCTGATCTTCTTGCCGAGCACGAGACTGAGGAGGGCCGTCGCCATTGTGATGCCGGCCGAGGGTCCGTCCTTGGGCGTGGCCCCCTCCGGGATGTGGAGATGTATCTGCCTCGTGTCGAACCAGTCGCCCCCGATGCCGTAGTCCTTGTTCGCGATGTGGCGAACGTAGGTGTAGGCGATTCCGGCTGACTCCTGCATGACGTTGCCCATCTGCCCGGTGAGCTTGAAGCCTTCCTTTCCGAGATTCGCCATCGCCTCGATGAGGAGGGTGTCGCCGCCCATGCTCGTCCAGGCCAGGCCGATCGTCATGCCCGGACCTGTGGCCTTCTTGATGTCGTCGTCGCGGAACATCGGCTTGCCCAGGTGCTTCTGCACGGCCTGCTTGTCGATCAGGAATTTCTCGGCCTCGCGACCCTCCAGCACCATAGTCTTCGCGAGCTTTCGGTGGATCTTGTCGAGGGATTTCTCGAAATTGCGCACACCCGCCTCGCGGGCGTAGCTCTCGGCGATGTGGACGAGGGCGTCGCGCGTATAGCGCACGGCATTCTTCCTGATCCCGTTCTTCTCGAGGGACTTCGGAATCAAATAGTGCTTAGCTATTTCGATTTTTTCCACGTCGACATAGCCGGGAAGCTGGATGATCTCCATCCGGTCGATGAGGGGCGGCGGAATCGTGTCGAGGGTGTTGGCGGTGACGACGAAGAAGATGTTCGAGATGTCGAAGGGCAAATCGAGGTAATGGTCGCGGAAGGAGAAATTCTGCTCTGGATCGAGGGCTTCGAGGAGGGCGCTCGAGGGGTCGCCCTGGTAGCTCTGCCCCATCTTGTCGATCTCGTCGATCATGAAGACCGGGTCGCGGCTCTTGGTGATCTTGAGTCCCTGGATGATCTTGCCCGGCAGGGCGCCGACATAGGTGCGCCTGTGTCCCTTGATCTCGGCCTCGTCGCGCATGCCGCCCACGGAAAATCGGAAGAACTGCTTGTTGAGGGCCCGGGCGATGGACTTGCCGACCGAGGTCTTGCCGACGCCGGGTGGGCCGACCAGGCAGAGGATGGAGCCCTTGGCGTCCTTTTTGAGCTTGCGGACGGCGAGGAACTCGAGGATGCGCTCCTTAACGTCCTTGAGGCCGTAGTGATCCGCCTCGAGCATCTCCTGGGCCTTGCCCAGATCGAACTCGCCCGAGACCTGCGAGGTCCAGGGCAGATTGGCCACAAGATCGAGCCAATTGCGCGTCACCATGAACTCGCTCGAATTGGGGTCCATCAAATTGAACTTTTCGAGCTCCTGCTCGACGAGTTCCTTGATCTCGCCCTGGAATTTGAAGGCCTCGATCTTGTCCTTGAACTTCTGGTAGTCGCTGGATTTCGAATCGGTAGGCATGCCGAGCTCGGTCTTGATGGCCTTGAGTTCTTCCTTGAGGAAGTATTCGCGCTGGCTCTTCTCGATCTTTTCGTTGATCTCCGTCTGCACGCGCTTCTGGATGCGGAGGAGTTCCTGCTCCTTCTTGATGAACACGAGGACCCTTTCCATCCTTTCGTGGATGTCGAGGGTCTCGAGGATCTTCTGCTGGTCGTTCTTGTCGACGTTGAGAATACTTGCGATGAAATCGGCTATCTTGCCGGGATGATCGATGTTGATCATGTTGAGGCGCATCTCTTCCGAAAACAGGGGATTGTTCTCCAGCACTCCCTTCATCTCCGAGAGGAGGGCCCGCGTTAGGGCCTTGATCTCGTCGGTGCCCTCGCCCTCGTCCTCGAGGTAGGTCACGGCCGCCACGATGGGCGATTCCTTGGAAAGGAATTTCTTGACCTTGAATCGCTTCAGGGTCGAGATGAAGATGTTGACCCCCCCATCGGGAAGGTTGATGCGCTTCATGATCTTCGCGACCGTGCCCACGGAGTGGAGATCCTCTCCCTTGGGTTTCTCGACTTCGGATTTGATCATGATGAGGCCGATCATGCCGTCGCCGACGACCGCCTCTTCGATTATCTTCACGTCGTCCGGATTGCCGATCATTATCGGAGTGAAAATGCCCGGAAATATGGGGCGGCCCATCAGGGGAATGAGGGGCAGCTTTCCGGGCAGGGCCAGGTCGATGGGAATGATCTCGTTCTCTGCCATAGTCGCTCCTGTGAGTGTTCTTCAGGCAAAAAATACGACTTCAACCAGCTTGCGACAAGTTTTGCGAGTCATTTCGCCAGTGCCTCCGACCTTATTTCCGATTTTGACCTCCTAGAGCCCTCCGGCGGCCAGGACCGATCCGATGCGCGCCGGATCGATTCCGAGACCTGCCACAGCGATCGCCTCCTCGGCAATCCGATTGCCCAATCTCAAACACCTCTCCGGGGAAACCCCACGCGACAGCCCGAAAAGAAAACCGGCGGCAAAGGCATCGCCGGCACCCGTTTCATCAAAGGGAATCTGGGCACGAACGGGGCTTTCCACGATTCGACCATGGTCGCAGAGGCAGGCGCCCCGCACTCCGGTCTTCACCACGAACAGGCAATCGCAATCGGCAAAGGCCTTGCAGCCTTCCTCGACGGAGCAGCCAGCCAGGCTCTCGAACTCCTCCTCGTTGGCGAAAACGAAATCACAATAGCGAGGGATCGCGTCGAGAAGGCTGCCCCTGTTCGCCTCGACCAGAAATCGCGAACCGAGGTCGATGACCACGCGCATCCCGGCGGCCCGAGCCCTCGCCCCCTCTTCAGCGAGCAATCCGGAGCCAGCGAGGGCGAAGCCGTCGATGTACAGGAAGTCACCCGCATTTCGCGCAAAATCCATTCTCGTCGTCTTGACCGAGGAGGCCGCGCCCGGAGCCACCAGAATTGTCCTGCCCCCATCGGGATGATCCAGGGCGCAAAAGAGACCGGTGGGCAGGGCTCCGCGGGTCAAAAGAGGCTCGACCCCGGCGGCATCGAGATCGCTTGCGTAGAGCAGGCCCATTGCATCGTCGCCGACCGAACCCACAAAGGAGGCATCCATGCCGAGAAGAACCGCCGCCCTGGCGGTATTCGCGGCCCCACCCGCGGCGGCCAGCGTCGCACCCTGAAGGCGAGGCAACAAAGAATCCAGGGCGCCGCCTTCCAGGTGACTTGTCGAATTGACGCGAAACCCCATCGAAAGAACCAGATCGGGGTCGATCAGGGCGAAAATGTCAACCAATGCGTTGCCGATGGCGATGAGGCGTGTTCCCACGAGTGCTCCCATTCGAAGATAGGCCCTGCCAAGGCCTTCCGCAAGGGGATCGGGTTTGGGCCTTCATGAGGCCTTCAAGGGTTCGCGCGAGTGGTCCCACATTTGCCCGCATTTCCGCCCTTGACCCTCCCCAGCCTCCCTGCGTACCATGCGCCCTGTCCCTCCCCCCTGCCTTGGGCGCTTGGCTCAGCTGGTCAGAGCGCCTGGTTTACACCCAGGATGTCACAGGTTCAAATCCTGTAGCGCCCAAAAAAGCCGTCGCGAAAGCGGCGGCTTTTTCATAAGGCGCTACAGGATTTGAACCGAGGGGGGCGGCGCGAGCGGAAGCGAGCACGAGCCGACAGGAGGTCGGCGAGAGACCCCCGAGGCGGCCCGAGGGACGCGGTCCGGATGACCGCGCCACGAGGGCAACCCTCAAAAGTCGATGAAGACCTTCATGGTCTTGTCCCGATTCGAATCGATGTAGCGATACGCCTCCGCATAATGGTCAAAAGGAAAGTGCGCAGACATCAGGGCTTCGAGCCGAACGCTGTTCGAGACAAGGAGCTCGATGGCTTTCGCATAATCTTCGCGCCGATACATGAGAGTGCCACGCAGCTGGAGTTCCCTGTCTTGCACCAATCCAAGGTCTACCTTCGGTTTGTCGCCGAAAACTCCAACTACGACAATGATGCTCCCCTTCCGCGCAAACATGATGGCCTGCGTCATCGTCGCTTCCACGCCCACGCATTCGAGGGCGGCATCTGCCCGATCGGGCCCGAAGGCAGCCTGGATGGCCACCTCCAGGTCGCTTGTCGCGGGGTTGACACAATGGCGGATGCCACAAGCCTTCGCAATGCCAAGACGATGCTCGCTCGTGTCGGTGATGAGCACATCCGCCGCACCCAATCCCAGGGCGCATTGGGCGACCAGATTGCCGATCGGTCCGGCTCCGTAGACCACGAGTCGCAGGCCTTTGACATCGCCCAGCCTTCCGAGCGCGTGAACGGCGACGGCCATGGGCTCGATCATCGCTCCGGCTTCGAGGCTTATTTTCGGAGGCAATTTCAGGCATTTATCGGCAGCGATCGCCAGGTATTCGGAGGCGGCGCCGGTCGTCTGGAAACCCATCACCTTGAGATTATCACAAATATGATAATTCCCGGTCCGGCAGGGCAGACAGGTTCCGCAATAAACCTGGGGCATGAAGGTGACAAGGTCTCCCGGATCGAATCCGGAGACTCCTTGCCCGGTTCTTTCCACCGTCGCCGACACCTCGTGTCCTTGAACCACCGGATACTTCGTGTAGGGGTGGAGGCCGTGATTGACGTGGATGTCTGAACCGCAGACTCCTATGCGCCGTATCCTCAGCAGCAGTTGCGCGGGGCCCGGCTCAGGCACCGGCACATCCTGAAACGTGATGATTCCGGGAGCCGTCATGACTGCCTGTTTCATCTTTATTCCCCGGCCTTTGGCACCATCAGGATCTTCATGACTCCAGGAGTCCCATTTTCTATCAACTCAATACCCTGAGTGAATTTTTCGAGGGGAAGCTCGTGGGAAGCCAGGTGCGAAACATCGATCTGCCCCGATTGCATCAGGCGAATTGCCTGAATCGAATTCCGGACCGAAGTATACGAGGACATGATTTCAAGGCCTTTTCGGAAAATCGCGAAGGCATCGAAAGAAACGGAAGAACCCGAAGGAGGAACACCGAAGAGAAGAATGCGGCCGCCGGGACGGGCCCATGCGATCGTACGACCCATGATCGAGGGAGCACCGGTCGCATCGACGACGAGGTCATATCGATCCGGCGGGAGCTCATCCAGCGATGACATCGTATGAATTATGGCACCGCCTTCGGTTTTGGCGAAGGCTAGGCGACCCTGGTTCTTGTCAGCGACGGTAATCGAACTTGCTCCGGTGGCGATCAAGGTCTTTATCAGTAGTAGTCCGATCGGCCCCGCTCCCACGACAAGGATGTTGTCCGCCAACTGGGGGCGTGCCTTCTGGACACCATGAAGGACGCATGAAAGGGGCTCGACAAAGGCCCCGGAGGCGAAAGGAAGCATTCCGATTTTGAAAACCGCCTTTTCCGGCGCGCAGACATACTCGGCCATCCCCCCGGGGAGAGTCACCCCCACGGCCGACCAGTTCTCGCAGAAATTCTGGCGGTTCGAAAGGCAGGCCGGACAGGAATCGCAGGATATGTTCGGTTCAACCGCCACTCGATCGCCAATGGCAAGGCCTTTTACGGCGGAGCCCTTTCCGACGACGGTCCCGGAAAATTCATGCCCAGGCGTGATGGGATACGTGCCGAGGTATTCTCCCCGGTAAATATGGATATCGGTGCCGCAGATGCCGCAACGCGAAACCTCGATCAGGACCTCATCGGCCCGGGGTTCGGGTCGCGGCAATTCCGCGATCCGGGATCGGCCGGGGCCATCTATGACGAGCGCTTTCATTCCTCTCCACCTATCCTTTCGGGCACACAATCCCTAGACGCACGTAAAGCCACCGTCGATGACAAGATCGGTTCCCGTCGTGAAGCCCGATGAGTCGGCGGCGAGATAGATGAGCGCGGACACGAGTTCTTCCGGCTTACCCATTCTTCGTTGCGGAGTCGCCGCTTCCCACGAGGGTATCCATTGGCTCGCCTTCAAGGTCATCGCGGTACCGATGTATCCAGGGCTGATGGAATTGACCCGCACGCCGAAATGGGCCCATTCGACGGCCAAGGACTTCGTGAGGAGAATGACCCCGGCCTTCGAGGCGTTATAGGCGCATTGGGGTTGCGGCTGATTGACAATATGCCCAGACATCGACGCGGTATTGATGATCGAGCCGCTGCCCTTCGCTATCATCACTCGGCCAGCGGCCCTCGCGGTAAGGAAGATCCCCGTGAGATTGATGTCGAGAACCCGTTTCCACGATTCAAATGACATGGTCTCGGCGCTTTCGTTTACGCAGATCCCTGCGTTGTTGAAGGCAATATCAATTGTGCCGAATTCTTCTACGACGCGTCCGACCATCGAGTCGACATCGGCGGGATCGGTAACATCGCACCGGACGGCCATGGATCGCACGCCCTTCGCCCTCAGTTCGGCTGCCGTGCCTTCGGCCTTGCCCATATCGACATCGACGATGGCCACATCGGCTCCGGCATCGGCAAAGGCGAGGGCTGCGCTCTTTCCGATACCCTGGGCGCCTCCGGTGATGAAAGCCTTCTTCCCGACAAGGGAAAACAAGTTGATAGTATTCATAGCATCTAGCCTTTCACCGCTCCCATCATCAATCCCCGAACGATGGACTTGTGGGAAATCCATCCGAGAATGAGGGGCGGAAGCACCGTCACCGTGGAAATTGCGCTCAGTTTGGCCCAGAACAAACCTTCCTGGGTCATGTAAGAGGCCATATAGACGGGGATCGGCGAAGAATTGACATAGGTGAGATTTATGGCGAAAAAGAACTCGTTCCACACAAATATGAAGACAAGAAGGGCACTTGAGATGATGCCGCTCCGGGCGAGGGGCAGGACAATCTTGAAAAACGACCGGATCCTCGTCGCCCCGTCGATGTCGGCCGCCTCAAGAAGTTCTTTGGGAATGTCCTTGAGAAAGGAGCGCACCATCCATATCACGATCGGTACGTTCGCCCCAACATACATGATGATCATTCCCAGGCGCGTATCGAGCAGGTGCAGGGTCTTGAACAGGAGAAAAACGGGAATGATGACGGCGACCGGCGGCAAGAGGGTCGTCGAGAGGAACCAGAAAAACAGTGAATCGGGCTTCTTGAGCTTCCCGAAGACAATGGTGTAGGCCGCCGGGACGCCAAGCAGAATGCAAAAAAACATCGAGGAAATAGTGATGATCCCGGAATTCACGATATGCGATACGATGTCCGATGACAGCAGCACCGTCCGATAATTCTCGAGAGTCGGAGTGAAAAAGAGGCGTGGGGGAACCACGTCCGTCTCATGCTTAAGGCTCGTGAGGAACATGTAGATGATCGGGAAGAAATACACGAGGCAGATGATCCAAATCAGAGTGATGAAAAGGTAGTGAAGGATCCTCTTTCGCATTTTCCCGACGGCTAGACCCGTCATGACTCTACCTCGCTTGTCTTGCTTCTCGCGAAGCGGAAGAAGGCCGTTATCGCGACAAGGGTAAGGATGACCGTGATAACCGCCATGGCCGTGGCCCTCCCGACGTCCCAGCGGAAGAATCCTGTTCTATATACGAGGTAAGGCAGGTTTGCCGAGGAAATCCCCGGACCTCCAGACGTCGTGACATAAATAATGCCAAATACTTTCAAGATAAAAATGAGACCGAGCATGACCGCCACCTCGATGTGGCTGGCTATGGCCGGAATCTTGATCTGGAAGATAGTCCTCCAGGTGCCTGCCCCGTCGACCTTGGCGCTATCAAGGATTTCCTCGGAAATCCCCTCGAAACCGGACAGAAGAATGAGGACGAAAAAGGGTGTCCATTGCCAGATGACGAGAAGCATGATCGTGGACAGTGAATGGCTACCGAGAAAATCCAGGGGCTTCAGGTGCAAGGCGGTGGCGATCAGCCCGTTGATGCCGAAGGACGGATGGAGCATCAAGGTCTTCCATATGATGCCCACCACGGCGTCCATAACGAAGAACGGCGCGATCAACAGCGTTCTGACAAAATTGATGCCGATGAATTTCCTGTTGAGAAGGAGTGCCAGCGCCAGACCGAGTATGGTGCATCCGACCAGCGAAACGACGGACAGGACCGCGGTGTTCAGGACGACCATGTAAAACTCGCCGTCTTTGAGCACGGCAAGATAGTTGTCGAGGCCGACGAATCGAATGCCCATGTCGGGCCGTACGATAATCCATTTTAGGACAGAAAGGATGAGCGTGACGACCAATGGCACTTGCGTGACCAAGGCGACGACGACCACCGCGGGTATCGGCAAGGCATTCACCTTGTCCGTTTGACGTCTTTCCTTCGTGCTCATTTTCATCCTTCCCGTTTGATGATCGGGAGTCCGAGGAATCGCAGACCCCTCGGGCTCCCGATCGGGAGTCTTCCGGTCCGGCTCTTTGCGCCGGGCGGCAGGCTCACTTTACTTGGAGTAGCCTCCCTCGTCGGCTACACTCTGGGCTGCCGACTGGCAGTTCGCGAGGGCCTGATCGACTGATTCGTTGCCCGCAAGATAGGCGGCAAGCTCCTGCCCGACCTTTTCGCCCAAGCCCTGGAACTCGGGGATGGAAACGTACTGGACCCCTTTGTAGGGAACAGGGTCGACGGTCGGAGCGTCGTAGTTCGCGTTCTTGATCGAATTGAGGGTAATTGTGGCAAAATCAGCCACGGCTTTGTACTTGGGATTATTGTAGGTCGAAATGCGGGTTCCCGGGGGGACCTGGGCCCAACCGACCTTTTGGCCGATGAGGTTGATGTAGTCCTTGCTGGTCGCCCAGGTGAGGAACTTGAAGGCTGCGTCCTTGTTCTTCGAAGAGGATTCGATGGCGAGGGCCCAGGCCCAGAGCCAGCCGGCATTGCTCTTCTTGACGGTCGGGGCGAGGGCATAACCGATCTTGCCCCTGACGCTGGAATCCTTGCCCTGCAGCGTACCGGCGGAAACCGTGGCATCGTACCACATGGCTGCCTTGCCCGAAGACATGAGGGCGAGACACTCGGTATAGCCGGCGGTCGTCGCGCCCGGCTCGCCTGCGTCGGTGATTATTTTCTTGTAGAACTCCCAGGCGTTTTTCATTTCGGGCGTGTTGAACTGCGCCTTCCAGTTCATGTCATACCAGCGGGCCCCGAAGGTGTTGACCATCGAGTCGAAGACGGCCATGTTCTGGCCCCAGCCGGGAAGACCGCGCAGGGCGATGCCGTAGAATCCCTTGGAAGGATTGTTGAGCTTCTTGGCGAAGGCGTAGATCTGGTCCCATGTCGGAGCCTCGGGCATTTTGAGACCCGCCGCGGCGAAAAGATCCTTGCGGTAGAAAATCATCGAACTCTCGCCATAGAAAGGAATGGCATACTGGGCGTTGTCGACCGACAAGGCGCTCCGGATCGGAGGCAGGATGTCATTTCGATCATACGCGGCGGCCTGGCTCGAACCCATGGAAGAGAAGAACGGCTCGAGTGACACGATCCAGTTGTTCTTGCCCCAGAACGGCGTGTCGTAGGTACCGATCGTCACGATGTCATACTTGCCCGCGCCGAGGGCCACATCTTCCGTGACCTTCTGCCTGAGTTCATTTTCCGGAAGTACGACGAACTTCAGGCCGATGCCGGTCTTCGCCGTGAACTCGGTCGAGTACTTCTGCATCGTGACCATATCAGGGTTGTTAACCGTCGCGATGGTCAAGGTCACGTTGTCCGCCGCCGTAGCCGCGGTCGCTCCAAAGACCGCGGCTAGCGCCAGGACGATGAAAGCTTTCTTCATAGTCGCCTCCTGCATAACTGCCTGCCGAGCGATAGGCCAAGGCCCCGATCTCGACTGAGCGCAGTATGCCGGCGTTCTTTCACCCCGAAAATAGTACGGAAGTACTATTTTCGGTACTAATCCGGTCCGCGACCTATTCTGGCGTCCCCTTCGCCGAGAGCCGGTCCTTGTGGCGCGTCGCGATTTGCATGACACGAGGCCTGCTGTGTTCCCCAAGCTTGGTATAGAGCGTGTAGACATAATTCTTTACCGTCTGCTCGCTGATGAACAATTCCGAGGCGATTTCGCTGTTGTCCATTCCCCGCCCGACGAGCAGAAGAATTTCCCTCTCCCTCTTTCCAAGGGTCGCCAGCCATTCCGGCGGTGCAGTCGGCTCCGCCTGGGAAGAGGAGCGCCCGCCCTCGCTTTCCGCTCTTCCTCGCTCCACGACTTT
>JAJXVS010000355.1 GCA_021782015.1 bacterium | reverse complement strand
CCCAGCCTTCCACCGAAACGGGGAATCCGTAGACCTTGCCGTCAACCTTGAAGGCCACGGAGGTGTTGGCCACCCATTTGGAATCGGAAAGGTCGGCGATGATGTCTTTCCACTGGTTGTAGCTCTGGATGCCGTCGATGGCGAAGATGTCGGGCATGTCGCCGGCCGCGAAATCGGCCTTGAGCTGGGTGCTGAGGTCGATGTTGCTCGATCCCCCGACGGACTTGATGGTGACCGCGACCTTGTTGGCCGCGGACCAGTCTGCCGCGTAGGCCTTGAGGGCCGCATCGATTTCGGGCTTGTTCTGGGCGAGGGTGATCTTCGCGGGGGTGGCCGAGCATCCGGCGACCGAAACGGCAAGGCCCGCGACGGCGATAAGGGTTGCGAGAACCGCGAGCAGTTTCTTCATTTCTGCCTCCATGGGGTGATCTAAACCGGTAAACCCGAATCCTGCACTCGATTCCTGCGAATCCGCTGCGGACCCGGTACCCGGCGGCCTTAACTATAATAATGGAGTAACCCAAGGTTCAAGTGGGTAAGCAAACCGGTTTACGAATCTACTTCCCCAGGCTTGCGGGGCCTGCTACCCTCCCTTCATACTGATTTTGGCCAAGGAGCCGCGGGAGGATGGGCGTGGGGCATGAAAAGCTGGCTGAGGAGGCTCGAAAAGCGGGAGCCGACGAAGCCGACGAAGGAATATTCTGGGTGCGATTCGGAGCAGCAAGCGCCGCGATCCGAAAGGGCTTTGCGGAATTGTACGGGGAGGGACCGGAGGCAAGGCTATGGCACGAGAGGATGATCACCCTCCTGGCCCGGGCCTGGCGCTCTCGCGATGAGGAGCTCCGGGAAAGGGATCGACGCTCCGAGGCCGGCCCCTGGTACCTCCGCCCCGGACTGTCGGCCTCCATGCTCTACCTCGACCGCTTCGCGGGCGACTTCGCCGGTTTCGCGCGGCGCCTCGGCTGGCTTTCGGAACTCGGCGTCGACATCGTCCACCTCATGCCCTTCATGAAGTCCCCCAAAGGCGAAAACGACGGCGGCTACGCCGTCAGCGACTATCTCGGCGTCGATCCGCGATTCGGCTCGGAGGCCGATCTCCCCGCGACAGCCCGGCTCCTCCACGACAAGGGCATGTTCCTCGCCGCCGACCTCGTGCTCAACCACAGTTCCGACGAGCACCCCTGGGCCCTCGCGGCCCGCTCAGGCGATCCGCGCTTTCGTTCGTACTATTGGTTCTTTCCCGACCGGGAGCTCCCCGATCGCTTCGAGGCGGCCATGCCGGAGGTCTTTCCCGAAACGGCTCCGGGCAACTTCACCTGGCTTCCCGACTGCCAGGCCTGGGTGATGACCGTCTTCAACCGCTACCAATGGGATCTCAATTGGACCAATCCCGAGGTATTCGTCGAAATGCTGACCATCATTCTGGAAATGGCCAACCGGGGGATCGATCTCATCCGCCTCGACGCCGTGCCCTATTTGTGGAAAAGGCCGGGCACGAGCTGCCAGAATCTCGGGGAATCGCACGCCATCGTGCGGCTTCTCAAGGCGGCCGCCTCGGTGGTCGCGCCGAGCCTGGCCTTCCTGGCCGAGGCCATCGTCCAGCCCGCGGAGATCGTGAAATACCTCGACGCCTTCGACGAGGCGACCGGGGTTGTCCGCGAGGAGTGCCAGCTCGCCTACCACGCCTCGCTCATGGCCCTCATGTGGGAATCGCTGGCGACCAGGCGCACGGGCCTGCTCAAGCTGACCTTCGGCGGCGAGACGAGGCTGGCGCCCGGCACGGCCTGGTTCAGCTACGCGCGCTGTCATGACGACATCGGTCTCGGCTACGATGATGACCTCATCCGCCGCGTCGGCTTCGACCCCACCCTCCATCGCCGCTTCCTCGTCGACTGGTACACGGGCCGCTTTCACGGGTCGCCGGCCTCGGGTCGGCCCTTCATGGAGAATCCCGACACGGGCGACGCCCGCATCTCGGGCACCTGCGCCTCGCTCTCTGGTTTGGAGCGGGCCCTCGATTCGGGCGACCAGGGCGCGATCGAGCTGGCGCTCCGCCGCATCGAACTCCTCCACGCCCTCGCCTCCTCACTCGTCGGCATACCGATGATCTATTCCGGCGACGAGATCGCCAGCCTCAATGATTATAGCTATGAGAAACGGCCGGAGCTGGCCGCGGACAACCGCTGGATGCACCGGCCGAAGATGGACTGGAAAGCGGCGGAGGCGGCCGCGCGCGGGGAGGGGCATCAGGGCCGGGTCCTCGCCTTTATCAGGAACTGTCTTCGGGTCAGGCGCTCCATTCCGGCCCTCGCCCAGGATGCTCCCTTCGAGGTCCTGCCTTCGGAGGAGGGCATCCTCGCCGTGCTCCGAAGGCCCAGCGATCCTTCGGCTCGGCCCCTCCTCGTATTGGCCAATTTCACCGAGGACGAGCGGCGCGTCGAGATCGATCGAGGCCTCCTCGGAGGCGCCGGTGCCGGGCTGGTCGACCTTCTCGGAGCCGAAGGTCCCGGCCACGCGGCCGCGATGCCAGGGGCCGGGCCGATCACGATGCGCGCCCTCGGGGTCCGATGGCTTTCGCGGGAGTGAGGGGAGTGAGGGGAGTGAGGGGAGTGAGGGGAGTGAGGGGAGTGAGGGCGGCGCCCGGCGGCGAGGATCGGGAGAGTTCCGGGCGCGGCCTTCTCAGCGGGACGCCGATCGCCTACTCTATACGCCGAGCAAGGAGCGAAATGTGAAACAGATCAACGTCACCTTCCCGTCCGGAGAAAAGGTCGCCTTTCCGGCCGGAGCCCGCGCGGCCGATGTCATCGGCCGCCTCGGCTCCCTCCCCTGGCCCCTCGCGGCCGTCCTCGTCAACAACGAACTTCTGTGCCTTGAGGCACCACTCCTCACCGACTGCAACATCGCCGCCATCACCATCGACAGCTCGGCCGGCGCCACCGTCTACCGTCGTTCCCTTTGCTATCTCCTGGCCCTCTCCTCGCGGGAGCTCTGGCCCGACCGCCGCCTCGTCGCAGGCATGGCCATCGGCACCGGCTTTTACCATCACTTCGAAGGCCTCGAAATGAGCGAGGCCGATATCGCGGCCCTGGAGCGGACCATGCTCGCCTACGTGGCCCGCGACGTGCCCATCACCATCGAGCACCGGGCCTACCTCGACGCCGTCGACTATTTCAAGGCGAGCGCCCAGACCGACACCCTTTCGCTCCTCGAATCGACCAACGAGGCGGTCATCCGCCTCAATGTCTGCGCGGGTTTCCGCGACCTCCATGTCCAGCCCCTCGTCCCCTCGACGGGGGTTCTCCG
>JAJXVS010000354.1 GCA_021782015.1 bacterium | reverse complement strand
TTCACCGAAAAGACGGTGAGCGACGACATGAAGAAGCGCTTCACGGGCGGCAAGGGCTTCGGCCTCAAGCTCCTCTGGGACGCGACGAAGCCCACGACGAAATGGGATTCGCCCGAAAACGAAATCGTCATCGCCATGGGCCCGGTCTGCGGCAATACCAATTACCCCGGTTCTGGAAAGAGCCTCGTCTGCTCCCTCTCGCCGATGACGGGCATTCCCATCGATTCGAACGTCGGCGGCTACTTCGGACCCTACCTCAAGTTCTCCGGCTTCGACGCCCTGGAGGTGCAGGGCAAGTCCGATAAAGAGACAATTGTGTTCATCGACGGCAACGAGGGCGTCCTTCGCGTCTACGAGGCACCGGCCTCGGGGCTCGAGTACGACACCCACCTCCTCGCCGAGCAGCTCACCCACGCCTTCGCGAAAGACGAAAGGTCGCTCCAGGCCGTGTCGGTCGTGTCAGCCGGCCGGGGCGCCGACCACTCGCCGATGGGCGTGCTCAACTTCTCGCTCTGGGACAAGAGGCGGGAGGGCATCCGTGTAAAGCAGGCCGGCCGCGGCGGCATCGGCACCGTGCTCAGGAACAAGAAGATCCGCGCCATTGTCGTGCGCTTCGCCGGCGTGCAGCAGGACTCCAACGGCGCCGCCGATCCGGCGGCAGTGCAGCGGATCGGACTCAAGCTCCACCGCGAGATCCTCGTCAACGACGACCTCCAGTGCAAAATGCGCAGGCAGGGCACGGGCCACCTCATGGAAGTCATGAACGACTACGATCTCCTGCCCACGAAAAACCACAAATACGGCCAAGACCCCCGGGGCCCCGAGCTCGCGAGCTGGGTCTGGGAAAAGCTCTTCTCGCAGAACCTCCCCGACGGCTGCTGGTTCGGCTGCACCCTGGCCTGCGCCCACGCGGTCGACCACTTCGAGCTCAGCACCGGGCCCTACAAAGGCTCGAAGGTCTGCGTGGACGGCCCCGAGTACGAGACCGCCGCAGGCGTCGGCTCGAACCTCTACGTCTACGAGCCCGAGGGCATCCTCGAGCTCAACTTCTACTGCGACACCTACGGCATCGATACGATCAGCTTTGGTACGACCACGAGCTTCCTGATGGAATGCTGGGAATTGGGAATACTGAACAAGGATCGGACCGACGGCATCGAACTCACCTGGGGCAATTGGAAGGCCGCCGCCCAGATTCTCCACGACATGGCCGACGGCAAGCGCTTCGGCGTCCTCGCGGGCAAGGGCGTCAAATTCCTCGCCGAGCACTTCGCCAAGGAATACGGGGCCGATCCTCAGGTGATGAAGGACATCGCCCTCCACGGCAAGGGCCTCGAGCAATCGGAGTATGTGTCGAAGGAGTCCCTGGCCCAGCAGGGCGGTTACTACCTCACGAACAAGGGCCCCCAGCACGACGAGGCCTGGCTCATCTTCATGGACATGGTGAACAACCGCATCCCGACCTTCGAGAACAAGGCCGAGGCCCTCCATTACTTCCCGATGTTCCGCACCTGGTTCGGCCTCCAGGGCCTCTGCAAACTGCCCTGGAACGACATCGAGCCGGCGGACAACGCAAGGCACCCGGAACCCAACAAGGTTCCCGAACATGTTGATAATTATTGTAATATTTATACCGCCATCACCGGGGAGAAGCTCGACGGAGCGGCCATGATCCTCCAGTCCGAGCGGGTCTACAACTTCCAGCGAGCCTTCAACGTGCGCATGGGCCACGGTCACCGCGCCGACGACTACCCGCCCTACCGCGCCATGGGCCCCGTCTTCGAGGACGAGTACCTCGCGCGCGAGGAGCGCTACGACAAGCAGATGAAGGAGAAGATCGGCGTCGACCCCGCGGGCAAGAGCGTGGCCGAGAAGATTCGCATAACGCGCGAGCACCGGACCGGGCAGTACGAAAGCCTTGTCGACGCCGTGTTCAAGCGCCGCGGCTGGACCAGCGACGGCTGCCCCACGCCCGAGCACCTCAAGGAACTAGGCATGGATCTGCAGGAGGTGATCGAGGTGGTGAAGGCGAGGATAGCGGGTCGGGCGTGAAAGAATGAAAATGGAGCTACAGATTTCGTAGATGGTACGACTGTAGATTGGAAAGTCCTGAGTATAGGCCGGGGTGGATTCAATTGATCCGCTTCGGCCTTTACTATTTGATGCCCCTGGAATCTGTCGCGCTTTGTGCCACTCAAGGCGCAACGGAAGCCTTCGTAAGAGGGAGCGCCTCCCCGAGCCTGGGTTTGTCGGCGATTGAGGCGCCGAAGGCTTTATGGAATGAGGTGAAAGACGAGGAGAAATCACACGGAAAACGTGTTACACTGGGATCGTGGAGGTGGTGGAATGAAGAATATCACGGTTTCACTCCCCGAGGAATTGGCACGTTGGGCGCGCCTTTGGGCGGCGGAGGAGGATTCGAGCGTTTCGGCCCTCCTAGCCCGACTCCTCCAAGAAAAGCGGGAAAGCGAATCGCGCTACCGCGCAGCCATGACACAATTTTTTTCCGGAATGGCGACAAGGATCAGCGACGGCTCCGCCTATCCCTCACGGGAGAGCCTTCATGAGCGATAGGGTATTTGTTGACACGAACATTTTCGTCTATGCCCGCGATAGCGTCGACCCGGTAAAACAAGCGGCGGCGAGCGAGGTACTCGCCCGCTTGTGGAGAGAACGAAGCGGAAGGATCTCGACCCAAGTTTTAAGCGAGTACTTCGTCACGGTAACCCAAAAGCTCAGGCCCGGCCTCGATCGCGAGAGGGCTTGGAGCGACGTCGAAGCCCTCTCGGCGTGGGACCCGGCAGCCATCGACCAGGGAACGCTCAGGAAGGCGCGAGAGATCCAAATCCGCTATGGCCTTTCCTGGTGGGATTCGCTCATCGTCGCGGCCGCCTGGTCGACGGAGTGTGGACAGATCTTTTCAGAGGATCTCGGCGGCGGCCAAACCTACCTCGGTCTCCTCGTCGTAAATCCATTTCAATTATAAGATCCAAGGAGAGGACCATGGCGGAAGCTCCGGATTCGGACAAGGTCCGTCCCGGACTGCTGCATCTTCCGACCTGAGCAGGCCCGAGCTATCGGTCTTCGTAAAACAACTCCGTCCTATTTCCCCTCGAAAAAACCCAGGAACTCGGGGCCGAAGTCAATCAGGGCGTGGCCGGCGCCTGCGTCGAAGCGTTCCGAATTCGAGGCCGGCGGGGGAGGAGGGCAAGGGCCGGTCCCTTTTCATGACCCGAGACAATGACGAAGGTCTCGCCAGCTCGTGTTGAGAGCCGACGAGTCTCGATGAGCCGAGGCCAGGCGGCCACT
>JAJXVS010000075.1 GCA_021782015.1 bacterium | reverse complement strand
AGGCCCGCAAGGGCACCTTCCTTCTTTTCACCGACGGGGAGGAGGCTCCGGCTTTGGGCAGCCCCCTGTCGCAGGGTTCCTACGCACTGGCGACGGGACTCAAGCGGGTCTTCGGCGAGGCGCGCCCGGGGATTTTTGTCTTCGATGTCGTGGGGCGGGGCACGAGTCTCGTCATGTCGACCTCCGCGAGGACCTCCATCGAAGGGCCTGGGCGGCCCATGGGGGCCATGCTCGATGCTCTGGAGTCGAGCGTCGCCGAGGTTTCGGCCCGGATCGGATTGAGGCGGCCCCTCAGGCTTCCCCTTCCCTGGTCGGACGATCTCGGCTTCACCCTCGCGGGCATGCCGAGCCTGGTTCTTTCGCTCCTCCCTGCCGTCGAGGCCGACGCCCTCCTTCGCGGCCTGGCGCGGGCTTCCTCGGCGGCCGCCCCGCGCCTCCCCGGCAAGGATGAGCTGGGCGAAGCCTGGCCCCGGACCTGGGAGCGGCTCCATGGCCCCCTCGACGGCCCCGAGTTGCTCGAAAAGGCCTCACTCGATTTAATGGTGGAGTTCTGCGTCGATTTATGTCGCGTCCACCCATCTCGCACAGGAGCGTAATACCATGTCCGAATCGCGCATTCGTGAAAGAAGCGAGGTCCCCCTCGCCGAGCGCTGGAATCTCGCGAGCCTCTTTCCCTCGGAGGCGGAATGGGAGGCAGCCTTCGCCTCCTATGCCAAGCTGAGGGGAGGGGCGGCGGCTCATCGATCGGCCATGCTCGGTGCGGGCACTGGTGCGGGTGCGGGTGCGGGCACTGGTTCGGGCGCGGACACTGGTGCAGGAGGGGGTGCCGGCACAGGCAGGGGCGCCGGCACAGACGGGGGCGCCGAAGCCTTCCTGGCGGCCCTCGCCGATTACGGCGTTCAGGGCCTTCTCGGCGAGAGACTGGGCGTCTACGCCAGCCTGCGCCAGGCTGAGGACGAGGGCGACACGGCTTCGCGCGGCCGTTTCGCTCGCTTTGTGAGCGCCGCCACCGAGCTGGAGGGCGCCTGGTCCTGGTTCGTGCCGGCTATCCACGGACTCGATCCCTCCCTGGTCGAAGGCTGGCTTGCCGATCCCCGCTTTGCCGAATATCGCGTCTTCGTCCGGAAGATTCTCCGCTTCAAGCCCCATGTGCTCGGCGAGGCCGAGGAGCGCCTCCTCGCCCTCCAATCGGAGGCGAACCAGACAGCAGGCGAGGCCTTCTCGGTGCTCACCGACGTCGACCTCGATTTCGGCGCCGTCGAGACACCGGAGGGGCCCCGTCCCCTCACGCAGTCGACCTTCGCGTCCCTCCTCCGCCATACCGACCGCGGCGTGAGGCAGCGAGCCTACGAGGCCTTCTATAAGGGCTTCGATGCCCACCGGAACACACTGGCGACCCTCTATGCCGGTTCGGTCAAGCTCGACGTGTACAGGGCGAAGGTGCGCAACTTCCCCAGTTCGCGCGGGGCGGCCCTCTTCCCCGACGCCGTGGAAGAAAGCGTCTACGACAATCTCGTGGCCACGGTGGGTGCCAATCTCGATGCACTTCATAATTATTATGAAATCAGGAAAAGGGCCCTCGGCCTGGCCGAACTTCGGCATTGGGACGTCTACGTACCCCTCGCCCGCGAGACCAGGGGCGAAAGGAGCTACGAGGCGGCGGTCGACCTCGTCTGCGCGGCCCTCGCACCCCTCGGCGCGGCCTACGTCGACACGATCCGCGCGGGCTTCCTCGGCGACTGGGTCGATCGTTACGAGAACCGCGGCAAGCGCTCGGGTGCCTTCTCCTCGGGTTCCTTCTCCGCCGAACCCTTCATACTTATGAATTACAAGAGCGACGTCCTCCACGACGTCTTCACCCTCGCCCACGAGGGCGGCCACTCGATGCACTCCCGGTATTCGGCCCGCTCGAATCCCTTCCTGAGCTACGACTACACGATCTTCGAGGCGGAGGTCGCCTCGACCTTCAACGAGGAGCTGCTGTTCCGCCATCTGTACGAAGGGGCCCCCGACGAGGCGACCAGGCTGTCCCTGATGAGCAACCGCGTCGACAGCGTCGTGGCGACTTTGTTCCGGCAGACGATGTTCGCCGAATTCGAGCACAGGGCCCATCTCATGCAGGAAGGAGGCGAAGCCCTCACCGTCGATTCGCTCCGGGGTGCCTACCGGAGCCTCCTTGAAAAATACTTCGGGCCCTCCCTCGTTTTCGAGGGAGTGAGCGACCTGGAGGGGCTTCGCATTCCCCATTTCTATCGAGCCTATTATGTCTATAAATACGCGACCGGAATTTCCGCCAGCATGGCCCTCGCGCGCCGGGTCATGGGCGGCGGCGAAACCGAACGCGCCGACTATTTCGCCTTCTTGAAGTCGGGCGGCTCGCGCTATCCGATCGAGGCCCTCAGGGTGGCCGGCGTCGACATGGCATCGCCCAAGCCGATCGAGGCGGCCTGCGCCCAGTTCCGCGCCGACCTGGCCGAGCTGGAAAGGCTTCTCGGCGCTGCCTCGGCTACATGAAGCCCAGTCGCGAAAGGACGATGGCGACGGATGTCACGGCCGCCGTCTCGGTCTTGAGTATGCGATCGCCCATGCTGGCAAGGTCGAAGCCAGAGGCGGCAAGTTCGGCGATTTCCGCATCGGTCCAGCCTCTTTCGCTGCCGATGGCCAGACTGATGGGCGCCGACGGGGCGAGGCTCCCCAAAAGGGGCGCCCCTCGGTCCGGATGGAGGCACAGGCGCGTTCCGCCAGCCCAGTCGGGCTCGGCCGTCGCCGCCCCCGCCGCCCCCTCGCCCTGGGCCACCCCCTCGCCCTCGGCCGCCACCGCCTTCATCGAGGCCAGGGCCGCCCTGACCGACCACTCGCGCCGCACAAGGGGAATGCGTGGATTGGCGGCCTGCTCGGCGCCTTCGAGAATGGCCCTTCGATACTCCCCTTTTTTCCAGAGGTCGCTTTCGAGGTAGGATTTTTCGCCGAGCTCGGTGCCGCACAGAATGATCTCGGCGACGCCGAGACTGGCCAGATCTTTGAGGAGGCGGGTGCCTTGAATGGGGCGCGGGAAGCCGAGGAGAAGCCGAAGGGGTCGAAGGGGCGGGGCCTCGCCCTCGGGTACGAAGTCGAGGACCATGCCCTCGCCATTCAGCCCTTCGATTCGAGCCCTGCCCAAACTGCCCGGGGCCCGCCCGAAGGCCTGGTGGACGACCAGGCCGGCCTCGACCTCGTCGCCCCTGGCCTTTCCCAGCACCCGCGCCACGTGCATGGTTCTTCTATCCGTCGCCGGGATGATTTGGCCGAGTTCGGCGGCCTCGATGAGGAGGAGATTCACGCGAAGCCGCCGCCGATCCGGGAAAAAGGCGCTCTAGGACGAAAGGGGGTCGTAGTCCGGATCGATTTCGGCCTCGTAATTGACGGTGGGAACCTCGAAGCCGTGGGCGCGGAGAAAATCGACCCTGAAACTGTCGACATCGGCGAGCCTGCCGAGGTTTTCCTGGGTGATGTGGGCCATGCGCGCCTCGATTTCGGCCTGGACCCCCTGGAGCATCTCGAGGTCGTCGAGGCGGATGCGTCCTTCGGCGTCGACGGGAACCCCCCCGTTCTTGCCCGCGTAGAGCCGATCGCGGAAGAGGCGATCGATCTGGGCGCTGCAATCCTCATGCGTTCCCCGCTCCTTCATCACCTTGAAAAGGGTGGAAATATAGAGGGGGATGATGGGAATGACGGCGCTCGAGCGGGTGACGAGGGCCTTGTTGATCGAAACATAGGCCTTGAGCCCGAGGGAGGCGAAGCGGGAGTTCAGGTTGGGCGCTGTGGCCTCGAGGTGGGCCTTGGCGCGTCCAATGGTGCCGTCGCGGTAGATGGGCCAGGAAAGGGCCGGCCCGACGTAGGAATAGGCCAGGGTCTTGACGCCCTTGGCGAGGAGGCCGGCTTCCGCCAGGGCCGCGATCCACAATTCCCAATCTTCCCCGCCCATGACCTTGACGGTGGCCGCCACCTCGGCTTCCGTCGCCGGCTCGAGGGAGGCTTCGCCCAGATGGCCGGTAAAGGCGTTGACGGTGCGGCCCGAGTAGGCTTCGCCTATGGGCTTTACGGTCGATTGATACATGACCCCCGTCGCCGGATCGGTCCTGACCGGCGAGGCAAGGGAATACACGACCAGGTCGAAGCTGAGGCCGAGTTCCTTGGCCGCCTTGATCGTTTCGGCCTTGATCTCTTTGGAATAGGCGTCGCCGTCGATGGTTTTGGCCGGGATGCCCGCCTTGCGTGCCGCCGCCTCGAAGCTTCGGTTGTTGTACCAGCCCGGGGTGCCGGTCTTGGTCGCGCTCGGCGCCTTTTCATATGAAACGCCCAGGGTCGGAACGCCAAAGCCGAAGGTCGCGCCGATCCTGCTCGCCAGGCCGTAGCCGGTGGAGCAGCCGATGACGAGGACGGCCGTCGGCCTTTCGGGCAGGCCCGCATAGCGGGGCTTTCGCGCGAGGATGTAGTCGATCTGCCTTCGCGTTTCGACCTCGCAGCCCCTCGGATGGGCGTTCGTGCAGATGTTGTTCCGGACCATGGGCTTTAGAATCATGTGCGATCTCCCCCGGCGATGCTCAGCCATTCGGCCTCGACGGCCGCTTCACCATCGACATATCCCACACCGCGCTGATGGACAATATTCGGTGTCGCCTTGATGTTGTCAATCTCGACATGGAAACGTTCGCCGGGGCGAACGGGGCGGCGAAATCGCGCCTCCCTGATTTTGGCGAGAAAAAAGGTGCCCGCCGGCTTGATTCCCATGCGCTGGACACCGCAGCCGCCGATTTGGGCCATGGTCTCGACGAGAAGGACCCCCGGCACCACCGGAAAATGGGGAAAATGCCCCTTGAAGAACCACGAATCATCGGGCATGGTGCGCGAACCCTTTATGTGGCCGTCGGAGACCTCGACCTCGTCGACGAAAAGAAAGGGATCGCGGTGCGGGATATACGAAAGAATTTCCTCTTTCGTCGCCGGGCCAACGGGGGCCGAAGTTCCGGCCGGAGCGGGTTTGTCGCTCATTTGGCCCTCCGAATGACGAGAACGCCGTTGTGGCCGCCAAATCCGAGGGAGGAGGAGGCGGCGATTTTCAAGGGCATGGCAATGCCTTTGTTCGGAACGTAATCCAGGTCGCAGCCTCCCGCCACATCGGGATGCTCAAGGTTGATGGTCGGAGGCACGAAGCCCTCCTCGACGGCCTTCACGCAGACCAATGCCTCGATGGCGCCGGCCGCCCCGAGCATATGGCCCGTCATGCTCTTCGTCGAGGAGATTTTCATTTTGTGGGCGTGCTCGCCGAAGGCGATTTTCAGCATCTTCGTCTCGGTGGGATCGTTGATCTGGGTCGAGGTCCCGTGGGCGTTGAAATAGTCGACCTCTTCGGAAGTGATGTCCGCGTCGAAGAGGGCATTCTTGATGGCTCCCGCCCCTCCCAGGCCCGAGGGATCGGGGGCGGTGAGGTGGTAGGCATCGCAGCTGCCGCCGTATCCGGCGAGCTCGGCATGGATGCGGGCGCCGCGGGCCAGGGCCTTGTCCCAGTCTTCGAGGATCAGGATGGCGGCGCCCTCCCCGAGGACGAATCCATCGCGGTCGGCGTCAAAGGGCCGTGAGGCCTTCTCGGGATTGTCGTTGTACTTTGTGGAGAGAGCCTGAAGCCGGCAAAAGGCTCCCATCGCGAATTCCGCGACCGTGGCCTCGGTGCCCCCGGCCACCACCACATCGGCCCGCCCCAGCCTCAGCATGTCGAGGGCCTGGCCGATCGCATCGGTCGAGGAGGCGCAGGCCGTCACCTGGGTATAGGCGGGGCCGTGGAGGCCGAGGCGCATGGCAATATTGGCCGCGGCCTCGTTGCCGATCATCATGGGGACGGTCATCGGAGGCATCCGGCCCGGGCCCGCGTCGAAGAGCTTCCGGTGCGATTCGGTCATGATCTCCATGCCGCCGATGCCGTTGCCGAGAACGGTGGCGATGCGGTCGGCATCATAGGGCCCGACGTATCGGCGGGCCGCCTCGCCCTCTGCCGTCGGAGCCTCGTCCAGGCCGGCATCGCGCCAGGCCTGAACGGCTGCCGCGACGGCATATTGGGAAAAGAGCGCCATTTTGCGGGCGTCCTTCCGTTCCATATAGGGGCTCGCGTCGAATCCCTTCACCTCGGCCGCGATCTTCGAATCGAGGCCCGATGCGTCAAACTTGGTAATGGGGCCGATTCCCGACTTCCCGGCCTTTATCGACTCCCAGAAACTCGCGACGTCATTGCCGACGGGGCTGATTACGCCGTAGCCCGTAATGGCGACCCTTCGTTTCATTGCCTATCCTCCATTATCCTGCCGCTTACCATCTGATTACCGAGCCACCGAAGGTGAGCCCTGCGCCGAAGCCGAGGAGCATTATGAGATCGCCGCGCTTGAGAAGACCCTTGTCTTCCATCTCCCCGAGCACGATGGGGATGCTGGCCGCCGAGGTGTTGGCGTACTCCTCCATGTTCATGTAAAAGCGCTCTTCGGGAATGCCCAATCGCTTGGCCGCGGCCTGCACGATCCTGGCGTTCGCCTGGTGAGGCACGATCCAGGCGAAGTCCTCGAGACGGTACATCGAGAGGTGCATGATGCGCTCGATGAGAACCGTGATCGACTTGACCGCGAAATTATACACATTTTTGCCGTTCATGACGATGCTCGGCACCTGGGCCGGGGCCCTTTCGAAGGATTTTGGGCGTTCTGCCTGCTTGAGGTAGAGATCCAGGGCTCCGCCACCGTCGGCGCCCAGAATGGTCTTGAGCACGCCGCGCCCGCCCTCCTCGATATTCGAAAGGACGACGGCCCCCGCTCCATCTCCGAAAAGGACACAGGTCGAGCGATCGGTCCAGTCCGTGACCCGCGTCAGCGTTTCGGCCCCGATGACGAGTGCGTGGTGCCCCCTTCGCGCGGAGAGCATATTCGAGGCGATTTCAAGCCCATAGATGAATCCGGTGCAGCCAGCCGTTATGTCGAAGGCAGCGCAGCCGTGGGCGCCGATCTTGTCCTGGATGATGCAGGCGGTGGAGGGAAAGCCAAGGTAGTCGGATGTCGCGGTCGCCACAAGAATGAAATCGAGCTCCTTGGGCGAGACCCCCGCCTTGGCGAGGGCCTTCTTGGCGGCATCGGCGCCGAGGTCGCTTGTAAGCATGCCGTCTGCCGCGATATGCCGCGCCCCGATGCCCGTGTGGGAGCGAATCCATTCGTCGGTGGTGTCGACCATCTTCCCGAGTTCGTCGTTGGTAATCCTGCGTTCGGGAATATGGACACCAACCGATCTGATAAGGACGGACATAGAAGCCTCCTGCTGACATTACTTGCCATTATGTCAACAAAGGGAGAATACCTTTTCTGGCCGCCCTCGGTCAATATGACACGAACCTAGGCAAGTGTCATATCCACCGGGTCGGCCTTGGGCTCCTCAAAAGCTGTCGGAGGCGCGGCGGCCGTTGCGGCGGGAATGTCGGCGGCCGTTGCGGCGGAGTTGCCGGCCGCCTCGGCAGGAGCGGCTGCGACCGCGGCGGGAGTGCCGACCGCCCCGGGATTGCCGGCCGTCGCGGCGAGGATGCGCGCAAACTCGGCCTCGTCGACCGTTTCCTTTTCGAGGAGGGTGGCGGTAACCGCGTCGATGGCCGCCTGGTGGGTGCGGAGGAGATCGAGGACGCCCTCATAGCGCCTGGCGATCATCCTCGCAATTTCCTCATCGATGTACCGCTGTGTCTCCTCGCTGTAATCCCTCCCCAGCATGGGTTCGGCTCCGGGACCCATCATCGAGGGCCCCCTGCGGTTGAGCGCCATATTGCGGAAGCGCTCCGACATGCCGTAGTCGGCGATCATCTTGCGGGCGACATCTGTGGCGCGCATCAGGTCATTCGCGGCCCCGGTTGAAATCTTGCCGAAGTGAATCTCTTCCGCCGCGCGGCCTCCTAGGAGGACGTCGATCTGACCCAAAAGCTCGTCCTGCGTGACGACGTAGCGATCCTCGATGGGCAGCTGGAGGGTGTAGCCGAGGGCTCCGAACCCCCGCGGCACGATCGAGATTTTCTTGACCGGATCGGCTCCCTTGGTGAGGGCGGCGACGACAGCGTGGCCCGACTCGTGGCAGGCGATGGTTTCCCTTTCGGTCGGATTCATCACGCGGCTTTTTTTCTCCAGGCCGGCCACGACCTTCTCTATGGCCGCGTCGAAATCGATCGACTGGACCTTTTTCCTGCCCCGCCTAACAGCGTGCAGGGCCGCCTCGTTGACGATGTTGGCCAGATCGGCCCCCACAAAGCCCGGCGTGCCTCGCGCCACCTTGGCGAGATCGACGCCCGTTTCGAGCTTCACCTGCTTTGCGTGGATTTTCAGGATGGCCTCGCGGCCCACGAGGTCGGGCCTGTCGACGAGCACCTGTCGGTCGAAGCGCCCCGCCCGGAGAAGGGCGGGATCGAGGACATCCGGCCGGTTGGTGGCCGCGAGGATGATGAGGCCGCTTGTGGCGTCGAAGCCGTCCATCTCGACCAGAAGCTGGTTGAGGGTCTGCTCGCGCTCGTCGTTGCCGCCCATGGGACCCACGATGCGCGACTTGCCGATGGCGTCGAGTTCATCGATGAAAATGATGCAGGGGGCCTTTTCGCGGGCCTGCTTGAAGAGGTCCCGCACCCGGGCCGCGCCGACACCCACGAACATTTCGACGAAATCAGCGCCGCTCATCCGGAAAAAGCTGACGCCCGCCTCGCCCGCCACGGCGCGGGCAAGGAGGGTCTTGCCCGTGCCCGGAGGCCCGACCAGGAGTACCCCCTTGGGAATCTTGCCGCCGATATCCGTATATTTCTTCGGATTCTTGAGGAAATCGACCACCTCGACGAGTTCTTCCTTCGCCTCGTCGACGCCTGCCACGTCGGAGAAACGCGTCGGGATGTCGCCTTCCGCGACGATCGTCGCCTTGTTTTGGCCGAAGGCGAGCACATTCGAATTGGCTCCGCCCAGGCGTTTGGAAAGGATGCGCCACAAAAAGACCATAAAGGCTATGGGGAGGACCCAGGAAAAAATGAAGGCCAGCATGCCCGAGTTTTCACGCGAGGAGGACTGATAGGTGATGGATTTCTCTTCGAGAAGGGGAATGAGGGTCGGGTCGTCGACGGGGGCGGTCTTCACGGTCGGGTCGCCCTGTTTGCCCATCCTGAGCAAGGGAGCCTGTTGGGGCGCGGGAGCTTCAGCGGTCTTGGCCAGCCAGCCCGTGTCCCAATTCTGACCAAGTTCCACCTTCGTTATCTGGCCCGATCTGATCTTGTCCTTGAAGGCCGAGTAGGGAATGACGGTGGAATCGCTTCCCATCAGGAAATAATTGAAAAGAGCCACACCGACGAGGAGGGCGATGGCATAGCCCAAGGAAAAGCGAATTTGCGTTCCACCGGGCCCGCGCATGGGAAGAAGCGGATTCTGTTGCCCCTTGGGCGAGGGCTGTTTCACGGGGCCTGCCTTGCGGCCCCTTTTCCAGGGATCTTTGCTTTTGGGCATCTCGGTTTCCTCTCGTCGGTCGGCCGGCACGCTGTGCCGACCCCACATAGTTCAAGATAATGCCACGGGCGGTCGAAAGCCATCCATCGGTCCCGGGCAGTTGTCGAGCCCTCATGCTTTTACTTGACCCGGAGGGCCCTGTTTTCGTATATTCTGCTTACTTCAGCTATTTCCATACACAGCACACCTTAATCAAGGAGAGACACATGAAACTCAAACCACTCGGCGACCGCGTCCTCGTCAAAGTTCAGATGGGCGAGGCCAAGACGGCCGGCGGAATAATCATTCCGCAGACCGCCCAGGAAAAGACGCAAGAGGGCGTCGTCGTAGCGGTCGGCACCGACACCGATGTGATCAAGGTGAAGGAAAATGACAAGGTCATGTACGACAAGTACGCCGGCACCCAGGTAAAGATCGACGGCGTCGAGCACCTCATCGTCAAGATGCAGGACGTACTCGCCATTCTCGAGTAGTTCGTTCCTCTTCAGGCAAAAAGAAAACCGCCCTGGTCTAAAGGGCGGTTTTCTTTTTGCCGCGCCCCGGTCTACGGGGCGGTTTTCTTTTTGCTGCCCTCCGGCGCCGGCTTCTCGCGGAGGCCTACTCCTGCTCGGTGAAGACCTTGAGCACCGAGACAGCGTCCTTCGCCGCCAAAATGGCCTGGCGTTTCTCCTCGCTGCGGAAAAGCAGGCTGACCTCGGCGAGAAATTGAAGATGGGGCCCCGTCTTGTCCGACGGCGAGAGCGTCAGGATGAATATCCGGCAGAGTTCCCTGTCGAGGGCGTCGAAGTCCACACCCTTGTCGGAAACGCCGATGCACGCGATCAGGGAATCGACGGCGTCGGTTTTGCCGTGCGGAATCGCAATGCCATGTTTCATTCCCGTGCTCATCCTTCGCTCTCGTTCGAGAATCGAGCGCCGGGCCGCCGGGACATCCTTGAGCCTGCCGCTCTTGGCGGCCGCGACAAGGAGTTCGTCGATGATTTCCTCTTTGGTTCCGCCTTTGAGGTGAAGGGCGATGGAATCTTCGCGGAGGATGTTCTTGAGGTTCATACCGCTATTGTAGAAAGGCCCTTGTCCACTCGTCAAGCCGATCGGCGTGTTGGCGGCCATGACCGGGCATGCGTGAAAAAGCCGGCGGACCGGCTCGGCTCAAATGAAGAAGCGGGCTTCCCTTTCCTTGGCGTAGCCCTCGCGGCGGGCTAGGACGAGGGACACGACTCCGGCCCAGATGATGTCGAGAAAGGCCCCGGCTGCCGAAAGCGGCAGGGCCACGGGCACGGCGATGAGATAGCCGTTTTCGAAACCGCGGCCATAGAGGGCGGAAAGGGCGACGAGGGCCGTCATCGTGCCGGTGCCGGGGATCGTACCGAGTAGGAGGGTTACCAGGGGCGCGGCACCGAGTATCCAGAGGAGGGTGCCGGCCGAGAGGCCGAGATCCGAATAGGAGGCGAGGACGACCACGAAGGTCGTGGCGGTTACGAGCACTGTCCCCGCCCTGCCGAAAATCGCCGCGAGAGGAAGGGCCAGGGCGCTGGCCCGGCGCCGTACGCCGAGGCTTTCGCGGACATGCTTCATGAGGGAGCCCAGGGGAAAGTAGGCGTCGCCCGACATGAGGCCCGCTATCGCTGGTCCGAGAATGGCGTACAGGTAGCGATAGGGGTTCTTCCGGTCGAGGAGGAGAAAGAGGGCAAGGGGCACGATCACGAGGGCCATGACGAGGGTTTCGACGCCCACGACGAGGAGGAGGGGCCGGTAATAGTCGCCCGAGAGGGCGGAGCGGAGTTCGAAGACCGACCAGGCCGAAACCCCGATTATGAGAATACCCAGGAACTCGGCGAAAACAGCGTTTATATGGTAGAAAGCGCGTGAGAGGGCGTCGAAGACGAGTATCGCGGGCTTCGTGAGGGCCCTCTCATGCGAGAAGGCCAGGCCCAGAAATACCGAGAGGAGGCAGACCGGCAAGAGGTAGTCGCCCTGGATCAGCGTCGCGAAGACGCTGGAGGGAAATATCGCATCGAGATATTGGGCGACTCCCGGCACAGGTATGGCTGCCGCGCTGTCGGCCACGAGGGGGATGCGGGCCGGATGGAAGATCGCGGCCCCCAGCACGCCGAGGAGGGTGAAGGCCAGGACGGAGATGACGAGGAAGAGGGCCGCCCTTCCCAGATCCTTCCAGAATTCCCGGTCTTCGTTGAGCTCGAAGACGGCCACGGGCAGGGAAAAGAAAACCAGCGGTATCAGCGCATAGCGGCCGACATGCACCGCAATGCCGAAGATCGTCGAAAGGACCTTCGAGGCGCCCGCGTCGGAAGCGGGGAGGACGAGCGCGATCGCGGAACCGACGAGGGCCGCGATGAGGTATTTCAGCCAGATCTTCATGGACGCGAGGATACCTGCGGAGACACTTACCGTCAATGACGGGCCTCGTCGCGCGGGCCTCTCACTTGTGCGCCTTTCCGGGGCCGGATAGAATGAGCCAATGAGCGCAGTCGGTCCCGAATGTCTGTACTACAGCCATCCCGGCCTCGATGAATCGGAGGCCGCCCTCGTCGAGATCGACGCAACCCGGCGTGAGATCGTCTTAGATAGAACACTGTTCTTCCCGGAGGGTGGTGGACAGGGTTGCGATCTCGGGCTGATAGGGGGCGTGGCCGTCGAATCCGTGGTCGAGTCCGGCGGCCGCATCGTCCATAGGCTCGCCTCTCCCCTCGAAGCCGGCCCCGGCGACCGCCTGGCCCTGCACCTCGACCGCGCGAGGCGACGCGACCAGAGCGAGCAACATTCGGCCCAACACCTCCTTTCGGGCTATTTGTTCAGGAACCACGGCATTCCCACCCTTTCCTTCCACCTGGGCGGGGCGCTTTCCACCATCGATGTCGACCTGCGCGACTTTCCGGACAGCCTCGTCGAGGAGCTGGATTCCGAGGTGAACGGCGCGATCGCCCGCGCCACACCCTTCGTGCTCCATCTCTGCCCGCCAGAGGACATCGAAACCCTGCCCCTCCGCAGGCCTCCGCCCGGAGAGGAGGAAGTGCTGCGAGTTTGGGAGATCGTCGGTCTCGACTTCAGCCCTTGTTGCGGGACCCATGTGGAATCGGCGGCGGAACTCAGGCTTTTCAAGATCGACACGACTGAACGGTATAAAGGGAAGACCAGAATCCATTTCGTCGCGGGCGATCGGGCCGTCGCGATGTATCGCAGGCTCCATCGGGCCGCGGGGGCTGCCTCACGCATTTTGTCCGCGCCTCCGGAGGCCCTGGACGAGGGGGCCGAGCGCTGCGCGAAAAAGTCCCGCGAGGCGGCTTCGAGGGCCGATCGCCTCCTCGGCATCCTGGTCGGCCGCCTCGTGGACGCGGCTCCTCTCGGAAGGCCCTTGGCCCTCGATCTTTCGGGCGCCGGCGTCGAGGGTATCGATGAGGGAATGCGGGCGATCAAGGCGAGGGAGATGACGGGTGTCGTATCGCTCGCCGAAACGCCGACCATCGGAATAGTGGGCAAAAGGGGGGAGAGCCTGCCTCCGGAGCTCCTCGCTGCCGCGAAGACCCTGGGTGGCAAGGGCGGAGGCGCGCCGGGAAGCCTGCGCATGGCCTTCCCCGATCCCGTCGCGGCCGCGAAATTCGCGGCCTTGGCCCTCGGAATCCTTGAAAATCGCTGAAAATCGCCTCAATTGACGCCTTTTTCGACGAATTTTCGCCGGTTTGCGTTGACAATTGTTACAATCACAAATAATATCAAAGTGAAAGGAGACTTACATGAGTTCTGGCAATTCAGATATCCTAGAGGCAATTCAGGCGATAACCTCCGTATCGGTACGGTCCCGCAGGGCCGCGGAGGCCCGCTTGCGGTCCAAGAGCCTCACCTTCGCGCAGTACGGAGCGCTCGTGGCCCTCTCCGAGCACGACGGCCTCTCGCAGGCCGAGCTCGCCCAGGCCCTGGAAACCGATTCGACGACCGCCATGGTGCTCCGCGGTTCGCTCGAAAAGAAGCATCTTGTCGAGCGCAAGGCCGATCAGAAAGACGCGCGGATCCGCAGGATTGGCCTCACCGCCGAAGGTCGCAAGCTCGCCTCGCAGGCGAAGCCCGAAATCGCGAACCTTTTCGGGGCGGGTGCCTCCCTCCTGTCCGAGGCCGATACCAAGAAGCTTCTCGTCATGCTCGCGAAGCTCAAGGATTTCGTGCAATCGCTCATTCCGGCCCACGAATCGGCCTCGGGCGAGAAGCGAAAGCCCGGTCGACCGCGCAAGGCGGGCGAATCCAAGGCCGCTAAACCGGCCAAACCGGCCAAGCCGGCCAAGGCCACTGCCAAGGCACCGAGCGCAAAACCGGCCAAGAAGCCCGCGGCCAAGGCCGTGGCTTCCAAAAAGGCCGCGAGCCCCAAGGCTGCCAAGAGCGTGGCCCGCAAGGGCGCCAAGCGCTGATTCCCCCAGGTCCTTCCGCCCCGTCTGTGCGCCCCGCGCACACGACGACGGCGGGCAGGTACCTTCACCCGGCGGCGATGCCGCATTTCGATGAATGGCCGGCCCGGAATGATTCCGGGACCGGCCTTCTTAATTATCATGTGCGGAACGCCGGGGGCATGGGGCCCGCCACATCAAGGGCCTCGCGCTCCGGATCGGGGCCTCGCGCTGCAGGCCCCCGGCCCGGTCTGGTGAGGGCGATCTTTATAACTCAACGGGACGGCGATTGTCGGCCAGGCGCCTGGCGAGGTAGTCGACGTCGAGGCCGAGATCCTCTATCACCCGCCTGAGCTGTTCCACGGAAAGCAAATTTTGTTCAGCATACAGATAGACGAGGGCCCTCTCGGCGATGCAGGGCAGGCGGAGGGAATCGAGGTCAATGGGATCGGCGTTTTCGTCCGCCTCGGCCCTGGCGCGGAGCGAGGCGGCCAGCCTCGATGACTCGACGTCGCCGGAAAGGGCGTTCAGTTCGGCGAGGAGGGGCCCGATGTCCCCCCTCGCTGCGCGTTCGCCCAGGGGTTTCAGGGTGAGATAGGCGTATTCCTTGCCGGGCAGCCTGTGATGACGGTCACAACGCGTACAATAATTGGGTTCCCGCCCGTCATCCTTGGTTCGGTCGCCCCCGATGATGATGAGGGGATCGAAATACAGGGCGGGACATTCCCGACCGTCGACGAGATAATAACGGTACGTGTACAGGGAATCGGCCAGGCACTCGTCGTGTTCGCAATAGGCCGACAGGGGAAAGACGTCGGTGGCGGTTTCGAGGAGAAGCCTCGCCGTCTGATTGAAAATCTCGCGCCGGAAATTGAGCACCAGTGTGGGGCAGACGAAGACGAGGCCTCGCCGCTCCGATTCGTTCTTCATCAGGTAGGCGATGCGTTCGTCGAAGAAGGATGCCTCGTCCACGATCCAGGTGCCCGCCTCGGGGTTTTCCGCGAGCAGGGTCTCCAGCGAAAAAGAATCGCGGGCCTGCCCGATGCTGGTACCGCAGCGTTCGTAGCCACCGCGATAGGCGAGGGCGTCCGGTGGATAGTCGGGGAAACGGCTGGAATCGAGGGCCTGCCGCACTACGAAGACATGGCGCCGATCGGCGCCGGCGGTCAGGGTCTCCCGCGCCGCGGCGCCGTTCTTGCGGCGGGCGACGAGACTGTCGCGCCACAGCCTGGCCGAATATTCCGTCTTTCCGGAGCCCATGGGACCCACCACGAGAATGCGTCTGCCGGGCTTGGCGAAATCGAAGTGATTGAATGGATGATGGACATCGAGAAGGGGAAAGCCGAGATTTCGCAACAAATGGGCGTTATCGTCGAGTTCGTCGCGCACGTGGGCCCTCCGTATCAGTATTCGCGCGGCTCGAGAATGCGCCGGACCGAGGCGAGGAGGGCTCCGACCGACAGGCCCGAGAGGCCGACGACGAAGAAGCTGCGAGAGGCGATGCCGAGCCAGGATCCGAGCCAGCCGCCGAGGGCCTTGAGAAAGCCGAGGTCGGCCGAGGCCCCCGCGCGAAAGGCCACATCGAGGGCGAC
>JAJXVS010000074.1 GCA_021782015.1 bacterium | reverse complement strand
TCGCGCTTTTTCTTTTCCGACACCTTTTCGGCCAGCTTCGCCGCAGGCGTGCCCTCGCGCGGATTGAAATGATACATGAACGCGTAGGAATAGCGCACCCTCCGCATGAGGTCGAGGGTCTCCTCGAAATCGGCATCTGTCTCGCCGGGAAATCCGACGAGAAGGTCGGTCGTCAGCGAAAGACCGGGAAGGGCAGCGCGCATGCGATCGATGAGGGCCAGATAGGTCGCGCGATCGTATTTTCGGTTCATCGCCTTGAGGATGGCATCGGAGCCGGCCTGGACGGGGAGATGAATGTGGCGGCAGAAGAGAGGCTCCCGGGCGATGACCTCCAGAGCCGCGTCGGAGAGATCCTTCGGGTGGCTCGTGAGGAAGCGGACCCATCGCAAGCCTCGGCCGTGGCCGAGGCTTGCGGGCCGATCGCTCCCGCGATCGGCGGACCCGGTAGTATCGCCGAGGCTTGCGGGCCGATCGCTCCCGGAACGGAAGCGGTCGGCGACGAGGGAGAGGAGGCCTGGGAAGTCGAGGCGGCCGCCCTCGCCTTCCCAACGGTAGGAGTTGACATTCTGGCCGAGGAAGGTCACCTCTCGCACGCCCTGGGATTCAAGCGTCTCGAGTTCAGCCAAAATGGCCCTGGGGTCGCGGGAAATCTCCCTGCCGCGAATATGGGGAACGATGCAATAGGTACAAAAATTGTCGCAACCGTGCATGATGGGCACGAAGGACCGGAAGGACGACGGCTCATGGTAGGAATCTGCGAAGACAAAGGAAGGGCTCTCCTCGACCTCCGCGATGCGCCGGCCCGAGGCGACCGCGTCGACGATGAGGCCGAAGGCCTGCTTTTGAAAGGTGCCGATGACATGGTCGACCGCTGCCTGACGCAGACGGATTTCCTTTTTCATGCGCTCGGCCATGCATCCTGTCACCGCGAGCGCGAGCCGGTGCCCCTCCCGGGCTAGCCGCGCCTTTTCCGCGGCCCAGTGATTGATGCGGCCCCAAGCGCGGTTTTCGGCCGTAATGCGCACCGAACAGGTATTGATGAGGACGAAATCCGGCCCCGCGGCCGACCCGGCACCTTCAGCCGACTCTGCACCTTCGGCGGTCGCGGTCGCAGCAGCTTGAGCGATCGCGGTCGCTTGAGCGGTGGCGAGCTGCGAGGATTGGCCCCGAGGTTTGCGGAACGTCGGCTTATGGACGGCCGAGGGCGGCTCATGGACGGCTGGTGTCGCCTCCGAAGGGTCCCCGCGCGCTTCGCCGAGGGGGGGCGCTTCGCCGAAGGAGTGCGCTTCGCCGAGGGGGGCCGCTTCGGTGGGAACCGAAAGCGCCTGCCAAGGTTTCCAGCCGCGCTCCCGGAAAATCGTCTCGAGAGCCGAAGACTCCGCCTTGTTCATCTGGCAGCCGTAGGTTTCGATGAGATAGGTCATGACGACGCCACTCTATACCGCGACCTTCGCGCGATACAACGGCGGCTCTGCTTAGGATTTGTCGCGGAGACCCCTGAAGAACTTGATCAGGTTGAAGGCGCCGTAGGCGAGAAGGCCGATGCCGCCGACGCCGAGGGCGAAATGAAGGGGGCCGACGTGGAGCTGGGCCAGAATGGTGGCGGCGCCGGCCACGAGGGCGACGGTGCCATAGGTTCTATCGGTCTTCGTGCCTCCGCCCAGGCCGAGCACGCCCAGAAGGGCCAATCCACCGCCGATCACCCAGCCCACGACCGGAATGCTGATCAGTGCGTTGAGACCGAGGAGACCGATGCCCGCCCCTGCGGAAATAAAACCACGTGTGCCCCTCTCCGCTGGTGCAAGTTCGGTGCCGCTGTTCGCCATATGTTCCTCCATCGCCATCCCGGGTTGTTCAGGTGGGCCGCCAATCCTGCAATGCCGACCCCTACCGTCCTCCCCTCTCGGGCAAGGCCCTCGTTTTCCGGGACGCTGATAGGAAAGAATATAGCAAATCCCGGCCCGAGGTCAAAGACCCGGTCCCTTCGATTCATCGGCCCCCGCCCCGACATCGGGCGAGCGATGTTCGAGCCAGGCATAGGCCGAATGATCATGGATGCTCTCGAAGTTCTCGGCCTCGACCGAGAACTTCGGGAACTTGGCGAGGGCGAGGACCCGCGAATGGACCTCGCGGACCACATCCTCCACGAAACGCGGATTTTCGTAGGCGTGCTCGGTCAGGTATTTTTCATCCTCGCGCTTGACGAGGGTGTAGACGGGGCTGGAAGCCGACTCCTCCACGAGGCTGACGAGATCCTCGATCCAGAAGAAGGGGCCGAGGGCGACTGTCAGGGTGACGATGCCACGCTGGTTGTGGGCGCCGTGTTCGCTGATGGCCTTCGAGCAGGGGCAGAGGGTTTGCACGGGCACGGACACCGCGACATCGAATTCCCTTCCCCCATCCCAGACCTTTCCCATATAGGAACAGTCGTAGGCCGACCAACTCTTTTGGCCCGAAACCGGCGCGGCCTTTTCGATGAAGTAGGGAAAGTGAAGGTCGGCGTAGGCGGTCCGGGCGTCGAGGGCCTTCCGCAACTCTCCGAGCATCGCGAGAAAGCCCTGCATCGAAAGCCGCTCGCGATGGGCGTTGAAGACCTCGATGAAGCGGCTCATGTGCGTGCCCTTGAAGTGCTTGGGCAGGTCGGCGTAGAGGTTGACGCGGGCCGTCGTGTGCTGGACGGCGTTGACCCGATCGCGGAGGGTGATTGGGGCGCGCACGCCTTTTACGCCGACCTTCTGGATCGGGACGCCCCTGTCGTCGGGGAGGTTCTGGACGTCGATCATCGGGAGGCGGCGCGCTCCGCCGACTCGACGGTGTTGGCCATCAGCATTGTGATGGTCATCGGCCCGACGCCGCCCGGCACGGGGGTGATGAAGGCGGCCCGCTCGGCGGCGCTCGCGTACTCGACATCGCCCTTGAGGCGGAAACCCTTCTTCGCCGTCGGATCCTCGACCCGGTTGACGCCGACGTCGATGACGCAGGCGCCTGGCTTGATCCAGTCGCCCTTGACGAGGCCGGGGCTCCCCGCGCAGGCGATGACGATGTCCGCCCGCCCCACATGTTCGGCGAGGTTCTTGGTGCCCGTGTGGCAGAGCGTGACCGTCGCGTTGAGGGATCGACGGACAAGGAGGTTCTGGAGAGGTTTGCCGGTGAGGTTCGAGCGGCCGATCACGACTGCCTGGGCTCCGTCCGTCTTCACGCCCGATCGCTTGATGAGCTCGATGACGCCCGCCGGGGTGCAGGGCAGGAAGCAGGGTTCTTCGAGGAGCATATAGCCGGCGTTGATGGCGGTGGAGCCGTCGGTGTCCTTCTCCGGCCGTATGACCGCCACGACCTTGGCCTTGTCGATGTGCTTCGGAAGGGGAAACTGGACGAGGATGCCGTGGACCTCGGGGTTCCTGTTGTATTCTTCGATGAGGGCGATGAGTTCCGATTCGGGGGTCTTTTCCGGAAGGTGCTTGCCGAACTTGCGGATGCCGACCTCGTCGCAGGCCTCTTCCTTGCCCGTGACATAGGAGACGGAGGCCGGGTCCTCGCCGACGAGGATGACCGCGAGCCCCGGGACCACGCCCTTGGCCGCGAGGGCCCCCACCCTCTCCTTGAGCTCGTTCCTGATGTCCTTCGAGACCTGCTTGCCGTCGATCACCTGGGCTGCCATATGCTGTTCCTCCTAACTATGACTATCTGTCGGGGCCGGATGTCGGTCCCCTCTCGTGCCGAATCGCGCGAAAATCAGGCCGCCCCGCCATGGGGCCCGTCTGCCGGTCTGCCATCGGGCCCGCCTGCCCGCCCGCCCTCCGGCCCGCCATGGGGCAGGCCCTCCGATGCGAACCAGGCCGCGTAGCGCCGGATTCCATCCGCGAAGCGCGCTTCGGGAAGGATGAGGCTGGCGGCGAAAACGGACTCTTTTTCCATATCGAAGAAATGGCCGGGCTGGACCCAGAGCCCCGCCTCGCGAAGGAGGCGGAGGGCGGTTTCCTCTTCGTCGAAATAATGCGGCGATTCGATGAGGGCCGTCCATCCGCCCTCGCAGCGATAGACGCGATGGGGCGAGGAGGGGCCCTCGAGGCCGCGCCTGAGGGCCGCGAGGTTGGCGGCAAGGCGCCTGCGCAGAGCCTCAGAAAAAGCAGGCGTCGCCTTAAGGAGGGCTGGGAGGGCGTTCATGACGGGGGTGCCGGCCGAGAGGTAGGAGTCGGCGATGATTTCGAGCCGCTCCATCGCCTCTTCGAGAAGAAGGGAGGGGCCCGAGGCCCCTATCCAGCCGAGCTTGAGCTGGGGAAGGCCCGAGCCCTTCGACAGGCCGTCGAGCACGAAGGTCAGGACGGAATCTTCGCCCTCGAAACTGCGACCGGCTCCCTCGACGGCGAAATCGAAAAAGACCTCGTCGACGATAAGCGCGAGGCCCTCTCTTTCGGCGATGGAGACAATCCGCTCGCGTTCGTCCCGGGCGATGTAGGAGCCGGTCGGGTTGTTGGGATTGATGAGAACGATCGCCCGTACCCGAGGCGCCCGCCCCTCCCTGCCTGCCCGGAGGCCTTCTTCAATTGATTCGAAATCCACGCACCATCCGTGAGGGTGAAGGTATTCGAGGCGCCAGGGTAGGGCATCCACCCCCTCAAGACCGGCAAGATACTCGAAAAGGGGGTAGCCGGGACTGGGAACGAGGATGGCATCGCCGGGGTCGCAGAGGAGCTTGAAAAGCCAGCCATATGCCTCCGAAGTCGAGGCGGTCAGAAAATACCGGTCCGGGTCGAGGTCCCTTCGCGCCCCGGATGTCGGGCGCCTTCCCGCAGAGCGCAGGGCCAGGGCTTCGCGGGCACGCAAAAGGCCACGAGGATCAGGCTCGTAGCCCTGGTTGGCCTCCTCCGAAAACAGAAGGGCCAGGTCCATCGCCCCAAGGCCCTCGAGGGGAAGCGCATGGCGGGGATTGCTGTCCGACCAGTCGAGGAGGTCCCGCCCTTCGGCAAGGAGTTGGGCCCGCGTCCTGGAAAGGGCGTTGGGCCGGACAGGCCAGGGAAGGCGCCGGGAAAAATGGGACGACATCGCGCCAGAGTCTAGCATGGCGGCGCTTTACTGTGAAATGTCGGTGCACGCCACTTGCCGAAAAAGGAACGATGGTTTTTAATTGAGTGAACGTTCGGTCATTAATCAAAATGAATGGGCGGAGGTACCCAATGGCCCGGAGCAAGGACGAGGGAATCGTCGATCGCATTCTCGATTCAGCATTCGTCGTCTTCGGCGAGGAGGGCTTCCAGGGCACCACTGTGCGGCAGGTTGCGGCCAGGGCGGGGCTCTCGGCCGGCAGCATCTATAATTATTTCTCCGACAAAGACACCTTGTTCGAGGCCGCGGTCGGACGGGGTTGGGGCCGCTTTATCGAGGAGCTTGAAGCCATCATCGCGGCCACTCCCGGACGCGAGGAGCGGATCGCCGCACTGATCGGGAGCGGATTCTTGAGCCTCGAACGGGCCTTTCCACTCGTCAGGGGCATGTTGTTCGAGGCGAGTCGAAGGCATCTCCTCGGGCCGAGGCTCGACCAGGTTTGCGACACCATCGACCGCCTCCTTGTTCCGGACGAAGGATCTGCGGAAATGGGAGGGCGGATAGAGCCCGAATCGGCGCGCAAGGCCTTCATCCGCATCATCATTTTGGGCATTCTCGCCACTGCGGCTACGGAATCCAGTTCGGCCGGGCCGGCCTTGACGAAGCTCCGCCAGACCATCGAAACCTTTCTCTCAACCTTTATCGGCCGGCTTCCGGCCTCCCCTTCGCGAAAGGATGTCGCATGAAACGATGCGCTCGCCTTCTCGCCCTCGCGACCTTCCTCCTCGCGGGCGCGGCCCTCGCCGCCCAGGAGGGATCAGGAGCGACAGGCGGCCAGGCTTCGGGCGGAACGGCGCCCACGGCCGCTACTGCGCCGACGGCCCTCAGCATGGAGGAGGCCCTTCGCAGGGCGGAGACGGCGTCGGTCTCGGTGCGGGCGGCCGAGAGCCTCGTCGAGGCGGCGCAAAAAAGGATTTGGGCCGCGGCTTCGACCTTCTTTCCGACCATCGGCGCCACCGCCTCGGGCGCCTGGCTCGCGAACCCGCCGGCAGGGGTGACGGTGGGTGCCGGCAGCCTCGGGCAATCGACAGCTTTTGTGGGCTACCCGGAGACGAGTTTCTACGCAAATGCGCAGCATTATTATAAATTGAACCCGACCACCGGCCAGATGGAGTACTCGGGTCCTCTCCTTCCCGTCACCGCCTCCCTCCCCTCCTCGCCCATCACCATCGTCCCCGACGCCAAGGACAGCTACTTCAAGGGCAGCCTCACTCTCACCCAGCCCATCCTCGCCTGGGGCAAGATCAACGCAGGCCTCGAGCTCGCCAAACTCGAGGAGCGCATCGCCGCCCTGGGTCTTTCGGGGTCGAGGCTGGACGCCGAACGCGAGGTCAGGCGAAGCTACGACGCGGCCCTGCTCGCGCGCGAGTCAGTAGCAATTATAAAGGAATTGCTGGTCCTCGCATCCAGAGGCGCGCGCGACGCGGGGGATGCTTTGGCCGCGGGCACGACGACGAAGGTGGCGGTCCTCCAGGCCGAGTCGCAGGTGGCCGATCTGGAGGCGCGTCTCGTCGACGCGGAAGAGGGAGAAAGGAGCGCGATGGCCGGTCTCGCGATCGTGACGGGCATGGGCGAGGGAACCTTCGCCCTCTCCTCTGACCTGCAAAAATCGGCGCCGACCCTCGACGAGGCGAAGATTCTTGACGCGGCCCTCGCCTCCTCGAGCGACAGGGGGCAGGCCCGCGCGAGGCTGTCGGAAGCAGCGCGAAAGCTCGACCTCGAGAGGGGCTCTGCCATTCTCCTCCCCGACCTGGCCGCCTTCGCGAGCCTGGACGCCACGGGACAGACCGTCCCCTTCTCGTCCTCGGGATGGATGGATTCCACCTGGTCCTGGGATCTCTCCCTTGGCCTACAGGCCCAATTGAAGGTATTCGATGGCGGAGCCTCCTTTGCCAGAATGGCGGCCGCCCGGGCCGACCTCGCCGCGGCCAGGGTCGGTGTCGAGGGCTCAGAGGATTCGCTGCGCATGGCCGTTCGCGACGCGGTGTCCGTGGCTCGAAGGGCCGGCGCCGGCCTCGCCTCCAAGGAGGCCCGGGCCGCGTGGGCAGCCGAAGTCCTCCGCACGGCCAGGGTTTCGCTCGATGCCGGCATGATGGGCCGCCCGGATTACGACGGGGCCGCCATGGTGGAGGCGGGCGCCCGGCTCGACCTCCTGTCGGCGCGTTATGCGCTCTCCGAAGCCCTCGCCGACCTCGAGAGACTCGCCGGGGGGAGCCTGCCATGAGCATCACCGAACTCGCGGTAAAGCGGCCGACAGCACTCTTCGCGATCTTCGCCCTTTTCATCGGCCTCGGCATCATGGGCTACTTCAACCTCGGAGCCGATCTTTTCCCCACGACGAACACGCCCTTCATCGGCGTGCACGTGGTCTATCCGGGCGCGGGTTCCGAGGAAATCGAAAACGACGTGGTCAAGCCCATCGAGGACGCGGTCTCGAGCCTCCCCGGCATTAAGACCGTCCACTCCGCCTCGGCCGAGGGCTACGGCTACACCCTCCTCGAGTTCTCGATGAGCGCCAATCCGGACACGGCTGTCATCGACGTGCAGAAGGCGGTCGACGGCATCATGGACCGCCTTCCCGCCGACGCGACGCGGCCCGTCGTGCGCAAATACAATCTCAACGCCAGGCCGATTCTCATTGTCGCGCTCTCGGGCAAGCTTCCCTACGAAGAGCTCTACGCGAGAGCTGACGCCCTGCGAAAGCGCATCGAAAACGTCCAGGGTGTCGGCCAGGTAACCCTCGAAGGCGCGCCCAAGAAGGAAGTCGAGGTGCAGGTGGACAGGAGCGCCCTCGAAGCCTGGGGCCTCTCCCTGCAGACTGTCATCGGAATTCTCAAGGCCGACAATCTCAACGCCCCGGCGGGCCTTCTCAGGCAGGAGGGCATCGACCGCACCGTCCGAATTCTCGGAGAGGCTTCCTCCCTGGAGGAACTGCGCGGACTCCTCCTCCCCCTGCCCCGGGGCGGTTCGATCCCCCTCGCGGAGGTCGCGAGCGTCGCCTTCGCCCTCCCGACCGGCGCGGGAAGGGTGCGGATGGACGGGACCTCGGCCATCGGCCTTACCATCGTGAAGGCGAGCGACGCGAACGTGGTCGATGCCACCAAGCGCATCAAGAAGGCCATCGAGCTCGAAGCGGCGACCATGCCTCCGGGGGTCAAGCTCAAGGTCGCGAGCGACGAGACGATCTTTATCAATTCATCCCTTTCCGAAACGATGCGGGATCTCCTCATCGGAATCCTTTCGACGGCCATCGTGCTCTGGCTCTTCCTCCGCGAGTGGCGGAGCTCCCTCATCGTCCTCGTCGCGATCCCGACCTCCCTCATCTCGACCTTCTTCATGATGTTCGTGATGCACTTCACGCTCAACATCGTCTCGGCCATGGCCCTCGCCCTCTGCATCGGCATTCTCGTCGACGATTCGATCGTGGTACTCGAGAATATCCACAGGCACTATGCGGCCGGGGAGGACCGGGTGCGCGCCGCCATCGCGGGCCGTCGGGAGATAGGCATGGCGGCCGTCGCCATCACGCTGAGCGATGTGGTCGTCTTCGCGCCCGTGGCCTTCCTGACCGATCTCGTGGGCCAGTTTTTCCGGCAGTTCGGCCTCACGGTCGTCTTCGCCTCCCTCTTCTCGCTCTTCGTCTCCTTCACCCTCACGCCGGCCCTCGCCTCGCGCCTCATCGGCCGCGGCAAGATGCATCTCGCGCCTTCCGAGCTGACCGAAGCCGGTGTCGGGGCCAGGGCCGGTGTCGGAGCCAAGGCCGGCGGCAAGGGATTTTTCGAAACGAGGGTCAAGCCGACCTACCGCGCCTTCCTCGAATGGGCCCTCGGGCACCGCGCCATCGTCATCGGCGGGGTGGCGGCCCTCTTCGTCGGTGCCATTTCCCTCATTCCCCTCGGCTTCGTGGCGACGGAGTTCATGCCGCCCTTCGACCAGGGCAAGCTCGTCGTCGACCTCTCCCTCGACTCGGGCGCCAGCGTCGATCGCACCGACGCCATCGTGAAGCGGCTTGAGAAACACCTCCTTTCGCTCCCCGAGACCCTCGACGTCTATTCCTCGATAGGGGGCGACCTCGGCTCCAACGTCGCGCAAATCAACGTCAGGCTCAAGGACAAGAGCGAGCGCCGCAAGCCCCAGTCGCAGGTCGCGCGCGAGTTGCGCCGATGGGGGGCCGGGCTGCCCGGAATCTCCTTTTCGGTCACCGAACAATCCATCGTCGATCAGACCTCCACCGAGGGCACCAAGGCCCTCATCATCAACGTCGTGGGACCAGATCGGGCCGTCCTGTCCAAACTCGCGGCCTTTGTCGAGCGGACGGTCAGGGATACGCCCGGCGCCGTCGACGTCGACAATTCGATGCGATCCCGACGCACGGAAATCACCCTGCGCGTCGACCGCCTCGCGTTGAGCCAGTACGGTCTCACGGTGGCCGACGCGGCCTCGGCCCTCCGCACGGGGCTTTCGGGCACCAAGGCCGGCGTCTTCCGGAAGGCCGGCGACGAATTCGACATAGTTGTCATGTTTCCTCCGGGGAGCGTGAAAACGACCGGCGACCTGGAATCGATTCGACTTCCCACGCCGCGGGGCGGCCTCGTGTCCCTCGGCCAGATCGCCGAAATCGGCCGCGAGGAGGCGGCCCCGACGCTCACCCGCACCAACCGTTCCAATGTGGCGACAATCCAGGCCAACCTGCAGGGGCGGGCCCTCGGCGCCGTCATGGCCGACGTCCAGAAGAAGTTCGCCGAGAACCCCGCCCCGCGCGGCTACCGTTTCGACTGGAAGGGCGACAGCTCGATGATGAGCGATTCCTTCTCTTCCCTCGGCTGGGCTCTGGCGGCCTCCATCTTCCTCCTCTATCTCATCCTCCTCGTGCTTTACGAATCCTACCTCACGCCCCTCATCCGGATGCTCTCGCTGCCCGCCGGCATCGTGGGGGGCCTCGCCGCCCTCGCCATCACGGGCAAGGCGATCAACATAATTGTTTTTATCGGCATCATCATGCTGGACGGCCTCGCCTCGAAGAACGGCACCCTCCTCATCGACTATACGAACACCCTCCGCAAGCGCGGATTGCCCCTCAGGGAAGCCCTCCTCGAATCGGGCACCACGAGGCTCAGGCCCATCATGATGACATCGATCACGATGATCGTCGGAATGCTGCCCCTGGCCCTCTCGTCGGGCGCGAGTTCCGAGATCAAGTCGAGCATGGCCATCCTCCTCATCGGCGGCATCATCGCGTCGACCATCCTCTCGCCCATCCTGATTCCGGTCGTGTACCTCCTCATCGAGGACGGACGCGACCGCGCACGTTCGAAGAAGCGCGCCCCCGGCGCGACCGCGGAGAAAACACCATGAACAGCACGACACGGCGATTCCGCCCCGCACGAGGGGCGCGGGCGTCAGCCCGCATCATGGCGATGGCGTCGCTAGTCCTTTTCGCGACCTCATGCGCCCGCGTGAAGGAGGTCGCTCAAAAGCAGCCCCAGGCCGTATCGGTGACCAGGGTCGAGCTGGCGTCCTTCGCCCTGGAAGCCGAGTACGCGGCGCGCATCCAGCCGGCCGTCCAGGTGAATGTCATCCCCAAGGTCGGGGGCCGGGTGGCTTCGGTTCGCGCCGACGTGGGCGATGCCGTCCGCAAGGGGCAGGTGCTCTTCACAATTGAAAAGGGTGATTTCGACGCCCAGCTCAGGCAGGCGGCCGCGACCCTCCGGAGCGCCCAGGCGAATCTGGCGCGCAGCAACGACACCGGGCAGGAGTCCCAGCTCCTTTCGGCCCAGGCCGCCTATGACCAGGCCGTCGTCGCCCGCAACGAGACGAAGAGCGTCAGGGACAAGACGAAAAGACTTTTCGACCAGGGGGCCGTTTCCCGACAGCAGATGGACGACCTCGACTCCCGCCTCAAGGCGGCGGAAATCCAGCTTGAGGCCGCGAAAAAAAACCTGAATCTCGTCCGCGACAAATCGGGCGTCCAGGCCAGCGCCGTCCTGTCGGGACAGGTGGACGCGGCGCGGGCCCAGACCGACCTCGCAAAAAGCCAGCTCGCCTCGACCTCGGTTCTTTCTCCCCTCTCGGGCCATGTCTCCTTCCGCGACATCGAGGCAGGCGAGATGATCGGCACCTCGGCGCTGGCCTTCATCGTCATCGACGACTCGAAGGTGCTCGCGGAGGCCGCCCTCTCCGACCGCTCGATCGGCTGGCTGTCCAAAGGGATGGAGGTCGAGGTCACCATCCCCGCCCTCGGAGCCCTCGGAGACCGGAAGGGCGTCGTCGACTGGGTGGGACCCGCCGTCGACCCGAGGACCCTCCTCTACCCCCTGCGAATTCTTCTCGACAATGCCGACGGTCAAATCCGACCCGGCATGATCGCCCGCATCCGCTTTCCCATCGAGGAGCGAAGACAGGTTCTCCTCATTCCCGAGCTTTCGCACTTCACGGAAAATGGCCTCGATTATGTGATGCTCGCCAGAGACGGCAGGGCCGTGAAGCGGGCCATCGTCCTGGGCGAGTCTGATGGGTCCAATGTCGAAGTGCTGTCCGGCCTCGCGGAGGGTGATGAGGTGGTGACCGCCGGGCAGGAATTCCTATCCGACGGCGATGTAATCAAAGTTGTGAAGTGATTTATTTATAATCAACCAATTCGGTACTTTCCCCCGGTCCTGGCCGCCGGGCGCACCGAAGCGCCGGGTGCATTGAAGCGCAGCACCCGGGTGCACTATAGCGCAGCACCCGTGCGCCGGGGCCTCTTGGGAACCCGACCCCCCTTCGCCGACACCGGCAAATTCGTTTCACCAGCGCGCTATGATATTCCGCATGGCGAAACGAAGGCGATCCCAAGCCTTCATACTATACAAATGTTTAGTATAATCTGTTTTGGGAGGAAATTACCGGGAGGCGGACGATCGGCAATGCTTGACCTTGCGCCTTTGTTGCTCTAAAGGAAATTACTCAGTTCTGTTCACAGGAGGAACGATGAAAGTGTATGCAAAGATTGCGGCGATCGGTGCCATGGTGCTCGGTCTCGCAGCCTGCTCTTCAGGTCCCAAGGAAATCCTCATCGGCGGCGTCGGCCCGGTCACCGGTGCGGCCGCCACCTTCGGCGTCTCGACGAAGAACGCCTACGAAATGGCCATCGCCGAGTGGAACGCCAAGGGCGGCGTGCTAGGCAAGCAGATCAAACTCGACTTCGCCGACGACAAGGGTGATCCCACCGAGGGCGCCACCGTCTATACCAAGCTCATCCAGCAGGACAAGGTCGTCGCCATTGTCGGCACGGTCATGTCGAAGGTCTCCCTCGCCGGAGCCCCGATCTGCCAGGCCGCAGGCATCCCGATGATCAGCCCCACCTCGACCAACCCCAAGGTCACCCAGGTCGGCGACTACATCTTCCGCGCCTGCTTCATCGACCCCTTCCAGGGCACGGTCGGCGCGCAGTTCTCCTATAATACCCTCAACGCCAAGAAGGCCGGCGTCCTCTTCGACAACGGCAACGACTACGACAAGGGTCTCGCCGAGTATTTCCAGGCCGAGTACACCAAGCTTGGCGGCACGGTCGTCGACTACGAGGGATATTCCACCGGCGCCACCGACTTCAAGGCCCAGCTCACCAAGATCGTCGCGCAGAAGCCCGATGTTCTCTATTCGCCCAACTATTACCAGGACGATGCCCTCATCGCCAAGCAGGCTCGCGAGCTCGGCTTCAAGGGCCCGATCGTCGGCGGCGACGGATGGGATTCGCCCGACCTCGTGAAGATCGGCGGCTCCGCTGTCGAGAACTGCTACTTCACCAACCACTACTCCAAGGATGACACCCGCCCGATCGTCCAGGACTTCGTGAAGAAATACCAGGCGAAGTACGGCGAGGTGCCCGACGCCCTCGCGGCCCTCGGCTACGATGCGATGAACATCATGCTCGACGCCATCAAGCGCGCCGGCAAGACCGATGGAGCCTCCATCCGCGACGCCCTCAAGGCGACCGATCTCGCCGTCGTCTCCGGACAGGTCAAGTTCGACGCGAACCGCGACCCGATCAAGAGCGCGGTCGTCATCGCCATCCAGAACGGTCAGCAGGTCTACAAGACCACCGTCAATCCCTAAGGCCAGTCGTTTTCTCGGCTGAAACCTTAACCAGGGGGCCATACCGGGATGCCGGTGTGGCCTCCCTTATTTGACAGGGGGTCAAGATGGGTTCAATTTTCAATATCCAGCAGGTAATCAACGGACTCCAGCTCGGTTCGATTTACGCCCTCATCGCGTTGGGATATACGATGGTCTACGGCATCGTAAGGCTCATCAATTTCGCCCATGGCGACTTCTACATGCTCGGCGCCTACGCCGCGTATGCCGCCTTCTATGTGTTCAATTCCTTCCTCGGCAAGGGTTCGCCCCTGGCCTTCCTCGCCCTCGTCGTCGCGATGCTCGCCGGCGGAGCCATCGCGAGCCTCACGAATCTCCTCGCCTACAAGCCGCTCCGCTACAAACCGAAGCTCTCGTCCCTCGTGACGGCCATCGGCGTGTCCATGTTCCTCGAATACTTCTTTTCGGCCTTCCCCTTCATCGGGCCATCCCCCCGCGGGTTCCCGGAAATCCTCCCCAAGGTGATCTTCAGGGGATTCGGAGCCGAAATCTCCAATTATGTCATTATCGACCTGGTGGTCGCCGCCATCCTCATGAGCGGCCTCACCTTCCTCATCCAGAAAACTTCCCTGGGCAGGGCGATGCGGGCCGTTTCCCAGGATAAGGACGCCGCCAAGCTCATGGGCATCGACGTCGAGCGCATCATCACCTGGACCTTCGCGATCGGCGGCGCCTTCGCCGGCGCGGCGGGTCTTCTGGCCGGGCTGACCTATCCGCGCATCGATCCCTACATGGGCATCATCCCCGGACTCAAGGCCTTCATCGCGGCCGTCCTCGGAGGCATCGGCAACGTACCGGGCGCCATGCTCGGCGCCTATATCCTCGGTCTCGCCGAGACCTTCGCGAACGCCTACAACTCGATGGTAGGCGACGGAATCGCCTTCGCCCTACTCATCATCGTCCTCCTTGTGAGGCCGACCGGCATCCTGGGCGAGAAGATCGCCGACAAGATTTAGGGGGCCGGCATGAAATACCCGAAATTCCTCGTAGCCGCCGCCGTCTTCTACGCGGCCATCATGTTGCTCTCGCTGGTCGGCGTCCTCAACGGCTACTTCATGATCATCATCAACCGCTCGCTGATCTTCGTCATTCTCGCGGTGAGCCTCAACCTCATCAACGGCATAACGGGGCAGTTCTCCCTCGGGCACATGGGCTTCGCCGCCATCGGCGCCTATGTCTCGGGCACGATCACAACGCTGATCTTCAAGCTGCCCCTGCCCCACGCTCTGGGCCTCGCCGAGATGGGCGCGGAAACCGTATTCATCCTCGCCATCGTCGCGGGTGGCGCCGCTGCCGCCTTCATCGGCTTCCTCATCGGGTTTCCCTCGCTCCGGCTCAAAGGCGACTACCTCGCCATCGTCACGCTCGGCTTCGGCGAGATCATCCGCACAATAGTCAATAATATCGATTATATCGGCGGGCCCCGCGGTCTCCTCGGAATCCCGATGTTCTCCAACTTCACGGTGATCTTCGCCTTCGCCTTCCTGACGGTCGTCATAATACGCAACACGATAGAATCGTCCCACGGCCGCGCAATGCTCGCAATCCGCGAGAACGAGTTGGCGGCGGATCTGTCGGGCGTCGACACGACCCGCTACAAGGTGACGGGCTTCGCGATGGGCGCCTTCTTCGCGGGAATCGCGGGAGGGCTCCTCGCCCACCTGATCTCCCTCGCCCACCCCACCCAGTTCGGGTTCCTCCAGTCGGCGATGATCCTCATCCTCGTCTACGCCGGCGGCATGGGTTCCCTCACGGGCTCGGTGATCGCGGCCTTCCTCCTCACCTTCCTCACGGAGGTGCTGCGCCTCGTCATCGACTGGCTCAACGGCACCGTCGGCATCCCGATCGGCACCGAGTGGACGATGGTCGTCTACGCCCTCATCCTGATCCTCGTAATGCTGTTCAAGCCCGAAGGACTCATGGGGGGCAGAGAAGCCAAAATCCTCATACTCCCGAGGAAGACCAAATGAAGCCGATCCTCTCGATCAAGGGCATGACCCACTATTTCGGGGGTCTCAAGGCCGTATCCAATTTCAACTTCGACATTCCCGAGGGGGTCATCTACGGCCTCATCGGCCCCAATGGCTCGGGAAAGACGACGACCTTCAACCTCATCACCGGCATCTACACGCCGACCGAGGGCGAGATCACCTTCGAGGGCAAGCCCATCAAGGGGCTGCGCCCATACCGCATCGTCCAGGGCGGGGTGGCGCGCACCTTCCAGAACCTCAGGATTTTCGGCGCGATGTCCGCGATCGACAACATCCTCGTCGCCCGCCATTACACGGTGAAATCCGGCCTGACCTCGTCG
>JAJXVS010000073.1 GCA_021782015.1 bacterium | reverse complement strand
TTCGCATTATCATGGAAAATGCGAAAGGCTCCATGGACACAATTACCGGGTCAGGGCCTGGGCCCGCGGCGCAGGGCTTGGCGACGGCGGGATGGTCCTCGACTTCGGCGAGCTCAAGGGCGCGCTCAGGCAGGTCGTCGGCGAGCTCGATCATCGCAATCTCAACGATTTTCCCGTCTTCGCCGGCGACCCGAGCGCGGAACGCATCGCGCGCCATGTCTACGACGGCATCGTCGCCATCCTTCCCGAGGCGCCCCTCCACGCGGTGGAGGTCTTCGAGACGCCGACCAGCATGGCCCGCTACGAGCGCGACTGAATGCCGGGCCCGGTTGGGTCTGGGGCTCCCGTGGTGCGCCCCCTCCGGCCCGACCTGTCTGCGGAGCTCGTATCATTGCCCGGTGGCAGGTTTTGAAAGCCTGATCCGACCGGCGAGGAGGGCAGCAAGGCGCGGGCCGAGGCCCTCTCCCAGCGCGGCCATCCGCGCCCGCTGTCCGATGAGGATTTCGACGCAATCGCCCTCGACCCTGGCCGAAAGGACCGAGCGCCGGGACAGGTCGCGGGCCGCAATGTCGAAGCGCCAGGCTGAACCCTCGCGTCGCTCGACTGAGGCCACCCGCGACGCGGCCAGCCATTCGGCCACGAGGTTCCGCGCGAAGTCTCCTGAGGCCCCGGTCAGGGCGACGCCTGAGGCCCCGGTCAGGGCGACGCCCGAGGCACCGGCCAGGGCGACGCCTGAGGCACCGGTCAGGGCGACGCTCGAGGCACCGGTCAGGGCAACGCCCGAGGCACCGGCCCCTTCGGGCCTGGCCAAAATCGCGGCGAGGGCCGCGAAGCCCTCGGGCAGCGACAAGGTGACCTTCAGCTCGGGAGGGATGTCGCCGATCGAGCGACCCTCGAGGCCGGCCGACTTCGCGATGGCGGCGAGGGCCTTCGCCGAGGGACCTTCGATCTCGAAAAGCGACCAGCCCGTCGAGCCCGGAGCCGCGCCGAATTCCTTTTCGGGAAGGGGAGCGGCGAGCTTCGCCGAAAAGACGGCCTTTGGACCTTCGGGACCGAGGGAGCAGAGCCGCGCGAGGAGCCAGGCTTCTTGGGCCGCGACCGAGGCACCTGCGAGGCTCGCGGGACGCTCGACCTCGACCAGGACCCTTTCGAAGCCGCGCTTGGCCATGGCCAGCCTTTCGAGTCGCTCCCTCCCTCCGGTTTCTTGCGGCACTGTGACATGCCGTACGAGAAGATTTCGCGACTCCCCGTCGGGGCAGGCTCCGCAATCGGAACAGCGCCCGCCGAGGCAACTTGTACGATCTATGAAGGCTTTGGCCGACAGATACTCCCGGTGGAGGACCTTCGCCTCGCTACCACTCTCAAGGAAGGGGAAGAGGGGCGTCGCCCCGAGGCCCTTCTCCCCGAGGAATTCAGCGTCCAGGATTCCCCGCGAGCGGGCGAAGTCCAGGAGACTCGGCCAGACCTCCTTGCCGAGGCTGCCGTCGTAGATGAGGCCCGGCCCCGCCTCCGCGAGGCCTTCGAGCCAGGGCAGGAGCCCGCCCCCACCTTGAAGCCCGCCGGCCCCCCGAAGCCCGTTCCCACCTTGAAGCCCTCCCGCCCCCTGAAGCCCGTTCCCGGCCAGCGAGAGAAGCTGGTCGGCGCAGAACTCGTCGAAGTGGACAGCGATCCTCCACTCGATTCCCGCCGCTTCGCAGGCGGCCTCAAGGCCCTTTGCGACGGCGGTGTAGGGGCCCTCGTCGAGGATGAGTGGCGCGTGCCCCAGGGGTGTGCCGGGAAGGCGCACGAGGTAGCCTGCCGAGGCGAGGATGCGCAGACCCGGGGCCGCCTCCTTTTTGCGCTCTGAGATCCGGGCTGCGAAGGCGGCGAATTCGGCCACGTCGGTCTCGTCCTCGAATCCCGCGATGATGTAGAAGAGCTTGATTTCGCGAGCCTGGGCGCCGACGAGGAGTTCGACGAGTCGATCGAGAGCCGCATCGTCGAGGCCCTTGCGGTAATAGGCGCGCATCCTCGACGAGATTCCCTCGACGCCGAGGGTGAAGCTTCGCTTGCCCGCGGCCAGCTCCGCCCCTACCAGGCCCGGCGTGGAGGCGAGGATGTCGAGACGCTGGCTCATGAGATTCACGTTCTTGAAAATACGACCCAATTCAAATAGAAGTTTGAAGATCTCGGCGTGGGTGTTGAAATTGAAACTGTAGACCTCGAGGGTCTCTACTCCGTTTCTGGCCCTGATTTCGCGCGCGGCCCGGAGGAGGGCGTCGAAGGGAAGCTCGCGATAGGGGCGGCGGTCCCAGCCCTCGAAGCAAAAGGAACAATAGCCGGGGCAGCCTGCCGTGACCTGGAGCCGGGCCGTCGTGGCCTCCGGCGTATCGAGGGGCGGCCATGAAAGGAGGGGCGGCGGCGAGACGCGAAGAATGTGGCGCCTGACCCTGATTTCGGGATGGAGGCTCGGCCAGAATCCCTCGATCGAGGCCGCTGAGAGGAGGCGCTCCTCCCGGCTTCTCCCCCGTTCCGACAGGATCTTCACAATTGGACCGATGGCGCCCTCGCCTTCGCCGAAGAAAATCCCGTCGACGAGGCTGTCGCCCGAATTCTCGACGATGGCCGCGGCCTGACCCGCGTTGGAACCGCCCAGCAGCACGATCGGCATGTGGCCGGGCGCCTTTCTCCGGGCCGAGGCGCGAAGGGGAATTCCCGATGTCGAGAAGAGCCGGGGGAGGTTGACGAGTTCGAGGCCGAAGGCGTTCGACACCAATATGAGGTCGAAATCGGCTGGCGATTTTCCGCTCGCGGCCCCGAAAAACCAGGGCCACTCGGTTCGTTCCCGAGGCTCGACCAAGCCCCTTCCAACCTGACCACCGACCTTGGCCATGACTTCGCGGTCGCCCCTGTCGGGGAGGAAGGCGAAATCGATATAGGCTTCCGGCATCGCGTTCCGTGTTTCGGAGAGGAGGATGAGGTGGGAACTCGAGCGATCGATGTCACGGAGGGGCGAGAGGCGGACGATGAGGACCCTCGTCCGGCCCTCTTCCCATTCGGGATTCCCGAGGGCCGCGAGGGTCTCTCCCGTGATCGCGCGGGAGGCCGAAAGAAGGGAGGTGGCGAGTCGAGGGATCATCGGCGGCGGGCTGATCTCCGGTCTTCCTCGGATTTTTCGACCATGGCGAAAAACTCCTCGACCGGGGGCTCGAAGATCGTGCCTTCGCGGAGGACCTTCGTCCTGAACACGAATTCGCCGCGTTGGGCGAATCGCGAGGCCCGCTTGAGCTCGACCGCGTCGGCGAGGACTATCGACACGCCCTTGGCCCCTGCCCGGCCCGTCCTGCCCGCCCGGTGGGTGTAGACCGTCGGCTCCTCGGGAAGGTCGAGGGAAATGACGTGGCTGATGTCGGCGATGTCCAGACCCCGGGCGCCGAGATCGCTTGTGAGGAGGTAGCGGAGTTCCCCCTTCGTGAAGCGCTCGAGGGCCACCCTGCGATCTTCCTTGTCGCGCCGCGAGGAAATGGCCGCGATCGGCAGACTGAAGGACTGGAGGGTCTCGAGAAGCTTGTCGAGGCGCGAGGCGTTGGAATGGAAGACGAGGCAACGGCGCGGCGAGACGGCGGCCTCGAAGCGCCGCATGAAATCGGGGCGCCTGCGCGAATCGCAATAGAAGACCCAATGCTCAATATCGCCGCCCAGCACGGCCGTCGAGGTAGCCTCCACGACCACTGGCTCGCGGAGCCAGGGAGCCGCTATGGCCCGGGTCCGCGCCGGCAGGGTCGCCGAGGCGAGAATGCGCGAGGCGCTCCGCGGCGCGGCTTCGAGGAGGCGGCCACAGAGCTCTTCGGTTTCCTTGGCCAAAAGGCGGTCGGCTTCGTCGAGAATGAGGTAGCGGATGGAACCGAGCTTCAGGGCTCGGGCGAAGGCGAGGTCTGCGAGCCTGCCGAGGGTTCCCACGATGAGACGGGGGCCGCGCTTGAGCTGGGCCTCCTGCCTCGCTATGGGTGAGCCGCCCAGGAGGACGGCCACTTCGACATCGATGAGCGAGGCCTTCGCGAGCTTTTCGGCCTCGCGGCCTATCTGGACGGCCAGCTCCTGCGTGGGCGCGGCGATGAGGGCGATCGGACCCTTGGGCCCGCTTTCCGGCATCGAGGCGATGGCCGAAAAGGCTGGCGAAAGGTAGGCAAAGGTTTTTCCCGTGCCGGTCTCGGACTCCATGAGGATATCCTTGCCGGCGAGTATCGCGGGAATGGCCTTCGCCTGAACCTCGGTCGGTCCGGCGAATCCCATCGCGGCGAGACCCTTCGCCACCGAATCATGCAGCCCCAGGGCGGCGAAATCTTTCATGACTCGATAATCGCATGCAGGGGCATCGCTCTTCAATGAGGGCCTTGAACCGCGCGCAGTCGGCGGCCCCTGGCCTGCGGCCCAAGCCCCTCGGTTCCCTCAGCGCCCCTTCTTCTCTTTGTCAAAACAAGGCGCTGATCTCCCGGCTCGTGGCCTCGAGCTCGACCAACAGATCCTGGCGGAATCCCGATTCCGGCTCGCCACCCTTGAGGAGATAAACCGTCGCAATGGCCGCCGCCACCGATTCAGGCCCCAGGGAGACTGGCACCGCAATTGCGAGGGCCCCCTGCGCGCAGTTGACTCCACCGAACTCGTGCCCCTTGCCCCTGATTGTTTCAAAGTCTTGCCCCTCTTCTCCTCGAAAGGCGAGGAGGAGACGGCCGGAGACGGTATCGTCGGCATGGTAAATGCCGGGCTTGATCGAGACTCTCACGGTGCCATAGCCGAAACTATCGTAGACGACATGGAGAAGTCTTTCGCTCAAAAAGCCCAGGTGGATGGATTCGGTGGTTCTCAGCGCGAAGCGTTTGAGGGGGCCCTCCGCGCGGCTGATAATGGCCGATTCGCGAGGCAGGTCAGCCAGGCGGAAGGCCCGCGCACCAGGTTGATAGGCACCCGTGCCCGTTTTGACGAGGTAGTCTTCCTTGGCGAGGAATTCCACCATGCGTTGGATTTCCGAAACCTTGTAGCCGAGTCCTTCCGCGATGCGGCTCAGGGTGAGCGGTTCGTTCGCCGCGATCAAGAATTCGAGAACGAGCAGGCCCTTTTCGAGGGCTGGCGCTTTACCGGGCATGGCTCAATCTAGGGCGGAAGAGCGACGGGGTAAAGAGGCGCGAGGCGCAGCGATGTCGTTGACAGGGGGAGATTATCATTTATGATAATGTATATCAAACCTAGGAGGCTTACGTGAAAAAGGAATCCCGACTTGCCCTTGTCGGCGCTCTCCTCGTCTTGGTATCCGGATTTGTCGCATGGCGGGTCCAGACCGACGGTGGAGACGTTGCCATCCGAGACCTGCGCTTTGCCGCGTCCAATGGAACTGTGATGAGCGCCCTTCTCTACATTCCCAAGACAGCGACCGCCAAGACCCCGGCGCCTGCGATTCTCGCCGTCCATGGCTATATCAACTCCCGGGAAACCCAGGATGGCTTTGCCATCGAGTTCGCTCGCCGCGGCTATGTCGTCCTCGCCCTGGATCAAACCGGGCATGGCTATTCGGACCCACCGGCCTTCGCCAACGGCTTTGGCGGCCCTGACGGCCTGGCCTACCTACGTTCGCTCAATATCGTGGACAAGGACAACATCGGCATGGAGGGCCACTCCATGGGCGGTTGGACCATTCTCGCGGCGGCGGCGACCATGCCCGACGCCTACAAGTCGATGGTCCTCGAAGGTTCGTCCACCGGTTCAGGATTCGCGGCCGAGGGGACGCCGACCTGGCCGCGCAATCTTGCCGTCGTCTTCTCGAAGCATGACGAGTTCGCCCCTTTGATGTGGGAGGTTCCCCGAGGTTCGGACGCGCCGAACAGCGCCAAGCTTCAAAAAGTCTTCGGCGCGACCGGTCCGATCGAGGTCGGAAAGGTTTACGGAGACGTATCGACCGGAACGGCCCGCGCCTTATTCCAGCCCAACACTACCCATCCCGGCGACCACATTTCGAAGGCGGCCATAGGGTATGCGATTGACTGGTTCGGCTCGACCCTCCAGGGCGGTAACCACCTGCCCTCCTCCAACCAAATCTGGTTCTGGAAGGAGCTGATGACCCTCGTCGCCTTCATCGGCTTCATTTTCATCATTCTCGGGGCGGGCGGATCCCTCCTCGGCACAAAGACCTTCGGGACCCTCGCCAAGACCCTGCCCGAAAACAAAGGGACGAAGGGCTGGGGGCTTTGGCTGGGCGGTGCCATCGGTGCGGCCATCCCCGTCCTCACCTACTTCTCGTTCTTCAAGATCGGCGCCCTTCTCAAGCCTTCCGCATTCTGGCCCCAGAGCATCACCAATCAGATCATGGTATGGGCCCTGTTCAACGGGGCGATCAGCCTTGTTCTCTTCCTCCTTTGGCACTTCCTCTCCAACAAGAAGAAGGGGGCGAAGGCCGCGAACTATGGCCTTTCCCTCGGTTTCGGCGAAGTGCTCAAGACTCTTGTGTTCTCCGTCCTCGTCCTCGGCGCGGGGGCCCTCGCTCTCGGCATCGCCGACTACCTGTTCAAGATCGACTTCCGCTTCTGGGTCGTGGCCCTCAAACCGATGAGTCCCCTCCAGTTCCGGATTTTCCTCGCCTACGCCCTGCCCTTTATCGCCTTCTTTTTCGTCACATCCCTCGCCTGGAACGGAGAGCTCAGGCCCTCCGGAGGAAAAGGTCTGAGTACGTACTTCTTCGCGATGTTCACCGCGGCCGGCGGCTTTCTGGTCTTTCTCCTCATCCAGTACATTCCCCTTCTCTCGGGAGGCACACTCTTCACGGCCTCCGAGCCGCTCAACGTGATCGTCGCCATACAGTTCTTGCCTCTGATGATCGTGGCGGCTATCAATTCGACCTGGTTTTACGAGAAGACCGGGCGGATCTGGGCGGGCGCCTTCGTCAACGGCCTCTTTGTCGCCTGGTACATCGTCGCGGGACAGGCGACTCAGTTCCCCATCCACTGATCGGATCTGGTAAAAAAAGCCGGGGGAAGGTCGGCGCCCTGCCTTCCTCCTCCCCGGCGATCTAAGTATTACAAGTACAGAGCTAAATTTCCTTCCATCTCCTACAGGCATGCTGGTGACCGCCGCCGACGTCCATCAATTCCGGTTCGGCCTGCTCCGCACAATCCTTCGTCGCGTAGGGGCAGCGGGGATGGAAGCGGCATCCCGATGGGATGTTCGCGGCCGAGGGTATCTCGCCCTTGATGTCGAGCTCTCGCATGAGGCCAACGCGTCCGGATACCGGTTCGCAGACGGCCTGGATGAGGGCCTTCGTATAAGGGTGCTTCGGGTCGTCGATTACCTCGTCCTGGGTGCCGATTTCCACGATGCGGCCGAGGTACATGACGGCGATGCGATCGGTGAAATAGCGGGCCGTCGAAATATCGTGGGTAATATAAATGAAGGAAAGCTCCATCTCCTGCTGAATCGTCTTCATTAGTTGGAGGATTTCCGCCCGGGTCGAGAGGTCGATCATCGACACGGGTTCGTCGGCCACGATGATTTCTGGGCGGAGGATGAGGGTGCGTGCCGTCGCGATGCGCTGGCGCTGGCCGCCGGACAGCATGTGGGGGTGGCGGTCGAGGTATTCCTCGACCGGCGTCATCTTCACCTTGCCCATCACCGCGGAGATCATCTCGGTGCGCTCCTCCTTGGTCTCGCCCACCCTATGGATGAGGAGGGGTTCCTCCAGGACGTCGCGAATCTTGAAGTGAGGGTTCATCGAGGCGTAGGGATCCTGGAAGATCATCTGGACCCGACGGCGATAGGCAAAATCGCTTTCTTTGGAATTGGCCGATTCTGCCGTGGTGTCCTCGCCGTCGACGAGGATGGAACCGCTGGAGGGTTTGAGGAGGCGCATTACGAGCTTTCCGGTGGTGGTCTTGCCGCAACCCGATTCGCCGACGAGGCCGAGGATTTCGCCTCGCTTCAGGCTAAAGCTTATTCCGTCGACCGCCTTGATGATGGTTTTGCCGCGATGGACGTGGAACTCCTTGCGGAGGTTCTTGAGCTCGAGGGCTATCGGCGTCCGGAGGCCCACGGAAGTAGATTCAGGAGACTGCATAGGCGGGGTCCTCCATGGCCTTCCAACAGGCGACCAGGTGTCGAGGCTCGATTTCCACGACGGGCGGTTCGGTTTCATTGCACTTGCTCCGTGCGAAGGGACAGCGGGGGGCAAAGCGGCAGCCCGGGGGCGGTGCGATCAAATCGGGCGGGGATCCGGGAATGAAGGCGAGTTCGCTCACCTTTTTCCGCAGTAAGGGCGTCGAGGCGAGGAGCTTTTGGGTGTAGGGATGAAGGGGACCTCGCGACTGCTTCGTCGCGGGCGAACCGTGGCCTGCGGCCGACGTGAGGGGCTCGGGCGACCCATGGCCCGCCTGCGACCCACTGGTCGCGAGCGGAGCGGCAGGGGCCTCGGGGGTGGCGAAGATCTGCTCGCTCATGCCGAGCTCGGCCATCTTGCCCGCGTACATCACCATGATTCGGTCGGCGACCTCCGCTTCTGTGGCGAGATCGTGGGTAATAAAAATATATGAAAGCTTAAGATCTCGCTTCAGCTCCTTGATGAGATTGAGGATCTGGGCCTGGACGATGACGTCGAGGGCCGTCGTGGGCTCGTCCATGATGATGAGTCTGGGTTCGAGGAAGAGGGCCATCGCGATGACGACACGCTGCTTCATGCCGCCGGAAAGCTCGTGGGGATAGCGGCCGAGGACGTGATCGGGAAGGCCCATGCGCCTGGTGTACTTGAGCATGCGTTCCTCGATGGCCGCGGCGTTAAAGCTCGCGTCGGGAGCGTGCTCCTTCCAGGTCTCCACCATGAGCTTTCGGATCGTGTAGACGGGGGTGAGGCAGTTCATCGCGCCTTGGAAGACCATCGAGATCTTCGACCAGCGCACCGTCCGGCGGAGATCGCGCTCGCTCATGCCCACGATCTCGATGCCGTCGATGATGATCGATCCGCCCACGATGCGTCCGGGGGGCGAGGGCATGTTGAGGAGGGCGACTCCGGTCGTGGTCTTGCCGCAGCCCGATTCGCCGACGAGGCCCAGGGCCTCGCCGGGCATGAGGTCGAAGCTGACGCCGTCGAGGGCCTTGACGGCGCCCTTGGACGTGAAGTAATGGAGCCTGAGGTCCTTGACCTGGAGGACAGGATCCACGGTATTGGTTGTTTCGCTCATCTCGTTCACCTGGTCTTGAGCTTGGGATGGAGGATCTTGTCGAGGGCCGTCCCGAGGAAGGCGAAGGACATGCCCATGAGGGCGATGGCGAGGCCGGGCGGGATGACCCACCACCAGAGGTTGTTGATGACCGCGCCCTGGGTGAGGGCGGCCTGGAGTATCTGACCCCAGGAGACGATGGTCGAGTCGCCCAGGCCCAGGAGGCTGACGCTCGCCTCGTACACGATGATGGCGGGAATGGAAAGGGCCATCGAGGCGAAGGAGTAGGGCAGGAGGATCGGGCTGATGTGCTTGACGATGATGCGCCAGCTGCCCGACCCGAGGGCCTTCGAAGCCTCGACAAAGGTCTCTTCCTTGATCTGCAGGGCCATCGAATAGACGGTCTTGAAGGAACCCGTCCAGAAGAAAAGGCAAATAAGTATTATGAGGGTCCAGATCGAGGGCTTGAAGATGGCCGAGATGACGATGAGGAAGGGCAGGACCGGCAAAAGATAGATGAGCTCGTAGATTCGGGTGAGGATCCAGTCGACGGCGCCGCCGAAATAGGCCGCGACGATGCCGAGGAAGACGCCGACCACGACGGAGATCACCGAGGTCATGATACCTATGATGAGGGCCCATTGTATCCCGAGGATGATGCCCGTGAAGAGGTCGCGCTTCGATTTGTCCGTGCCGAGGATGCCCGACACGTGGCCCGAAACCTCGATGGAGGGCGTATCGATCTTGTAGTCGCTGGAGGGCACGAGTTCCGTCACCACGATCCGGTACTCGCCCTTGAGCGCGACGGGATTGGTCTCCATGTCCGGGGCTATCTTGGTGAACATCACGGTCATGGGCTTGATCAGCGTGGGGTCGATGGTGGCGGCGATGTCGGGGTTCTGGCTTTGCACGAAGCCCAAGACCCCGTCGGAGGCCGATCGCGCGAGGGAGATGCGTTCGCCCTGGCCGGGCGAGAGGTTGAGCTGGTCGCGCCAAATCTCTCCGCCCGTGCCGTCGGGTCGGTAAATCTCGATTTTCGCGGGGATCGGACCGTCGCCCGCCATTTTGACGATGAGGTCCTTGGGCGCGAGGTCGTAGGTGAACTTGAAATCGAAGGTGAAGGCCTTGATGACGACGTCATTGTCGCCCTTGGTCTCCTCGACCTTGGGCCTTGCCAGGACCGACGAGGGGACGCCTTTCTTCGCGCTGAACCAGTTGGTCCAGGCCGGGGGGGCGCTCTGGGGATTGTCTTCCCAATAGGTAATATCCTGCCAGTGTTTCATCGCATCGGGGAAGGGTATGAGCCACCTTCCGAACACCCCGAGGAAGATGAAGACCAGGAGGATCGCCAGACCGACCAGTCCCGTCTTGACGCGGGAAAATTCTTTCCAGAAGTCGCGGAGGCCGTCGAGGCCGTCACGGAGATTCATGCCGTGCCTCCAACCTTGATGCGCGGATCGAGGAAGCCGTAGACGATGTCGAGGATTACGAAGCCGACCATCGTGAGGAGGGTTTCGATGGCGAGGGTCGACATGAGGATGGGCACATCGTTCTGCTGGACGGCCTCGAAATAGAGGTTGCCTATGCCGGGCCAGTTGAAGATGCCTTCAACTATTATGTTTCCCGCTATCGAGGAGAAGAGCCCGAGGATGGCCAGGGTCATGATCGCGGGCATGGAGGTCCTCAGCGTGTGCCCAAAGAGCACCTTCGACTCGCCGACGCCCCTGGCCCGGGCCGCCATCACGAAGTCCTCCTGGAGGTTCGAGAGGACGATGTTGCGGACGAGGTAGGCCGTCCCCCAGACGCCGAGGAAAAAGAGGGTGAGGAGGGGGAGGGAAAGGTGCCAGAGGTAGTCCAGGATGCCGGCGAAGCCCGTCGGGGCCGGGTTTATATGGAGGCCCCCCGAGGGGAAGATGGGTATGTTGTAGGCAAAGGCCATGATGGCCAGCATGGCGAGCCACCAGGCGGGCAGTCCGTTGGTGATCATGGTGAGCATCGACACGGTGCGATCGAGGAGGCCGTTGGGTTTTCTGCCCGCGTAAAGCCCCATGGCGACGCCGACGATGGTCACGAGGGCGACCTCCGTGGTGAAGAGCACAATGGTGCGCGGCAGGGCCTCGCCGATGATGCCGATGACGAGGCGATCGCCGTTCGAGGCCTTGATGGTCGTCGAATTGCCGAAGTCGAAGGTGAGGGTCCGTATGGAGCGGAAAAAGATGCGCGAGGGGAGTGGATCGTCGAGATGGTATTGCCGGATCTTGTCGGCCCTTCTCGAGGCGAGCTTGGCGTCGCGCTGGTCGGGGGTCAGGTTCTTCCATCCGAGGGATTCCTGGGCGACCTGCTCGTCTATCTGGGAGCGCATCGTGGAATCCGCCACGCTGTTGAAAAGGGTCGAGAACACGAAGATCATGACTATGTACATCATGATGCCGTAGATCGCCCTTCGTACTACATATTTCCAATACATGGTCGGTCCTGGGGAGGCGGATTGTAAAGGAGGGGAACCTTCCGCGGGCGCGAGCCCGCGGGATTCCCCTCCCCGTCACGAATTTTCGGAGATGTTGATCAGAACACGATGAGATTGGCTGTATCGACCGCGGAACCAGCCTCCACGATCACGGTGTAGCTGCCGCCGGCCTTGAGACCTGCGAGCTCGCCCGCCTTGAATGTGGCCTCGGCCGTGCCGGCCTTGGTGATTTTGCCGGCGGCGACGATGTCCTTGCCCGCGACGATGATCACCTTGACGTCGGCTTTGGTCGTGGCTTTCGCCGTGCCGGCCGGGAAGGCGATGTCGTTGAGGGTGGCGCTGACCGTGAGGTCCTTGCCCTTGGAGAAGGTGCCGACCTTGATGCCGTCGATGCGCAGGTAGGTGGTCGAGAGCTCTTTCGTGAACCAGCCCTTCGGGAAGGGATACCGGGGGTCGCGGAAGGCGGTCAGGACCATCGTGTTGTTCTTCGAGTCGTACTTGTCGATCACGAAGCCGCCGTTGGAGATGACGGCGTGGCCGTGCTTTTGGATGAAGGCGATCGACTTCTCGTAGGCCGAGACCGCCTGGGCGGGAGTCAGATAGCCGACGAGGGCCGGCGGCACGGCCTTCTTGGCCGCCAGTTCCTGCATCTTCGCGAGGATGTCGCTCGTGCAGGCCTGCGAAAGGAGGTCGACTTCGCTCAAGTCGCCGTTGCTGTTGAAGACCCACTGGGTCTTGGAGGCGGAACCTTCGGCTACCATGGTCTTGAGGGCCTCGTGGACGGTCCAGGGGAGGATGTCGCCATAATTGGAAGCTTCGATCATCAGGCTCGGCATGAGGAGGGTGGCGAGAGTGGCCTGATCCATCGGATAGTTGGCGTCGCCATAGACGGTGATTGTATTGTTCTTGTTGAAAACTACTCCCTTGACGCGCGGGAGGTTGGGGTTGATGGCGCTGGCGTAGCTTTCTTCGTAAACCTTGTCGTTGTCGCCATGCTTGTAGGAGAGGTCGTAGGGCCTCGCCATCGCGTAGCGATAGTCGTTGATGTCGATGTCCCTGCCGTCATGCCACCTTCCGAATTTGTAGGTGTAGGTGGCCTCGGACCAGGCGGTGTTCTTGCCGGGGTCGACCTTGACATAGTCGTAGGTCGATCCGTCGCCCTTGACATCTACATAATTGATACCGCTTTCCCATTTCTGGTCCTTGGTGTTCCACAGGACGGCGGAGGCGGGGACGGCGATGGAACCGACGGCGGGAGTCTTGGACCAGTCGATGGCGCCCGTCTTCACGTTCGACCACGAGCCGGAGGCGGGGAAGGGAAGGCCCGTGATCGGGTTGGCCATGTATTCCTGGTCGGAGACGTTCTTGATGACGACGGAGGAGTAGGTGTCGCCGAAGCCGTCGGGCCCGATGGGGTCCCAGGCGGACATGAAGAGGGCGCCCTTGGAGGAGAACTCGGAAAGCCTCAAGACCTTTTCACCCTTGAATTGGCCGGTCGTGTCGGGTTTTACATCGGCCGAATAGAGGGAGAAATTGTTGATGCCGTCGCCCGAACCCCAGAGCATGCGGGAGTTGAAGCGATCCTTGGCCGCCGGCGTGTAGGATGTGGTGGCGCAGATGAAGACGCGGAGGGCCTCCTGGAGGCCGATATCCGTGGCCTTCATCAGCTTGTCGTAATACTCGGCCGAATCCTTCACGCGGCCGTTCACGCAGGCCTGGGTGAGGCTGTCGAGGTCGGCGTTCTCGTACTGCCACTGGCCCGCCTTGCCGCCGCCGGGCATGAAGGAATACCAGGGTGCGTACATCTGGGCGATGCTTCCGTCCCAGAATGCGTAGGTCTGGCCACCGCCCCATGCGTCGGTGTAGAGGGTCCACTGGTAGTCGGCGGGATCGCTCTTGTACCAGATCGCAGTGCACTTGGCTCGATCGTACTCGAGGCGGTTGACCTTGATGCCGGCCTTCTCGATTTCGTCGGCAATATAACGACCCATGGGAACGCGGAGGCTTGGATCGTCGACGCGGATGAGGAAGTTGACGGTGACCGGATCGCCGCCATAGTTCCACCACTGGCCGTTTTTCACGAGCTTGGGATCGGCGGCCGCGGCCTTCTGCAGGGCTGCGTCGATGTCGGCGAGGGCCTTGGCCTCGTTGCCGTTCGCGGTGAAGCCGAGCTTGGAAGCTTCGAGACCGAACTTGGAGGAATTGGGTTGGCCGGGGACCACCGGCGTGAACATCGGCTGGCCGGCTCCGACCAGGATTTCGTCGATGATCTTCTTGCGGTTGATGAGGAAGTTCATCGCGAAGCGGACTTCGCGGATGGCGAAGGGATTGAACTGGACCTTGCCGTCCTTGGAGGTGGCGGTATAGGGCGCCTTATTCGGGTAGGGATTCATATAGAGGTCGTTGTAGAGGGCGCCGGTCACCGCGTAGGGATCGAGCTTGGCCCTGATGTCGTCGGGCAGGCCCTTGTAGACGGCGCCGCTCGAACCGTAGTCGAAGAGATCGGATTTGCCGGCCGCGACATCCTTGATGGCGATGTCCTCCGAGGTCTTCGCGTCGATCAGGATCTTGTCGACGATGGGACCCTTCACCTGCGCGCCCAACCCGAGGGTGGCCAGGGCGGCCACCAGGGCGAACGCCCTGATTTTCTTCATATGAACCTCCTTGCACAAATGCGTGAAGTTGATTCGCGAGTATAAGTCCGCCCCCATGTGGGGTCAATCAAAACCAATTCGAGACTGGGGCGCTCGGCATTTGAAATGGCCCGCCCCCGATACTTGAAAAGGCTCGCCCCGATATTCGAATTGGCGAGCCCGTCGATGCCTGAAATCTTCCCCTCGTCAATACTTGAAATCGCTCTCCCCGATGAACTCCCGCAGGATGGAATCCTTGGGTACCGCGTTGGCCGGGATGGGCGTGAAGTTGTCGAGGAAGGCGAGAAGTCGCTTGGCCTCTGCATACTCGGTCGCATCTGGTTTGACCGTGCGGAGCAGGGGTTCGGCGTAGACCTTGAGGACGCCGAGCTCGTAATCGAGGGCCGAGTTGAAGGCGGCGTCCGCCGAATTCTGGAAGGGGAAGATGTGCACGCGCTCTCCGGCCTGCACGGAGGGCCACATCTTCAGTGTTGCCAGGGCCGAATGACCGCGGAAGTTGTAGTCGCGCACCATCCGCCTGAGGAGGCGGTTGTCGGTGGTCGAGACGCGGTTGTGGTCGTCGAGGTTGAGCTGGGTGAGGGCCGACACGTAGACCTTGAATTTCTGGGCCGCGGGAATGCGGGGCGTCAGCCTGTCGTTCAGGCCGTGGATGCCTTCCATCACGAGGAGCTGGTTCGATTTGAGTCTCAGCCTCTTGCCCGAGGGCTTGCGGGCCCCCACCTTGAAATCGAAGGAGGGCAGCTCGATCTCCTCGCCCGCGAACAGCGCGAGGAGCTGCTCGTTGAGATAGTCGACGTCGAGGGCCTCGAGACACTCAAAGTCATAATTGCCATTTTCGTCGCGGGGAGTTTTCTCGCGCTCGATGAAGTAGTCGTCGAGGGAGATGACCTTTGGGTCGAACCCCATCACCGTGAGCTGGATCGAGAGTTTCTTCGAGGTCCCGGCGATGAGGACGACCTTCACCTCCTTGGAGCGTTCCGCGACCATGTCGGCAATGGCGGCGATCTTCTTGTTCTGCAGGGCCTCGGCCACCTTCATGTAGTCCTTGATACCCTTGGACGCGTTGATCCGGTTGAGGGCTCCCACCGAGGTGATGCCCAGGATTTCCGCGCGCTCGCGATATTCCGCCGCGATGGAGTAGAGGAGGGGATCGTCGTGGAAGGGCGTGAGGGTGTCGGGCCGTTCCTTGTGCGGATAGCGAAGGAGGAGGCCGCCGTGGTAGGGCTTGAGCTCGAAGGTGCGGAGAACCCCCGTCGAGGGGACGAGGGGCTGGACATGGAGAT
>JAJXVS010000072.1 GCA_021782015.1 bacterium | reverse complement strand
GACCGAAAGCTGTCCGAGATCGAGATTCTGGTTGCGGAACGAGGCCGGATCCTCGGCGAGGCCCGGATCCGAGTAACTGCCATAATCCATTTCGGACCAATTTCCCTTTTCGTTCAGGACAAACCTTCTGACCCGTGAAAAGACCCAGACCCCGTCCTTGAAAACTGCGCCCCCCGCCTCGAGGCGCGCGATAGGGGCACCCTCGTCGTCACGCTGGATCACGCTCACGTCCGTGAGCGATTTTGAGGCTTCATCATACCATGCCGCATGCCAGACGTAGGTTCCGCGTTCGGCGAGCACGGTGACGTCCGCGTTGGAGAGGCTCGTGCTCTGGCCGAGGAGTTTTTGCGACAGGCTGGTCTTTTCCCTGTACGCAGGCAAGGCCACGAGGTCGCTCCAGAAATAGCTCGCGATTGACAGGGCCATGGCGATCGCGATGAGAGGAAGGGTGAAACTCGCAAGCGAAACGCCGGTACCGAAGACCGCGACGAGTTCATTGCGCGCGTAGAGGCTGCCGAGTGTGTACGAGACTGCGAATAGGAGGGAAAGGGGCAAGGCCCAGGAAATGCATGTCGGCGCGTAGAGGAAAAGCACCTTGGCTACCGAGATCAGCGGCACGTTGAGCGACAGATATTTCCATAGATTCCCGAAAAGCTCGACGAGTTCCAGTATGAAGACGAAGAATGCCATGGCCATAAAAAAGGAAGGGAGGAACCCTGCCACGAGATAGAGTCTGAGTTGCGTCGCTCTCCTCATATGATCAACGATGCCTCCGCGCGAAGGCCCATGCGAGAACGCCCGCCGCGAGGATGACGCCATCGGGCAACCACATGGACCAGAAGGGCGAGAACCCGAGCCTCGAGCCGAGGGTCTGGCCCCCGATTAGAAGCGCCCAATATACGACCGCTATGAGGAGCCCGAGTCCGAAGCCGACCGAGCGCCCCGAACGTCGCGCGCGGGCGCCTACGGGAAAGGACAGGATGACAAAGCACGCCGTTCCGGCCGGAATCGAGAACTTTTTCCAAAATTCAAGGATGTAGATGTCGAGGTTGCGACGTTCGGGACGAGCAGCCGATTTCATCGACCAGGTCGACATCAAAGGCGGGAGCTGGGCCGCGGCTCCTTCCCAGGCGGGCGCGGTCGCAAGCCCCCTCGTATAGGATTCGGCGAGCGCGGCTCGAGCGCTCTCGGCGTCCCTCAACATGGCCCGATCATGGACGTCCCAGTCAAGGGTCTGCGTCGCTATCGAGCGGCCGAGGTCGACCGAACTCATTTCACGCGGTCCTATTCCGCTCACCAGGGAATTCCCTTCGGCGAGGGCGATCCGGTATTCCATGGTGTCGCAGGAACTATATTCGAAGCGATCCGTCTCGCCGTTCTTGAGGGTCTGGGTCCACACGCCGCTCAGCGTAAGTACCAATTCTGATGAATCAGGCCGCGAATCGAGAACGGCGCGCTTGGCCGAAATGACGCGCTCCTGGCCCTGCTGGGTCCGGTCGAAAATGAGGATGTCCGACACGGTCGATCCCTTAACGTCACCCGTGACAACCGTGATGTCCTTGTAATGGCGCGAGGACCAGGGCTGGAGTTCGAGAGCAGGCGCCGATACCAACATCTTGCGATAGAGTTTGCCGAACTCGAGGGTTCCGAGCGGGAGGAAAATGTCGTTGACCGCGAATGAAGCAACGGAGAGCACCGCGCCCAGGACGACGAAAGGCAGGAAGATCCTTGTCGTGCGCACGCCGGAGGCCTGGAACACCAACAGCTCGCTGTCGGCGGCCAGCCTGCCGGCGGCCATGAGGGCCCCGACCAACGATGCAAAGGGTACCGACATCGCGATGACCGAGGGCGTCGCGAAGAGAAGGAGGAGGAGCACGTCCCTAAGCGGCGCTCTTTTGGAGAGTATGTCCTCGGCCATCAAGAGGAGTTGATTGACGAAGAACACGATGAAGAAGAAGGCGAAGCTGACAAGAAATGAAAGAAGATACTCGCGGCCGACATAGGTTTCGATGATGCCGGGAGCGAGCCTTGGCCCTCGATGCCTCATGTCACTCCGGTCGAGCCGAAGCCCTTTTCGCCGCGAAGCGTCGCATCGAGGCTGTCGACGGCGAGGAAGGTCGCCCGTGCGACCGGCGCCACGACGAGCTGGGCGATTCTGTCCCCATCGCGGATCGTCACCGGGACCTGGCCGAGATTCACCATGGGCACCCGGATTTCGCCCCGATAATCGGCATCGATGGTTCCCGGAGAATTGATGCAGGTAAGGCCTTCTCTGAGAGCCAATCCGGAGCGGGGCCGTACCTGGGCCTCGAAGCCTTCCGGAATGGCCATGGCAAGCCCTGTCGGTACGGCGAGTCTCTGTCCCGGTTCCAGTACAATGGGTTCATCGATCCTTGCGCGAAGGTCGGCGCCGGCGGCGAGGGCGCTGCGATATTCGGGAAGGGCCGCCCCCCTGTCGAGCTTCAGGGGAACTTCGATTTCACGCACGAGGAGCCCTTGCGAATCGATCCGAGACCGAAAGCGCCTCGATGGCCTTTCGCCCGCGGGAACCGAGGTTGCCGTAGGCAAAAACAGCCAATGAACCTCCGCCGAAAACCTTGTCGATCATGCGCGTAACGGATGTCGTCTCGACGGATAGGATGCGATTCCGCGTCTCTTCCACATCCAGGACCTCATCCGTCAGCATCGCCTGCCGCGCCAGCCTTTTCATCCTGAACTCGCTATCTTCGAGAGCGAGATCATAGGAGCCCTCGAGGCGGGAAATGGATTCGGCCACCTCCTCCTCGACCAGGGGCCGCGACGATGCGAGAGCGGCGATTTCCCCCAGCATCGAGGCGAGAAGCGTGGGAAACTGCCGCGGCGAAGATGAAGCCTGGGCTACCCACAGGCCCTCATCGCGGCCCATGGTGAATCCCGAAGCGACTGAATAGCAAAGGCCTTCGCGCTCCCTGAGTTGCTGGAAGAGTCGCGAACTCATGGATTCTCCAAAGGCGCCATTGAGGGCCGACATCACATAAAAATCTTCGGGAGAAAAGGGCGGATGCAGGGGAACGGCAATGAAAAGATAGGCTTGAGAAAGGCTGGCGTGAAGCTCTCCGGCCGTTGTGTTAAAGGTCGGCTCTCGAAATCCCGGCAACTTCCTCGAGGGTCCCCTGTTCGAAGTATCGATCAGCTCCTCCAGGCAGGGGACAAGGTCCGCCCCATCCATCGGGCCCGCCGCGGTGACAAGAAGCCGATCTGACCCGAGAATGCTGTCCCGGAAGGCGATGAGGTCGGAGCGCAAGGCCGCTCGAACATCTTCCTCCGAGCCGGCGATGGGCCGTGCCAGGGGATCGCCGGGCCAGATGCGTTCCAGGAGAAGATCATGGGCCGTCTCCTCGGGATCGTCGAATGAGGCGAGAATTTCACTGATGATCACCTCTCGTTCGCGCTCGACTTCCTCGGGAGGGAAGGCCGAATGGAAACAGAGATCGGCGAGGATTTCGAGGGCGAGACGCCAATGCCGCGCAGGGACCGTGCAGTGGACACAGAGGGTGTCCCTTTCGGTAAAGGCGTTGAGATAGCCACCTACGCGGTCAACGGCCCGGGCGATGTCCAGAGCCGTTCTCGTTTCGGTCCCCTTGAAGAAGAGATGCTCGATGAAATGAACAAAGCCCCGCTCCCGCGGGGCCTCGTGGCGCGATCCTACAGGAAACCAGAATCCTGCACTGAAGGACCGCGCCCCCTCGACGCGCTCGGAGAGAAATCGGGCGCCGCCGGGGAGCGCGATGGCTTCGACCATCAATGCCTCCGGTTGTCCTCGCGACGAGCCGAATCGCGGTGATCATCATGGCGAGGTCCATCATGGCGGGGGGGGCGGTCGCCGTAGGGGCGAGGACTGCGGTTTTCTCCCGCGCCCGATTCGCGCGCCGAATCGACGGCGACGTTGCCGTTTTCGTCGAGGGAATCGATGTGGGCAAGATTGAGCCTGCCCAAGCGATCTACCTCGAGCAGCTTCACCTTTACCTTGTCGCCTTCCTTGATGACGTCGGAGACGCGCTCGACTCGGGTCTTGGAGAGGCGGGAAATATGGCAGAGGCCTTCCTTGCCGGGCAGAATTTCGATGAAGGCACCGAACTCCATGATGCGTTTGACGGTCCCCTCGTAGATGCGCCCGACCTCGGGGTCTTCGACGATCCCCTTGATGGCATCGCGAGCCTCGTAGGCGTTCTTCTGAGTGCTGCCGTAGATCGTCACAGCCCCGTCGTCATCCACATTGATCTTGACGCCGTAGGTTTCACAGAGGGCCTTGATGTTCTTGCCGCCGGGCCCGATGATCGCGCCGATCTTTTCGACGTCGACCTTCATCGAGACAACCTTGGGCGCCAGTTCGGAAATCTCCGAGGCGTGATTGGGAAGGGCCGAGTTCATGATGCCGAGAATGTGGAGTCGGCCGCGCTTGGCCTGGCCGAGGGCCTTTGTGAGAATCTCCGTCGTGAGACCCGCGATCTTGATGTCGAGCTGGAATCCCGTGATGCCGTTCTCGGTGCCCGCAACCTTGAAGTCCATGTCACCCAGATGATCCTCGTCGCCGAGGATGTCGGAAAGCACAGCCCATCGCTCACCCTCGGTGATGAGCCCCATCGCGATGCCCGCTACGGGCCGCTTAAGAGGAACGCCCGCGTACATGAGCGAAAGGGATCCGCCGCATACCGATGCCATCGAGGAGGATCCGTTGGATTCGAGGATTTCCGACACCACGCGCACCGTATAGGGCCAGGCTTCCTTCGAGGGCAGGACCTTCTCGATGGAACGGCGGGCCAGGTTGCCGTGTCCTATTTCGCGCCGGCCTGTGCCGAGGCGTCCGACCTCTCCGACAGAGAAGGGCGGGAAGTTGTAGTGGAGCATGAAGCGTTCGCGGCGATCGCCTTCGATGTCGTCGAGGATTTGCTCGTCGAAGACAGTACCGAGGGTGGTGACCGCGAGGGCCTGGGTCTCTCCACGGGTGAAGAGGGCCGATCCATGGGTGCGGGGGAGGACGCCGAGCTCACAGGTAATGGGGCGGATATCCTCGAGGCCGCGGCCGTCGACTCGTCGTCCAGAGTCGAGAATGCCCTTGCGAAGGATGTCATATTGCAGATCCTCCATGAGGGCCCCGAAGAGCTTTTTCTGGACCTCGTCGCCGAGGGCGTCGGCGAACTTGGCCTTCGCGTCGGCGATCGCCGCGGCGACGGCAGCGTAGCGTTCCTGTTTGACCTTCGTGAAAAGGGCCTTAGAAAGGAGGGCGTGCGCGTAGTCGCGAATCTCGGCTTCGCGGTTGAGCTTGACCTTGAGAGGTGCAAGCGGAAGCTTGGCCTTTCCTATCAGGGCTCGGAGTTCGTCGATCTTGCGGCAGATCTCGGCAATGGGGGCCTTGGCAGCCTCGATGGCCCCGATCATCTCAGCCTCGGAGGCCTCTTCGGAATCGCCTTCGACCATCGTGATGCCGTTTTTCGTACCCGCCACGACGATCTCGAGTCGGGCGCTCTTCCACTGGTCGAAGGTCGGATTGATCACATAATCGTTGCCGATGAGGCAGACGCGGACGGCCGCGATGGGGCCGTCGAAGGGTATATCGGAGATGGAAACGGCCGCGCTCGCCGCGTTGATCGCGATGATGTCGGGAGGATTGACCCCGTCGGCGGAAATGCAGGTCGGGACGACCTGTATTTCGCGGCCGAAGGCCTTGTCGAAGAGGGGACGCATGGGACGATCGATGAGGCGGGAAACGAGAATCTCCCGGTCCTTGGGCCTTGTCTCGCGCTTGATGAAGCCGCCGGGAATCTTGCCCGCGGCGTAATACTTTTCGTTGTACTCGACGGTGAGGGGGACGAAGTCGAGACCTTCCGTGGCGCTGGCGGCGCAGCACGCGGTCGCGATGATCGCCGAGCCTCCGTACTGGGCAAAGACGGATCCATTGGCCTGCTTGGCCATCCGCCCCGTCTCGAGCGAAAGCTCCTCGGCTCCCAGCTTGATCTTCATTGTTGTCGGCATTACTACCTTCTTTTTTGGTCGCGGGAAGCCGGAGTTAGCCGACTTCTCCGCGCGGGAACGAAGAAAGGCCCTCGCCGCTTGGGCGGGGCCTCTCGGACCGTTGCCCGGTCGGGGTCACTTGCGGATGTTCAGCTTTTCAATGAGGGACCGGTACCCGGCGAGGTCGGTTCGCTGCAGGTATTTGAGAAGCTTCCTGCGCTGTCCGACGAGCTTGAGGAGGCCGCGGCGGGAATTCGTGTCCTTCTTGTGGACCTTGAAATGCTCCGTAAGGTAGAGAATGCGCTCCGTGAGGAGGGCAACCTGGGTTTCGCTGGATCCGGTGTTCTTCTCGGACTTCCCATGCTCGGCCACTACCCGGGCCTTGTCTTCTTTTGTAAGAGCCATTCGTCTTACTCCTTGTCTATCTCTTCATTCTTGCCAAGCGTCGTAATGGGGATGCGCGATCCGATTTCCGCCCGCGACAATCCCTTGACTTCGAGACCCTGCCCATCGATGACGAGCAGCGCCTCCCCTTCCCTCTTCATGATCTTCCACGCCCCTTCGGGCGGTCGCACCATTCCTCCCCGGAAGGAGAAACGCCAATTCCCTTCGCTGCCGCCGAGAAATGTACCCAGCTCCAGCTCGTAAGGCCTACCAAGAAGCCGTTCTGCCAAGGTGAGCTGGCCGGCCTTGACGGCCCGCCTGATCTTTGTCGAACTGGCCGCATCTCCATGGAATAGCACGGGATCGAGCAATTCAGCCTCAACAGAACGATCTTTGCAGAATTCCGCCAGACCGCGAGCATCGGTATCCCGCCCACGGCCGCAATGAAAATCCCAACCGATCGCCATGTAAGCGACACGACCGCGCTCCACAACCGTTGACAAGAAATTTCTTCCCGGCATTCTACTGAAATCCCCGGAAAAGTCAATCAGGACGACGACTTCCACGCCAAAGGCGGTCAGGAGTTCCAGCTTGTGGTCAAGGCCGAGTAGATCGCCTTCATAGCCCTCGGCCCTGAGGAGTCGCTTGGGATTGTCGCGAAAGGTGAAAACCGCGGGAATGTGCTCGGGCGCCTTGTCGACGATTTTCTTGATCAGCGCCTGATGTCCGGCATGCAATCCGTCGAAGACGCCAATTGTGGCAGCCATGGGTCGTTCCGGAGCATAGGCTCGACGGAATTCCTCCCAGTCGAGCAGCATGAGTTTCATGCCAACTCACCTTGCGCGTTTGGAACGAGCACAAAGCGATACCTGAGAAGTTCCTGCGATTCTTCCATGGCGCCGAGAAACTCACCTGCTTCAGAAAAAACGGCGAGGGCCCTCCCCCCGCCCTCTCCCAATCCTGCCTTTCCCTCGTGCAACGGAACGAGGTCGGCGAGGCGAAGGCTCCCTCCTCGGCGAAAGACGGGCAGGTTCCGCTCCGCAAGGAGGCAGGGCTCGAAGCCAAGAGCGGCGGCGAGTTTTGAATCAAAAGGCACAAGCCCGCGCCCTTCGGCAAAATCCTCGGCAGGTTGGGCGTCGGAAAGGGAAAAGGGACCTACTCGAAGACGGGAAAGCGCTTGCAGTCGGGCGCGACTGCCTACGGACAGTGCGAGATCCCTGGCGAGAGACCGGATGTAGGTGCCGGAAGAGCATCGCACGCGGAGCCGGGCGTCCATCCCATCGTAGCTGACTAGATCAAGTTCGTGGATTGTGACGGGCCTGGGGCGCATGTGGAGGACTTCGCCGCTTCGCGCGCGGTCTGATGCTCGCTTCCCGTCGATGTGGACGGCGGAATAGGCGGGCGGCGATTGCATGATCTCACCGAGGAAGGAGGGGAGCGCGAGGACGATGGCCTCGGCTGAGGGAGGAGGGGCGAGGGCGACGACTTCGCCCTCGGGATCGAGGCTGTCGGTTTCTTCGCCGAAGCGCAGGATTGCCTCATAAACCTTATCGAGGGCGGTAAACCAGGGGCCGAGGCGCGTAAGGCCGCCCACGAGGACGACGAGAAGGCCCGAGGCGAATTTGTCGAGAGTGCCCGTATGACCCAGTCTACGCGTTCCGAGGAGGCGTTTGAGTGGACCCAGGCTTTGAAATGATGTCTGTCCCGCGGGTTTTGCCACGAGGGCAATACCCTCCTGGCAAATCACGGGAATAGGCCCTTGATCCTCTCGTTCATCTCGAAACCTGCGCGAATGCCGCGGTCCGCCACGAAATGCAGTTTCGGAGTGAGCCTGGTCCTGAGTCTTTTGCCTATGCGCGCCTGCATGAACCCGGCCGCGTGATTGAGTCCTTCGACAGCCCGGTCGATCGCCGCATCTTCGGACGAAATCGAAGCCCTGACGGACCCTGGGGACGCGGCTTCGCCCGCCTCACTTCCAGTTGAGGCCGAGGCATCGGCCGCGGCCGCAAAACTCGAAACAAAGACCCGCGCGAATGAGAGATCGCGCGCGGCCTCGACCCTCGTCAGTGAGACAAAGGGCCCCACTCGGGGATCTTTGACCTCACCGGCGAGAATCAGGGAGGAGAGTTCCTCCCTGATCTGGTCTTCAAGCTTTCGCTGACGAATCTCGTCCATTGGTCGCCTCGGTAGGCGCGGAAAGTGTTCGCGCGATTTCCACCATCTCGTAGACCTCCAGCACATCGCCTACCTGAAGATCGCTTATATCCTCGATACCGATGCCGCATTCGTAGCCGGCCGCCACTTCCTTGGCATCGTCCTTGAATCGCTTGAGCGAAACGATCTTGCCGATGTGGATCTCGATGCTGTCGCGGATGACCCGAACCTTACAATTGCGACGGACTGTACCTTCGGTGACGTAGGAGCCTGCGATGAGCCCGATTTTCGGCACCTTGAAGACTTCGCGTACCTCGACCTTGCCGATCTCGGATTCCTTGAGCTCGGGCGCGAGCATGCCCTCCATGGCCTTTTGGATCTCTTCCTGCGCTCGATAAATCACATTGTATTTGCGGATATCGACTTTTTCGCGATCCGCGAGGAGCTTGGCCGCGGGGGTCGGGCGGACATTGAAGGCAATTATGATCGCATCGGAGGCCGCGGCCATGTTGACGTCGTCCTCGGTGATCGCCCCGGCTGCGGCGCGGATCACGTTCAGGCGCACCTCGGCGGTCGAGAGTTTCTCGAGGAGGCCCTTGAGAGCCTCGACGGATCCCTGAACATCGCCCTTGATGACGACCTTGAGCTCCTGTACCTGACCGGAATGGATGGTGTCATAGAGATTGTCGAGGGTGACCTTTTTGACGTTCTTGCCCTCTTCGTATTTCTTGAGTTCTTGCCGCTTGTCCGAGATCGAACGGGCGAATTTCTCGTCCGCGACCACCTCGAAGGGATCGCCCGCATTGGGCATGCCTTCGAAACCGATGACCTCGACGGGAGTCGAGGGAGTGGCTTCATCGATGCGCTCCCCGCGATCGTTGAAGAGGGCTCGCACCTTGCCCGGGAAGATGCCGGCGACGAAAGAATCGCCGATCCGGAGAGTGCCGCGCTCGACGACGACCGTGGATACGATGCCCCGTCCGTGATCGATCTTGGATTCGAGGATCTTGCCTTCGGCCGGTCTGTCGTAATTGGCTGTAAGGTCGAGCAATTCCGCCTGGAGAAGGATCGCGTCGAGAAGTTCGGGAATGCCCTTCTTTTGCAAAGCGGAAATCTCGCAGAAGATCGTGTCGCCGCCCCATTCTTCGGGCGTGAGGCCGAGTTCGGCAAGCTGCGTCTTGACGCGGTCGGGATTCGCCTCGGGAAGGTCGATCTTGTTGATCGCCACTATAATGGGAACCTGCGCGGCCTTCGCGTGATCGATCGCCTCCCGGGTCTGGGGCATCACGCCATCGTTGGCCGCGACGACTAGGACCACGATATCGGTGATGCCGGCGCCGCGGGCGCGCATTTTGGTGAAGGCGGCGTGACCAGGGGTGTCAAGGAAGGTTATGCGACCCTTGTGGGTTTCCACTTGATAGGCGCCGATATGCTGGGTAATGCCGCCAAATTCTCCGGCGACCACGTCCGTCTTGCGAATGGCGTCGAGGAGCTTGGTCTTTCCATGATCGACATGGCCCATGACGGTCACGATCGGGGCGCGGTGAGCCATATCGGCGGGAAGGTCGTCAGCCTTTTCGATGACCGTTTCGTCGTAGAGCGAGACAAGATGAACCTGACAACCATACTCGCCGGCCAGAATGGTCGCCGTATCGGAGTCGATTTTTTGGTTCATCGTCGCCATCACGCCGAGGCCCATAAGCTTGGCGATAAGATCGGCCGGCTTGAGATTCATCTTGCGGGCGAGCTCCGAAACGGAGATCGTTTCCATGATGTCGATTTCCTTGGGAATCGCCATGGCCTGCGCCTCGGCCTTTTTCTTCAGCCGGAGCGCCTTTTCCGCCTCTTCTTCCCGCTTGGAATAGGCCGGTTTCTTGCCGCGCAGAGGTTTCCGGACGGCTGTCTTGCCGACACCCGAACCGGGGCCACCCGGACCACCGGGGCCGCCCGGGCCACCGGGACGCTGTCCGCCGAAACCGGGGCGCCCACCGAAGCCACCGGGACGCCCGGGGCCGCCCGGACGGGCTCCGCCGTAGCCGCCACCCGAACCATAGCCACCCGGACGAGCGCCGCCGTAGCCGCCGCCCGAACCATAGCCACCGGGGCGCTGGCCGCCATATCCGCCTTGACCAGAACCATAGCCGCCCTGACCGCCGGGACTGCCACCATAGCCTGGGCGCGGGGGTGAACCGTAGCCGCCCTGTTGACCGCCATAGCCCGGTCGAGGGCCGCTGCCATAGCCGCCTTGCCCGGAGCCGTAGCCACCGGGCCTCTGCCCGCCATAGCCACCCTGGCCTGAACCATAGCTATTCTGGCCAGGACCGCTGGGGCGGGGGCTCGAACCATAGCCGCCTCCGGACTGTCCGTAACCGCCGCTAGACTGGCCATAACCGCCACCGGATTGACCATAGCCGCCGCCAGACTGGCCGTAGCCGCCTGGCCGAGGGCCCGAACCACCCTGACCGCCATAACCTGGCCGAGATCCTGACCCGCCCTGACTGCCATAGCCCGGACGATCACCACCTTGATTGTAGCCGGGCCTCGGATAGGAACCCTGACCTGAGCCGCCTCCACCCTGACCGTATGGTGGTCGATCGCCGGTTGGCCTATCGCCTGCCGGCCGAGGGGGATATGCGGGTCGATCGCCTGCAGGTCGATCACCTGCGGGCCGCGGGGGTGCACCGGCGCCTTGACCGTAGGTCGGCCGGGGGGCGGGACGAGGAGTACCGGGGGGATAGCGGGAATCTCCACTATACCCCGGACGCCCCGGCGACGGGCGGGCGGGCGTCGAAGCGGGCGCCGGACGTTGCGGCGCGTCGGCCGCTTTTTCGACGGGCCGATCTTGCGGCGCCTCGATGGGGGCTGCCGCGGGAGAAGGCGTCGGAGTCGTCGCTGGAATGTGAGATTCCGGCATCGCCTGGACGTCGCCGGGCCCTGACGACGGTGCAACGGCGACTCTTTCCTGCTCATTCTTCTGTTCGGGTTCGGCGGCACCTTCTTCATGGTGCGCGACGACCCGTGCCACGGTCGGTTTCGCAGGCAAAGGCTTCTTTACGACAACCTTCTTCTTGACGACAACGACCTTTTTTTTCTCGACTTGGGCATCATCGAAAGGATGCGAGGGAGCATGGGCCTCCGGCTCCGGCGCGGAGACGGTCTTCGGCTGTTTGATGAGATTGGCCTTCTGCTTCTGCGGGCTATCGCTGGTATCCGTCATAGACTCCTTACGCTTCCTCTCCGTCCTCGTACTCGAAACTCAACTCGACACCGCAGGAAGGACAATGACTCATCTCGGGAGTCACCTTCGCCCCACAGTCCGGACACTGGTATTCCTCGTCCAACGCGCGGTCCTCGCCTTCTTCGGGCTCGGACTCGCCTTCCTCGATCACTTCGACATTCTCATCGACAATTGACTGTATCGCCAGGGCGGCGGCCTCGTCGATACCCTCGATCGCCTCCATGGCGCCCGGTTCCAGCGAAAGGACATCCTCGATGGTCGAAATACCAGCGGCTTCGAGGGCTTCGATCCACTCGGGCTCCATTCCAGGAAGATCGGCGAGGCCCGAAGCCTCCCCTTCATCTTCGCCGAAGAGGGCGGAAACGGCCTTCATATACCCGCCGGAGAGGTCCATCTCGCGGAACTGCTCCTCGGTCTTGACGTCGATATTCCAATCGCAGAGACGATTGGCGAGCCGAACGTTCAAGCCTTGCTTGCCGATAGCCACCGAGAGCTGGCTGTCCGGCACGACCACCAAGGCCAGATGCTTGGCCTCGTCGAGAATGTAGACATCACGCACTTCCGCGGGAGAAAGGGCATTGTGGATGAAGCGCTTGGGGTCGACATCGTAGCGGAGAATGTCGACTTTCTCGCCTTCCAGTTCCCTGATAATTGCCTGGATGCGGATGCCTTTTAAGCCGACGCAGGCGCCCACGGGATCGATATCCTCGCGGCGGGAGTAGACGGCGATCTTCGTGCGGTAGCCGGGCTCGCGGACAATCTTGAAAACTTCCACCGTCTTGTCGTAAATCTCCGGAACCTCGAGCTCGAGGATCTTGCGGACGAATTCCGCATGGGTCCGAGAGAGGACGATCTGCGGGCCGCCCATCCTGCCCTTCTCCACCTCGACAATCATGGCCTTGATGCGATCGCCCATGTGGTAGATCTCGCGAGGCGATTGATATTTCCTCGGGAATATCCCCTCGACCTTGCCGAGGTCGACGAAGATATTGCCGTTCCGTTCGCGTTGATAGTAACCAATTATGATTTCGCCGACCTTCGATTTGTACTCGGCGAACTGGGTATCGCGGGAAATCTCGCGGAGCGAGGTTCGGGTGGTCTGCTTGGCAAGCATGACCGACTGGAGATCGAATTCGTGCGGATCTATCGCCAGCTCAAGCACGTCGCCGATCTCGGCGTCCTCGTTTATTTCCTTCGCGTCTTCGAGACTGATTTCGAGGACCGGGTCGTCGAGTTCCTCGACGATGGTCTTTTTCGCGTAGATATCCACGCCTTCGTAATCGTCGCGAAAACGGACCACGGCATTCTCGTTGGTCCCGTACTTCTTCTTGTAGGCCGCGAGGAGGGCGTCCTCGACGGTCTTGACGATGAGATCCTCGGATATTCCCTTTTCGCTGATGAGCTGGCGAATCGCGTCCGCCATTTCCGAAGCCATGGCCTATTCTCCCTCCGATGTCGAATCAAGTCTCGCCTTTGCGAGGCCGCTGATAGGAAGGACTATCTTCCCCTCCGCGGTGTCAATGCGAAGCTCTTCCTCCTCGATGCCGAGAAGCCTGCCTCTTTCCCATTCCGTCTCGCCGCTGCGGATGAAACGGATACGCTCGCCGACAAAGGCGGCGAAATCCCGCGTAGTCTTGAGCATCCGGTCGATACCGGGACTCGATACCTCGATAAATGGTTCCTCGATTCCATGCGCCTCGGCGAGGCGCTGTGCGATGAGCCGGTGCGCAGTCGCGCATTCGGCCGTACCCGTCCCGCCTTTGGCCTTGACGACGGCGCGCACCTGAATCGAGGCAGCTCGCCGTCCCAGCTGAAATTCAAGCAGCAGAAGGCCCTGCGTTGAAAGCATCGCGGCGATATCGTCCGAAATTGCTTCTTGTTCCTGCATAATCCTCTTAAAAAAAAAGAGTCGCGCTGCGACTCTTCTTGTTGCTAAGGAGAATCCGTTGTGTCTTTTTAATTTAATATATCATAATGCGACCGGCCCACGCTGTCAAGGGATCGGGACGCCAGGGGATCGGTCCGGCCTCGATCAATCCGCGGCAATCGCGACGAAGGCCACCGCTCGGGCGCCACCGCCCTTGAGCGCCCGCGAGCAGGCATCGGCCGTCGAACCGCTCGTAAAGACATCGTCGAGAAGCACGATTTCGGCCGGCACCTTCGCCCCCGGCGCCAGGGCGTAGGCTCGGGCCGCATTGCTTCGGCGCTCCGCAAGACCCAGGTGTTTTTGCTGAAGGGATGGTGCGCGGCAGAGAGGATTGGCGATTCGGAAGCCCATTGTACGGAGCCCCTTGGCCACGAGGGCAACGTGATCCCAGCCGCGCTCCGCGACGACCGCCTTGCGCGGAGGAACGGGAACGATGACGCGATCCGGCCATCGCTCGGAGATTGCGGCTCCGAGCCGAAGCGCGAACCAGGAGGCCAGACTCCTCCGACCGCCGAACTTGAAGGCGGCGATCAAGATTCCGGCCCCACCATGGAAATCGAATAGGGGAAAGGCCTCGTCGAAGGCGTGAGGCCAGCGCCGGCAATCGAGGCAAGGGCCCGCGAGCCCCGCGATCGGCCGCCCGCACAGGGGGCAGCGGGGCGCGGGGAGGCCGACAAGCTCGCGATCGCAAGCTTCGCAGAGCGGGACCGAGCGCAAGGCTCCCGCAAGGGACAGGGGCGCGGAGCATATGACACAGGTTCGTGGCAAGAACAACGAGAGGCCGGGCATTACCGACGGAAAGAGCGGGGCGCTCATGCCCCATAAACGCCCGCGACCGGTGCCTTTGCTTCAATGCTTTCTGTTTTTTCGCGGAATTTCCTCGGAATCAGTGAGCCCGGCCTTGAGATGCGCCAGACGATTCAAGGCCTCCAGGGGGCTTATCCTGTCTGTATCGATGGAGGCCAACTCGGCTAAAACCAGGTCGCGGGGATCGAAGAGGGAGGCCCCACCCTGGATCGGAGGCGTACTGGATCCCGGGGCTTTCGCGACGCCGGCCCCTTCGAGGCTGGAGAGCCTTTCCCTGATTTCTCGCGCCCGCGAAAGCACCTCCTCCGGAACGCCTGCGAGCCTGGCGACATGAAGGCCGTAGGAACCCTGGGCCGGGCCAGGCTCAATGCGTTTCAAGAAGACCACATCGCCCCCTTCCACGTGGACGGCGAGACTGAAATTTCCCAGCCGGGGGTGATCGATCGAGGTGAGTTCGTGGTAGTGCGTTGCAAAAAGCGTTCGCGCCCCGATTCCCTCGAATAGTCTTTCAGCCACGGACCAGGCGATCGAAAGGCCATCGAGGGTGCCTGTTCCCCTTCCGACCTCGTCCATCACCACCAGACTGCGACGGGTGGCCGTGTTGAGTATCCGCGCCGTTTCGTGCATTTCGACGAGAAAAGTACTCTCGCCCCTGGCCAGATCGTCATGGGCGCCGACCCGACAGAAGATCCTGTCAGCAATGCCGATCTCGGCCTCCTCGGCCGGCACGAAGGAACCGGCCTGCGCCATGATGAGAATGAGGGCGACTTGGCGGAGAAAGGTGGATTTTCCCGCCATATTGGGGCCCGTGATGAGGGCGAAGGATGGGAGCCCGCCCTTTACCGCCGAAGCTGGACCGGGGCCGATTTCGGCAGCCTCGAGGGCGATCCCGTTGGGCACGAACTCACCGGCCCCCAGGTGGGCTTCGACGACGGGATGCCTCCCCCGGGTGATCGACAACCTCGGTTCCTCGACCATACGCGGACGCCGGTAACCCTTTTCCGTCGCCGTCCAGGCGAAGGAAGCGAGGCAATCCAGAATGGACGTTGAGCGGGCCAGCTCCAGGATCGGAGGAACGGCCCCGGCCACCCGCTCCCGCAGGTCGAGGAAAAGACTTCGTTCCAATTCGGTTATTTTCTCGGCGGCTCCGTTGATTTCGGCCTCGAGTTCGCCG
>JAJXVS010000353.1 GCA_021782015.1 bacterium | reverse complement strand
GTTCGAGGTCGATCTTCGATTCCTCGACGTCGATCTCCTCCAGGGCGCCGAGGAGCATGCCCTTTTCCTCCAGCCGGATCGTGCCCCGCCCTCGGCCGCGATGGAGGTGCACAGGCGTGTGGCCGCAGTTCGCGTAGCCGAAGGTCCCGGTCTCCAGGTCGACGAGGCCGAAGAAGGCCGTGGCGTAGATCCCGAGGTCTCCCACGACGGCGCAGAGGTCGGTGTTCACTTCCCGGCAAATCTCGTCGGCGCCGACTCCGGCGCGCGAGCGCGTGCGGAAGGCGGCCTTCAGGAACATTCCTATCAATGCCGACGAAATGCCGTGACCGGCGACATCGGCTATCAAAAAGGCCCAGGTGGCGCTGCCCGCGCGGTAAAAATCGTAGATGTCCCCGCCGACCTTGTCCTTGCTCTGGAAATGGGCGGCGAATTCGATCTCGGGGCAATGGGCCATGTCCTCCATCCTCGGGAGGAGCTGGAGCTGGACCCGCCTGGCCGCGTCGAGATCGCGCTGAATCTCCTCGTTCTTGGCCTGGAGGGCCTCGTAGGCCCGCGCGAGTTCGCGGTTATGGGCCACCGTGCGCTCGTTCTCGCGGCGCATATGGCTTTCCCAGTCGATTCCGATGCTGTTGATGAGGGTGCCGAGAATGCCGACCAGCGGCACCTCCTCGCGGACGGTGACCTTGAAGGTCAGGTCGTCGGGCTTGCGGGCCGCGAGCTCGTCCGCCATCGCCTCGAGGGCGCGGAGGAATTTCTCGAGCGTCGCCGCCTCTTCTTCCTGGTGGACGAAAGAATCCATAACTCTATTTTAGCGCGAAAGGGCACGGAGCGAAACGTCCCTCTTCCACCTCGCACCACCGATTTCTCTCGGCTATTTCAGGTACCGGGAGAAGTCGACTAGTCTCTTGTAGGCGCGGCTTCGCTTGACCCTGCCGATGGCCGCATCGATACGGGCGACCGTCGCCGCGTCGACGCCCTTCGAGAACATGATGTAACGCAAGGTGCCGGCCGGCGCGTCGGAGATTTTCACGATCCTGAGGGCGGCTCCCGATTCCCTGTCGTTCTCCATGAGATACCCGGCCTCTTCAAGACCGAGGAGGAGGATGTCGGCCCTGCCCCGGGCCACCATTTTGACGAGAGCCGACTGTTCCCCAACAATTGTTTCCAGTTTCGGCTTGAGCCTCGCGATGGCCTTGTCGGCGAAGTCGCCGTAGGAGAAGCCCTGGATCGTTCCGAGCGTGAGTCCCGAACCGAGAATCCTGTCGATCGTGGCCTCATGGCCGAGGGCCCGAGCCCTGGCCGAATTGACGACCGCTACAAGGGGCAGATCCTGGTAGATGGGAGCGCTGAAGCGGGCCAGCCTTTCGCGGGCGGCGGTCTTGAACCAGCCGATGCCGGCAGCATAGCTCATCTTCCAGAGCGAAGGCTCGACCCTCGTGGAGGGCATTTCCACGAAGGCGCTGGATACCTTCGCGTCGTCCAGGATGAGCCTGGCTATTTCGTTGAGAAAGCCGCCCGGCGAGCCGTCGGCTTCCGTGAAATAAAGAGGTGGACGCTGGAAATAATAGACTTGCAGGCGCTGGGCAAAGGTAGATGTCCCGGCCAGCATCAAGATCGAAACGATCGCCGTTCTCGCGAGGTTCCTCATCTTGAATCCTTGTGTCGAAAATATGACGATTGGGATCGCATCGGGTCTTGCCCTTTGACCCTCCAAGCCATGATAGCCCCGCTGAAGCGGCGTCGGCAAGCGGAGGGGAGCCCGGCCCACCTGTCGCCTTTTTCCCCTTCCGGCGATAGTATCGCCGCTGTGTTACTCGATCGTCGGCGGGAGAGCGTCGCGATCCGGAGGTTTACATGTTTCCCACATCTGTTTATGTCGGACGTCGTGATCTGCTCAGGCGCAAACTCGGACGGGGTCTCGCCCTTTTCCTCGGCAACGGTGAAAGTCCTATGAATTATGCCGATAACGCCCATCCCTTCCGGCAGGACAGCAGCTTTCTGTACTTCTTCGGCCTGGACGCCCCGGGCCTCGCGGCAGTGCTCGATCTCGATGAGGGCGTCGCGACGGTCTTCGGTGACGACGCCAGTATCGACGACATAGTCTGGACCGGCCCCCAGGAGCTTCTGGCCGACAGGGCGGCCCGCGCAGGCGTATTCACGACGGCGCCCCTCTCCGGTTTGGCCGATGCCCTGTCGCGATCCCGGGCGGCGCGCCGGCCTATCCATTTCCTCCCGCCCTATCGGGCCGACAATCTAGCGCGGCTTCATGAACTTCTCGGCCTTCCCCTCGACGCCGTCCGCGCCGGCGCCTCGACGGAACTCATCGATGCGGTCATCGCCCTCCGCGCCGTCAAGGACGCCGGGGAAATAGCGGAGATCGAGAAGGCGGCCGACGTTTCGGTGGACATGCACGTGGCCGCCATCTCGGGCGCACGGCCCGGCATGATCGAAGGCGAACTGGCCGCCGAGGTTCGCCGCATAGCCCTCGCGTCGGGCGGCGACATCGCCTTTCCGATCATCCTGAGCCGCGACGGTCAGACCCTCCACAATCACGGCCACGGCAACCGTCTGTCGGAGGGGGACCTCGTGGTCTGCGACTTCGGCGCCGAGACGAACCTTCACTATTGCGCCGATCTTTCGAGCAGTTTCCCCGTATCGGCCGCTTTTACGGAACGGCAGCGCGAAATCTACGCGGTCAGCCTCCGGGCCCACGAGGCCGCGATTTCCGTCCTCGCCCCCGGAGTGCCGTTCTTAAAAGCGCATCAGGCCGCCTGTCGCGCCATGGCCCTGGGCCTGCGGGAACTCGGCCTCATGAGGGGAGATCCCGATGAGGCCGTCGCGGCCGGGGCCCACGCCCTCTTTTTCCCCTGCGGAACTGGCCACATGATGGGGCTCGACGCCCACGACATGGAAGACCTGGGCGAGGATCGCGTCGGCTACGGCGGCCTGCCGAGGAGCGGGCAATTCGGCCTAAAGTCCCTTCGCCTTGTCCGGCCCCTCGAACCTGGCTTCGTCGTCACGATCGAGCCGGGCATCTATTTCATTCCCGAACTCATCGATCGTTGGCGCGCCGAGGGGCGCTTCAGCGATTTCATCGCATGGGAGCGCGTCGAGGAGTATCGCGCCTTCGGCGGCCTCCGGAACGAGGAGGATTTCCTCATCACCGCGGGAGGGGCGCGCCGGCTCGGCAAGCCAAAACCGCTGAGCATTGCCGAGATCGAGGCGCTCCGCCCCTCGGTCCCGCGGGCCTAGCGTTTCCAAACGACCTGTATGCCCCTTTCCTCAAAGGGCGCGAGGTCAGGGTTTGCCTCAGCCCCTTCGTCGAAGAAGGGCCGATACTCATGACCGAGCATGGCGTACTT
>JAJXVS010000352.1 GCA_021782015.1 bacterium | reverse complement strand
TCGGGGCGGGCAGCGGCGTTCTCGTGGCGCAGCAGACCGCGGCGAACCTCCACGTCCGGCCGGGCGATACCGTCAGCATACTTAGAAAGGGACAGGCTCCCGCGATGCTGAAAATCGACGGGGTCATCGACCTTCCCTTCGCCGATTCCTTCTTCCAGGCCGTCGGCCTGCCGCCCTCGGCGGCTCCCCAGGCTCCTCCCGACAATGTCCTCTTCGTTTCGCAGAGCCAGTGGCACAGCCTGTTCGACGCGCAGGCGGCCGCCAACCCCGATTCGGCGCGATTCCAGCTTCACGCCCGGATTGGTCATGGCTTTCCCGCCGATCCGAGCGCGGCCTATACCTATGTCCATTCCCTCGCCAACAATTTCGAGGCCCGGGTCGCGGGCAACGCCCTCGTCGGAGACAATCTCTCCGCCAAACTTTCGGCGGTGAGGGCCGATGCGCTGTACGCCAAGGTTCTCTTCCTCTTCCTCGGCCTTCCCGGCGCCCTTCTCGCGATCCTCCTCGTGCTGTTCATCACGGCATCGGGCGAAAAGCATCGGCGTCGCGAACGCGAATTGCTCAGAAGTCACGGGGCCGATCCGAGGCGCGTCGTCAGGCTCCAGGCGATGGAACCCACAGGTTCCGCCGTCGGCGGCGTGATATTGGGCAGCGCCCTGTCCTTCCTCGTCGACGGCCTACTCGTGCCCCTCGGCCCGGCGACGCTCGGTCTGGTCGGGCTGTGGACGGCCTTCGCAGCCGTCGCCGCGGCCCTTCTCGCCCTTCTGGCCGGCGTGCTCCCTTCGTGGCGCGGCGCGAGATCTGAGACCGGAGCCAAGGTCGACGAGGCCCGCGTCATCTCGAAGCCCTTGTGGAAAAGGGCCTATTTAGACCTTTTCGCCCTTGCCCTATCGGCCGTCGAATTCTGGCGGACCGCAAGTTCCGGTTATTCGGTCGTCATGGCGCCCGAGGGTGTCGCTTCGATTTCGGTCAATTATGAAGCCTTTGTGGGTCCCTTCCTTTTGTGGATCGGCGGCGTTCTCCTCGCCCTCCGCCTGTTTGAGGGACTCCTCTCCGGACGGCGCAGGGCTGTGACCGTCCTCGTGACCCCGACGGCCGGCGCCCTCGCCCCCACCGTCGCCGCCTCTCTATCGCGCGACAGGGGCTTTCTCGCCCGGGGCATGCTTCTCGTGGCCCTCGCCATCTCCTTCGCGATTTCCACATCCATATTCAACACGACCTACAATCGACAGGCGAGGGTCGACGCCGAACTCACCAATGGGGCCGATGTCATGGCCGTCGGGACGACATCCTTCGCGCCGAACGATCCCCGTCTCACGGCCCTCGCGGCCCTGCCCGGCGTCGCGGCGATGGAGCCGATGCAGCATCGCTTCGCCTACGTCGGCAAGGATTTGCAGGACCTCTTCGGCATCGATCCGAACACCATCGGCAGGACTACCACGATTTCCGACGCCTTCTTCGCCAACAAAAACGCGAAGGCGACCCTGGCGATGCTGCGCAAACAAAAGGACGGAATCCTCGTCTCCGAGGAGACCATCAAGGATTACCAGCTTTCCAACGGAGATCCGATCAACATCCGGCTCCAGTTTCCCTCGGACCATCAGTACCATGTGGTTCCGTTCCACATTGTAGGTGTAGTGAGGGAATTTCCGACCGCGCCCAAGGACTCCTTTTTCGTCGCAAATTCATCATACATTTCCCAGGCGACCGGCGATCCGGCCTCCGAAGTCCTTTTGTTCAAGGCGAAGGGGGACCCTGCCGCCCTCGCCCGGGCCGTCGCCGACAGCCTCGGGCCCCTTGGAGCCAAGGTCAATGACATCGGTTCGACGCAACGCGTCATCAGCTCGGGCATGACCTCCATGGATCTGCGTGGCCTGACCTCCCTCGAATTGGCCTTCGCGGTTGTGCTTCTCGCATTTTCGGTGGGCATGGTGCTCGCTCTCGGCATGGCCGAGCGGCGGAGGAACTTCGCGGCCATGAAGCTGACCGGCGCTGGAAAGAAGCAATTGGATGCTTTTATCCACAGCGAAACCTTCCTGATTTTCGTCGGCGGCGCTACGGCGGGCGTGGTCCTCGGCCTGGGTGTCGCCTGGATGCTCGTCAAGGTCTTGAGCGGCGTTTTCGACCCGCCTCCGGAGTTCCTCAGCCTGCCCTGGGATTACCTCGCTGCCCTTCTGGCGACGGCCCTCCTTTCAACAGGGGCCGTGTCCATCGGAATCGGGCGCCTCGCGAGGCGCAACGCGGTGGAGGAGATTCGCAACCTGGCCTGAACTTGGTGCTTCGGGCCGAGGCTCGCTTTGCGGAGCGGGCTTCGGCCTTGCCGAGCGTGACAGGGTTGGCCCGGCATCGTAGGACGGGGCGCGGTACGGTGGAAGCGGGACCGGACCAGACTGGGTGCGGTGTGGTGGGCCGGGCGCGGTGTGGTGGGGCTGTCGCAGCCAATCGGAAAGACGTCAGGCTAATTGGCCCTTCGGATTCAATAAGACCCCAAGAACTCGATCAGGTACTGTTGGGTTCCACCGAAGTAATCGCGCTCCAGACGTGTCGCGGCGGGGCCGATCCAGCGCCAGTGCCAACTTTCGGGGCGGTAGCCGGTCACGGCCTCCAGGCCCTCAGGATAGGATTGCGAAAATCCGAAATCACGGGCATGGGCAACGAGCCAGGCGTAGGCCGGAGATTTTCCGAAGACATCGTCGATGGGGCTGAAGTCGATGGCGGTGCCGAGCTGGTGTTGCGACCGTCCCGGCTCGGCCGATTCGCGCTTCGCCTGCTCCTCGCCGTAGCTTTTCACCTCGCGCGCAAAGACTGCCTTTTGATATGCCCAGGATCGATATGAGGAACCCGCGACGAGACGAACCCCGTCGGCCTTCGCTGCCCTGGCCATGGCTGCGAGGGCTCCTGCAGCCGCGCTCCGCAGGCTGAGTCCTTTGCGAGCGACCGGCACAATGCTGTCCAATTTGACAAGATCATTCGGCACGAAAGTGGAGGGGAGGGGAGGGGCTATCTTGTCTACACGGGCGAAACGGTCCGGATCGAGGGCTCGCTCCGCCAACACCGTGTCGAGGGTGTCGAGAAAATCCTTGGGCGAGGCTACCATGCGCGCCCTCGCCTGGGCCGCAGCGGTCGCGCCCATGTCCGCGCTCGCCCTCTGGAGGGCTACCAGCGCTGGCCCAAGTCTCGGGTCTGCCTGGCTGTCGGCGGCGCCCCGGCCGCTGGCCGCGGGTCCGGCGCCAGCGTTGGGGCCGGTGCCCGCTGTGGGACTCGCGCCGGGCGCGCCCTGGCCGCCAGCCGCGGGGCTGGCGCCAGTACCTCCTCCCCCCGTCGCCGCGACCCCCGCGCCCTGGCCGCCGGCCCCTCCAACCTGC
>JAJXVS010000351.1 GCA_021782015.1 bacterium | reverse complement strand
TCCCGCGCCGCTGGGCGCGTCCCCCTTCGAGTCTGGGCCCGGCCGTCAGCCGGCGGGCCGCGAGTTTCGGCCTCAGAGTTCGGGGGCCTTCAATTTCCTGATAAAGCTTTCGAAAGGAGGCTTTCGCTTGCCATCCGGGTTGGCCGGGTACCAGCCGAGTTCAACGCGAATGGCCTGGTTGCGAAGCTCCGTCGCGCCCCAGACCAGAGAGGCGCCGGCGGCTCCCACGACGGCCGAAAGAAAGGGCCAGGGGAGGAAAAGGGAGAGGCCCACGAGGACAAGGCCGGAGAGGATAACCCAGGGCCACCAGGTCCAGCCCAGGGCCCGCTCGAGCCGCACAACCCAGAAGAACCCGAAACCCACGAGACCCAAGGCGATAAAACCCATAGCAATACCGATTAAATTCATCGCCGTGCCTCCCGATAGCCAGGGGGCTCAGGCTCGCGCGCGAAGAGATCCTCGGTCAGGGCCTTCCCCGACTCGAAGACGGCCTTGTGCCGCGGGTTATCGGGATTGGCCTTCGCCCTTCCCTTTCGAACCCGCCTCTGTTGTCGGCCCAGCTCGACGATATCATACAGAAAGACGATCCCAATTATGCCGAACTCGACCGATCCGTTAGGGCAAGAACAGAGGAGGGATGCGGCGAGGCAGCCGCCCCCGGCGGCTGCAAAGAGGAGCCGCGCGGGCCAGAGCCGGGCGAGGCGATATTCGAGAAACCGGACGGCCACATGCCCGAACCAGACACTCCCGAAGGTGGCCACCGCGGCCGCCACGCCGGCGGTTTCCATCAGATCCCGTCCCTTCGCGCGAGCTCGCGGGCGCCAGGTCTACACATCATATCCCTTACTATGGCGCCTAACGCGCCGAAAGTTCGTGCACCATCTCGACGACGGCGCGCACATTGTCCTCGGGCGTCTGTTGGAGGATGCCGTGGCCGAGGTTGAAAATGTGGCCGTTTCGGTTGGCCGCCTTGGCGAGGATGGCCTTGACGCGCCGCTCGATCTCGGGCCTCGGCGCGAAAAGAACGACCGGGTCGAGATTGCCCTGCACGCCTTTTCCCTTGCCCACCGAATTCCAACCGCCTTCGAGATCGGTGCGCCAGTCGAGGCCCAGGACATCGCCGCCCGCGGCCGACATCAGGTGGAGGAGGGTCGCGCTCTCCGTGCCGAAATGGATCGAGGGAATTCCACGCTTTTTCACCGCATCGAGGATGCGCTTCGAATAGGGCTGGGCGTATTCGGCGTAGTCCTCGGGCGAGAGGGCGCCCACCCAGGAATCGAAAAGTTGCACGACATCGGCGCCCGCGTCGGCCTGGGCGACAAGATACCCCGATACGACGGTCGCCAGCTTGTCCATGAGCGCGTGCCAGACCTCCGGCGCCTCATACATCATGCGCTTCGCCTTGGTGAAGGAGCGAGAGGAGCCTCCCTCGATCAGGTAGGCCGCGAGGGTAAAGGGAGCGCCGGCGAAGCCGATGAGGGGCGTCTTGCCGGCTATCTCGCGCTTCACGATGGAGAGAGCCTCCATCACATTGTGGAGAGCGTCCCTGGCGTCGATGAGGGAGAGGGCCTGCACGTCGGCCGCCGTCGCCACGGGGTTGTGGATGACGGGCCCCTCGCCCTTGGCGAATTCGAGTTTGATGCCCATCGGCACGAGGGGGAGGAGGATGTCGGCAAAGAGGATGGCGGCGTCGACCCCGAAGGCGCGAACGGGCTGCAAGGTGACCTCGGCGGCGGCCTCGGGCCGGTCGCAGATTTCAAGGAGCGTGTACTTTTCGCGCATGGCGCGGTATTCGGCCATGTAGCGCCCCGCCTGGCGCATGAACCAGACGGGTGTCGCGTCCACGGCCTCGAGCCGACAGGCGCGGAGGAATCGGTCATTCATCGTAATTACTCCTTGTTATGGGGCGCTGCCGGCCGAAGGCGCATCGCCACGGTGCGGAGAGACGTCGTCCCGCCGTGAAGAACGGTCGTCCCGGTTTGGAGAAACGTCGTCCCGCCGTGGCGGCACGTAGACGCAGGCCGGGTCCGTCTCCAGGTAGTCGCCCGTCATCGCCCAGGCACGTCCGCGCTGCCCGCCGCAGACGACCTTGTAGTCGCAGACCCCGCAGCGCCCCTTGAGGAGGCCCGGGTCGCGCAGCTCCCTGAAAAGCTTCGAATTGCGATAGATTTCGACGATGTCGTCTTTTTTGACATTGCCCGCCGCGAGGGGAAAGAAACCCGAGGGCATGATGTCGCCCGTATGCGAGACGAAGAGGAAGCCGCGCCCGTCGTTGACGCCCTTGACCGGACGATTGAGGCCGTCCGCGTACTGAAAGCCCGCGCCTTGGAAATTGGCTTCAATGCTGCCCTTTTCTGCACGCTTGCGCTCGATGGCGACGCGGCGGTACATGGGGGCGGCCGTGGCCTTGATGTCGAAGTCGCCTTTCAGGGAGAGGTCGTAGAGCCAATTGAACACGCGCTCGTGCTCCTCCGCCGAGATCATGGCCTCGGCGTGGGCGCGGCCCGTGGGCACGAGGAAGAAGACCGACCATTGCACCGCGCCGACCTCCTTCACGAATTTCACCATGTCCGGAAGGATGTCGAGGTTATGCTTGCTCACAGTTGTGTTGATCTGGGCCGAGAGGCCGATGGAGAGGGCTGTGCGGAGGATGTCCATGGTCCGGTCCCAGGAACCGGGAACCTTCCGGAAATCGTCGTGTACGGCCGCCGTCGGCGCGTCGAGCGAAAGGGCGATCCGCTTGATGCCGGCATCCATGGCCTTTTGCAGCTTTTCCTTGGTCGGCAACTTCGTCGCCGTGGGGGTGAGCGAGCAGCGAAGACCCTTCTTCGTCGCGTATTCGATGAGCTCGAAGAGGTCGGGCCGCATCATCGGATCGCCGCCGGTGAAGATCAGGATGGGGCTGCCGAAATCCTTGATGCGGTCTATCAGCCCCTTCGCCTCGGCGGTGGAAAGCTCGCCGGGGTCGCGGACATGCTGGGCGTCGGCCCGGCAATGCACGCAGGCGTAGGCGCATGCGCGGGTGATTTCCCAGGCGATCGTGAAGGGCGACATGTCGAAGTCGGCCTCGAGCATGCGCCCGTCGTGGAGTTGGCGGTGCTGGGTCTGGTCGGGCCGCCCCGCCGCACCCACCGTGGGGGATGCGCCCGCAGCACCCGATGCGGATGAGGCGCCCACCGCGGAGGGGGCGCCGGCCGCGCCACCAGCCGCGGATGAGGCGCCCGCCGTGCCCGCCGCACCCGCAGCACCAGCCGCGGGGGGCGAGCCAGGAGAGTTAGCCGTATTCATCATAATGCTTACCTTCCCGCCGACTTGGCCAGCCAGCGGGCGGCGTCCTTGGCGTGGTAGGTCAGGATGATGTCGGCGCCGG
>JAJXVS010000071.1 GCA_021782015.1 bacterium | reverse complement strand
ATCGTCGGAATCAAGCCAAGAGTCGGCCTCGTCAGCCGGGAAGGCATAATTCCGATTTCGGCGAGTCAGGACACGGCCGGCCCCATGGCGAGGACGGTGGAGGACGCAGCCATCCTCCTCACGGCCATGGCTGGAGCAGGTGGCTCGGGTGGCGTGGCCGGTGCGGGTGGCGCTGGCGCCGCCGGCGGCGCCGGGCTCCTGCAATTCTTGAATGCGATTCCCGACGACCTGCGCCTCGACGGACTCAGGATCGGCGTCGCCCGGACCTTGGCCGGCTACGACCCCGCCGTGGATCGCGTTTTCGCCGTGGCCTTGGATGCGCTCCGAGGCCTCGGTGCCGAGGTGATCGAGTCGGATTTCGCCTGCGGGAAGGACCTGGATGAAGCCGCCTTCGAGGTTTTGCTCTACGAATTCAAGGACGGCCTCAATCGCTACCTGAGGGCCTACGCCGGTTCGAGCGGGATCCATGACCTGGGCGACCTGATCGCCTTCAACGCCGATCATGCGAATGCCGTCATGCCCTGGTTCCACCAGGAGATTTTCGCGATGGCGGCCGCGAAGGGCTCCCTCGACGACGAGGCCTATCTGAAGGCGCGCCGGACCTGCCTGCGTCTGACCCGGGACGAGGGCATCGACGCCGCCATGGGGCGGCTTTCCCTCAATGCCCTCGTCGCTCCCTCGGGCGGGCCTGCTTGCAAGACCGATCTCTTCCTGGGCGATCACTACATAGGAGGAAGCGCCTCGCCAGCCGCCATCGCGGGGTATCCCAACCTGACCGTTCCGGCGGGCTTCGTGCATGGCCTGCCCGTGGGGCTTTCGGTCTTCGGCCGGGCTTTCGCAGAACAGACTCTCCTCCGCGTGGCCCTGGCCTTCGAAAGAGTCTCCCGCGCCAGGCGGAAGCCCGGCTTCGCCTCGACTCTCGATCCTTTCTAGAAAGGCGAGGTGTCGGACGAAGGTGTCTCGCCTTTCCTTCGCGTTGTTTGTATCCTGAAGGCATGAAGTATCGCGATCGCGCCCGCACGATGCGGCCTGATTCGAGCGTCTTCGTGCCGCTCGTGGTTCTCTTCGTCACCTCGATGAACGGCTCCACGGTGGGCGAGGCCTTCGCCTCGGCGCTCAGGGAGTTCATCACTCCGGGACCCGGCCTCCTCATGTGGGCGGAAATCCTGGCGCTCAACCTCCTCCTCTTTTTCTTCATGGCCCCGATCTTCCGGGTCCATATCAATTGCCTGCATTCCTGCGAGCCTTCCGGCCCCCTCGTGGACAGGGCGATGCTGCATCTCAACAAGCTGCCGTACTGGACGGTCGTCGCCTCGATCCTCGTCTTTGTCGCCGGCTCCCTCCTCCGGCACCTCCTCACTCCCGGGGACAGCCAGGATCCGGTAACCCGCCCCGGCAATCTGGGTGAACTACCCTTCCAGCTCGCCGACGCGGCGGTGTCCGGCTACTTCGTCGGCGTCATCCTTTCGCTCCAGTTCGAGCACCGGCTCTACGAGGCGAGGATGACGATCGTCAATCTCGGCCCCTCCATCCGTATCGCCCGTCGCACGCATTTTTCGCGCATCCTTTCCATAATAGTGGCAATTGTGCTCTTTTTGACGGCGAGCGCCTTCGCCTTCGCCGGGAGTTTCCTGTCCGGTTGGCTCCAGATGGGGCCGCCGATGCAGATGAATCCGCCCCCGCAGATCTTCTCGGCCCCCGATTTCCTCTTCCACATTCGTCAGTACTCGGGCCTTCGCAACGCGCTCTACGTCTTCGGCGTAAAGCTCGCGTTGATGGCGGGGGTCTTCGGCCAAATGATCTGGCTGTTGCGTTCCATAATCGAAAGGCCCCTGGCGACCATCGGGGAGCGCCTCGTTTCGCTCAACGCGCCGGGGCGGAAGACGGCCAGGGTCATCGACATTCTCCAGGATGATGAATACACGCCCCTGTATCGCGAGATCAACGCCCTCATCGCCAAGCAGGAGGGGCAGCTCGCCGTTTCCAGGAAGCGCCTCGAGGATGTCGTCAAGCTCGCTGCCGATCCCATCCTCGCCTTCGACTCGGACGGGAGGCTCAGGGTTTTCAACGCGGCGGCCGAGTCGGTCTTCGGTTGTGGACGGGCTGTCGCCCTTGAAAAAAAAATCGGCGATTTCCTGGACAGGGGATTCGAGGGTTTCGTCGAATCGCACCGGGAGGGTGTGGCGCGTCTTTCCTGGAAGGGTGTCGACGGTGCGCCGATGGTCTTCGAGTCGCACATCTCGCGGGGCGAGGGCGACGCCTGGACGACGGTCATCCTCCACGATGTCCGCAAGCAGGAGGAGATCGAGGCGAATCTCCGGCGCGCGCGAAGCGAGGCCGAGAACGCGAGCCGGATGAAGAGCGAGTTCCTCGCCAACATGAGCCATGAGCTCCGTACCCCGCTCAACGCGATCCTGGGCTTCACCCAGCTCCTCGGCGACGATCGCAACCTCACGGAGAATCAGCGGGAAAAGGTGCGGGTGATCACGAGAAGCGGCGAGCATCTCCTTTCGCTCATCAACGATATTCTCGATATCTCGAAGATCGAGGCGGGGAGGATGGAGCTCCACGAGAGCGTTTTCGATCTCGGTCAGTTCATTTATGACATTCGCGACATGTTCGAGCAGCGCTGCAGGAAAAAGGGGCTGTCCCTCTATGTCGAGACCCTCGACGGCTTGCCCAAGTATGTGCGCGGCGATCTGGGCAAGCTCAGGCAGGTGATGATCAACCTCGTGGGCAATTCGGTGAAGTTCACGGAGGAGGGCGGGATCGGTCTTCTCGTGGGACCCTCGTCGGCCGATGAGGCCGACGGGGCCGACGAGGCTGCGGAGGGCTATGAGAGCGGCGAGGGGGTGCGCTTCGCTGTGCGCGACACCGGAAGGGGCATTCCCGCCGCCGAGCTCGATCTCATAATGCGTCCCTTCGTGCAGGCCTCGACGACCGACCACGAAGGCGGTACAGGGCTCGGCCTCGCCATCTCGAGTCGCTTCGTCGGCATGATGGGCGGCACCCTCCAGGTGCGGAGCGAACTCGGGGTCGGCAGCGAGTTTTCCTTCTCCCTGGCCCTGGCCGAGAGCGGCGAAGCCCCGGCCGCCGATCCGGACGCCGATCTTTCGATCAGCGTCGACCCCGAGGCGCGCCTGCGCATTCTCGTCGTCGACGACCAGGAATCCAACAGGCTCGTGCTCCGCGAGATGCTCGAAAGGATAGGCTTTCAGGTAGACGAGGCCGAGGACGGCAAGTCGGCCTATGAACGGGCGCTTGGTACCAACTATGCGATTGTGTTCATGGACATCAAGATGCCCATCATGGACGGCTACAAGTCCGTGGCCCTGTTCAAGGCCAACGACGTCACCAAGGCAGTTCCCGTCTTCGCCCTCACCGCCTCGGCCTTCAGCCACGACGAGCGCCGCATCGCGGAGGCGGGCTTCGACGGTTTCCTTGCCAAGCCCTTCAAGCAATCTGCCCTGCATGCGATCATCCGCGACAAGGGCGGGGTCGCCGTCCGGGTGGAGGCCCGGTCGGTCGCGATCGAGCTGCCGGACTCGCGGGAGGCCGGCGAACCGGGCGCCGCCGACTGGGAGGCTATCGGCGCGGACAGGAGGGCCGCCATCGAAGACGCGGCGGGTATCAACGATTTCGCCAGCGTGGGGGCCCTGGCCGCCGGCATCGCCGGGCAGGCTCCGCGCCTGTCAGCGGCACTGGCCCGGGCCGCGTCGGCCTACGACGATGGCGCGTTGGCCGAATTGATAACAAAGCTTACGAAGGAGGCGGGCGATGGCCGATGAGTCGAGCCTCGTGCTCGTGGTCGACGATATCGAGGAGAATCTCAAGGTCCTTTCCGAGACCCTCGTCGAGGCGGGTTTCCATCCGCTTCAGGCCAAATCGGGGGAGCGGGCCCTCCAGATCGCCGCCAGGGCGAAGCCCGATCTCATACTCCTCGACATCAAAATGCCGGGAATGGACGGCTTCGAGACCATTTCGCGGCTCAAGGCGGATCCTGAGCTTTCTGACATTCCCGTCATTTTCATCTCAGCCTTGAACCAGATCGAGGACAAGGTCGAAGGCTTCCGCGCGGGCGCGGTCGATTACGTGTCCAAGCCCTTCCAGCGGGAGGAGGTCGTCGCCCGGGTGGGCACCCATCTCAGGCTGCGGGAGGCCCAGCGCAGCGTCGAGCGGGAACGCGAAAAATCGGATCGGCTCCTCGAGGCTCTCTTGCCCGCCTCGATCGCCGCCGAGCTCAAGGAGAAGGGCTTGAGCGAGCCGCGTTCCTTTGCCGAGGCGAGCGTGCTCTTCGGCGACCTCGTCAATTTCACCGGGCAATCCGCGCATCTCTCTCCGAGGCTCGTGATAGACGAACTCAATGCAATCACCGCCGCCTTCGACGACATCGTGCGCGACCACGGCTGCGAGCGGATCAAGACCATCGGCGACGCCTACCTGGCCGTATCGGGAATGCCGGAGCCGAATGCCGATCACGCCTATTCCCTCGTTCGGGCCGCCGACGCCATGCTGGGCTGGCTCGCGGCCCGCAACGCGAAGGCGGATATCCAATGGGAAATGCGCGTCGGCATCAATTCGGGAGAGGTGGTCGCGGGCATAGTCGGCGTGCGTCGTTATATATACGATGTTTTCGGCGACACGGTGAACGTCGCGAGCAGGATGGAGAACGCCTCCGCCCCGATGCGCATCAACCTGTCGGCTTCCACGCGCAGGCTGCTCGGCGATCGGGTGGATTGCGAGGATCGAGGTCTCCTCGAGGTGAAGGGGCAGGGGCCGATGGAAATGCATTTCGTCCGAAAAATATAACAAATAGTCGCTTTTACGAAGCCGAACCCGGCGGCCCCCCGCCGAGTTCGGTGAGGCGCACGAGGTCGTCGTCGCTGGTCTTCGCCCGGGCTCTCGTCTTCGCCGCCGCGTTCGTCCGCGCCCCGGCGCCGGTCGTGCTCCCGTCTTCGCCGGTTTCAGTTTCGGCCCGGCGATACGGCCCCAGTGCCTCGACGAATTCGGGACTCCGCGTCTCCACGAGGAGGGTCGCCCCTGTCGTTTTCGCGATGCGCCGGAGAAGGCCCGCCATCGCGGCACGGAAATGCGGATCGAGTCCCGCCTCCGGTTCCTCGACCGTGACGAAGGCACCCCACGGCAGGTACAGGAGCGACGAGGCGAGAACGACGAGCCGCCGCAAGCCGGCGCCGGAATCCCCCAGCATGCGTCGCTCGCCGTCGCGCACCAGCATGATCGCCGAGCGCTCGGAATTAGCCACGCGGAATTCAAGATCTTCGGCGAGGCCACAGGCCGAAAGGAAGGATCGGAGCTCCGCCTGCCGAGCCTCGATGTCGAGGAGGGAGGGATCGGCATCGCGGCCTTCCGGCACGATCGCCTCTCCCGCGCGGGCCTCCCTCATGGCGAGAATGGTTTTGCCGTAGGATTCCTCGAGGCCTGACCCGTCGAGGGAAAGCCGGCCGTTCGCGTCGCCGCAATGAACGATATTGATCGCGTCACGGAGCCAGGCGTGGTACTCGCCCAGGGCCGCGAGAACGAGAACGGCGGCTCCGTGCGCCGTCGCGCAATCGGGGTAGGTTCCGTTTTCACGGGGCCGATCGCCTCCCGCGGGGAAATTGAAGTGCGGCCGCGATCTCGTCGCAGGTGAGAATCCCGCCGCCTCGAGGATCTCCCCGAAGACCGAATAGAAGGAGAGTCGGATTTCGCCGCCTCCCTCGCGGGATCGCATCGACCTGATTCCGCTTTCTTCGAGGCATTCGGTTATCAGGATGTCCGAGAGAGATCGAAGGTACTTCTGCTCGCGGCTTTCGTAGGATCGAGTCCTCGACCGATACCTCGCCCATGCGGCACGAACCTTTTTGTCACCGGTTTCCGCGAGGACGATGTGCTCGAACTCGCGCTGGATCAGGGCCTCCCTGCGGATCGCCCGGAGCGATTCGCAGAGCGCCTTTACGGAGGCGGTGCCTTGCCCCCGCGAGCTTGCAAGAAGGTCTTCGGCAAGGCGTATCGCCCGCTCGAGGCCGGCCTCCGGGTCGCCGCGCTCATCCTCCGTGCCGACGATGCGGGCCCGGACGAAGGGCAGGCGCAGCACGTCCTCGGTGGAAAAGGAGAGCTCTCCCCCGTCGGGGCGCGACGAGGCGGAGAAGAGCCTGGTTCGCGTCCTGCCGGCGATGAAATCAAGTACCAATTCAGACAATATACCGCTTTGACCGCCGTCGAAAGGGTCCGCCGTGTAGGTCAGGCCCAACTCGAAATTCCAGGGCACCGGATCGGCGCTCGGCAGGCCGGGCGGGAGCATGGCGGCCGCGGCGTCGACCGAACAGGCAATTCGAAACTCGATCTTGGCCCCGGAGGCCCGGGGGCGAGTCGCGTCAAGGAAATCGGCGAAGCCCTGACCTCCCTCGGCAAAGGAAATACGAAATAGGTCTTTCTGTCCCCTCAAGAGTATGAGGGCGGAAGCGAGGGCGCTCTTGCCCGAGGAATTGGGCCCGGATATGACATTGATTCGCGCGTCTTCGAATTCGATCCAGTCCGCGAAGTCCTGGATCCCGCGAAGAGCGTATTTGGCTCCCGCCATGTGTCCGTACCTCACAGGACAAGGATAGACTCCTCGCGGCGCGGAACCAAGGCCCGTCGGACGAATATTCGCTGACGGCGTGCCCGAGGCTGCCGGCAGCCTCGGGCGCGCCGGGGAGTGTGGGTGGACGGGCGAGATGCGAGCGATGGCGGAGGGGCGCGGGCTGTGGTGGAGGCGCCGGGCTGTGGCGGCGGAGGCGCCGGGCTGTGGCGGCGGAGGCGCCGGGCTGTGGCGGCGGAGGCGCCGGGCTGTGGCGGCGGCGCCCCGCAGTGGCGGCGGCGCCGTGCTCATTCCTCGACCCGGAACAGGCGCCGCTTCACTGCGGCCTCACCGCCGCCTCAGCGCGGCTTCACCGCGGCCCCTGTCCGTCCCGATTCATAGATGGCCTCGAAAAGAGCGACGGTTGCGCGGCCCGCCATCGCGTCGACCGAGGGCTCGCGTCCCTCGCGAATGGCAGTGGCGAAGTCCTCGATCTGTCGGGCATGGTACCAATCGGTAGCTTCTATGCCCTGACCTTCGAGCTCCTTGAAGAAAGCGAGATCTTCGTTCTCCCACCGGCCCGGAAAAGATTCTTCTCCGGGGATCGTCCATATGTCGTTCTTGGCAGGCTCGACTATCGAGGACATGCCTGCGACGAACATGGCCCCCCCGTCGGTTTGCACACCGGCGGTGGCCCCGTTCTGGCCATGGACATGCACCTTCGCGTAGATTCCCGGCTTTTGCGAATTCGAAACGAGGATTGAGCCGAGGGCTCCCGATTCGAAACGGAGGACGGCCACCGCCGTGTCCTCCACCTCGATGTAGGGATGGTTGAGGTTCGACCAATAGGCATGGACTTCCGCCACCGGTCCCATGAACCAGAGAAGGAGATCGAGCTGGTGGGGGGCCTGGTTCACGAGGACGCCGCCGCCTTCTTGCGACCAGGAGCCCCGCCAGGGGTCCGAGCGGTAATAGGCTTCGTCGCGCCAGCCGTACATCACGATGTCGGCAAGAATGGTGTCGCCCAACTTGCCGTCTTCGATCGCCTCCTTGACGCGGCGCACCGCCGGAAACCAGCGACGCTGACTGATGACGCCGAGCCTGCGGCCGTTTCGTTTCGCGGCCCCAATCATAGCGTCGCAATCGGCGGTGCTCAGGGCCATCGGCTTTTCGACGAGGACATGGATGCCCGCGTCGAGGGCCTCGATGGTCTGATCCCGATGCAGGGGGTGGGGCGAGGAGACGATCGCGAGGTCGACACCGGCCTTGGCCAAGTCGGCGACGGTCGCGCAAGGCATGATGTCGAAGTCCCTGGCGAAGGCTACCCGCTTTGCCTCGTCCCTTCCCTGCACGGCTACCAGTCGCACGCCGTCCAGCTTCGAAATTGCCTTGGCCTGAAGTCTGGCCACCTTGCCGTAAGTAACAATACCTACTTTGATTTCTTTCATGGAATATCCTTTCGGTTCGGGCCGGTATGAATCGATTGGCGAGAGGGCCGGATTGCTCGACTCGATCAGGGCTCGAGCACGACCTTGAGCAGGCCCGGCTCGCGCGCGTACAGACGTTCAAACCAAGTGTGTCCTTCGGCCAGAGGCGCCACCGCGCTTACGAGGGGCAGGGGATCGAGGGCGCCGGACGCCATGAGCTCGATGACCCGCGCGTATTCCCCGGCCACGGCGCAGGAACCCAAGAGGGAGATTTGCCGGGTCACCACTTCCTGGAGGGGGAGGTCGACCGATGGGCTTGCGTTACCGATGAGTGTGACCGAGCCGCCCTTTCGGGTCGCCGCGATGGCCGTACGGATGGGGGCCGCGGCTCCCACGGCCTCGAAGGCGCGGTCGACGCCCCGTCCTCCGGTCAGGTCGCGCAAGGCGCTCATCGTGGCGGGATCGGCCGGATCGAAGGCGTGGGTTGCCCCGAAGGCGAGGGCCGAGGCCCGCCTGTCCGCCTGCGTGTCGAGGGCGACGATGAGGCGGGCGCCTTCGGCTTTCAGTATTGCGACGAGAAGGAGACCGATCAGGCCCGTCCCGACCACGGCAATCGCGTCGGTGGCCTCGCGCGGCGTGATGGCCGCGGCGTGGGCGGCGACGCCGCAGGGCTCCGCGAGGGCGGCGCGCACGAAGTCGATCCCGGCGGGCAGGTGAAATAGAATGCGCTCCGGCAGGACGATGAACTCGGCGAAGGCTCCGTCCCGCCTCCACTCGCCAGGGGAAACGCCGAGAACCTTGCGGTCCTCGCAAAGATTGACCTCGCCGCGCAGGCAGTGCCAACACTTTCCGCACCACTCGGTCGAGTCGAAGGTGACCCGGTCCCCGACCCGGAAATTGCGGACGGCGGCTCCGACTTCGACGATTTCGCCGGCCGCCTCGTGTCCCATCACGAGGGGTGGCTTGCGCCTGCCTGTCGATCCATCCCAGCCATGCACGTCGGAACCGCAGATGGCCGCGGCCCGAACGCGCACGATGACGTCGTCAGGGGCACGGAGCGCGGGTTTGGCGATTTCCTTCAAGGTGAGTTTCTTGTATTCCTCGAGAACGAGCGCTTTCATGGCAACTCCCCGGCTTTGCCGCCGATATTATGCATTGTAGGTACCTGAAACCGCGGCCCCGCCCGAGCCGATCCAGTCGGTGTGGAAGAATTCCCCACGGGGGCGATCGAGGCGCTCGTAGGTGTGGGCGCCGAAATAGTCGCGCTGGGCCTGGAGAATGTTCGCGGGCAGGCGAGCCGAGCGATAGCCGTCGTAGAAGGCCAGGGCGGCCGACAGTGCGGGCGCAGGAATGCCCGAGGCAGCCGCGAGGGCGATCACCGATCGGAGGCTGCCCTGGCAATCGGCGAGCACCTTCGCGAAATACCCGTCGACCATCAGCGAGGGCAGGCCCGGCTTTCGATCGAAAGCCTCCTTGATGCGGCCCAGAAAGGCCGAGCGGATGATGCAGCCACCGCGCCACGTCAGTGCAATTGAACCGAAGTCGAGTTTCCAGGCCTTTTCGGCGCTTTTTTCGCGCAGCAGCATGAAGCCCTGGGCGTAGGAGACGATCTTGGCGGCGAGCAGGGCCTTGCGGAAATCTTCGATGAGCGATGTCCTGTCCCGTCCTGCGAGGGCGGCCGCCCTCGCAGCGGGGCCGGGGCCGGGGAGTATGGTCGAGGCTGCCTTGCGCTCATCGACGAGGGCGGAAAGGGCTCGAGCGTAGACGGCCTCGGTGATGAGGGTGAGGGGAATTCCGGCATCGAGGGCCTCCTGGCTCGTCCATTTCCCTGTGCCCTTCTGTCCTGCCGCGTCGAGGATTTTGTCGACCAGCGGCGAGCCGTCCTTGTCCTTGAAGGCGAGAATTTCCGATGTGATCTGGATGAGATAGCTCTCCAGTTCGCCGCCGTTCCATTTCGAAAAGGTTGCGGCCATCTCGTCGGCGCCGAGGCCCAGTACTTCCTTAAGGAGATGCCAGGTTTCCGCGATGAGTTCCATGTCGCCGTACTCGATGCCGTTATGCACCATCTTCACGAAGTGGCCCGCACCGCCGCTTCCCATCCAGGCGACGCATGGCTCTCCACCCGGAGCGCGGGCGGCCACCGATTCGAAGACGCTGTCGACGAGGGGCCAGGCCGACTCGTCGCCACCCGGCATCAGGGATGGACCATTTCGGGCGCCTTCCTCGCCTCCGGAGATTCCTGAACCGATGAAGCGGAGGCCCTTGCCTGCGAGGTAGGCCGCCCTTCGCTCGGTGTCGGCCCAGAAGGAATTGCCGCAATCGATGATGATGTCTCCCTTGTCGAGGAGGGGGAGGAGTTTCTCGATGGTGTCGTCGACGGCCTGACCGGCCTTGACGAGGAGGATGATCCGCCGCGGACTCGCGAGGAGGCCCACGAATTCCTCCATGGTCTCGGCGCCGGCGATGCAGGCTTTGTCGGCGCAATTGCGACGATCCGCCGCTGATCCCGCGAGGAAGTCATGGGTCGCTTTCGGGGAGCGGTTGAAGACGGCCACGGAGTAGCCGTGATCGTTCATGTTGAGGACGAGATTTTGGCCCATCACCGCGAGGCCGACGAGGCCGATGTCAGCTTTCATCATAACTCCTTGTTGTTTTGATTCCGGGTAGTCTGAGTTCCGGGTGACTAGCGCTGTACCCGGGCAGAGCCGCCCTTGGCCAGGGCTTCCACTTCCGGAAGGCTCGCCAGGCTGGTGTCGCCCGGATAGGTGGTCACGAGGGCGCCGTGGGCCCAACCGAGCCGGAGCGATTCCTCGGGGCTTTTCCCTGCGAGGAAGCCATAGATCAGTCCGGCCGCGAAACCGTCGCCGCCGCCGATGCGGTCGAGGACGTCGAGTTCCATGGTGGGCGCCACGTATGACTTCCCGTCGAGCCAGAGGACGGCGCTCCACGAATGGCGATTGGTGGAATGCACCTCGCGGAGTGTCGTCGCGATGGCACAGAGTTTGGGGAAGCGCTTCGTGACTTCGCCGATCGTGCCGAGGAAGGCCGCCGGATCGAGCTTCGAGGCGCCTTCGACCTTGGGGCCGGTGAGTCCGAGCCCGAGCTGAAGGTCTTCTTCGTTCCCGACGAGCACGTCGACGTTCTCGACGATTCGCGACAGAACCTCAGCGGCCGTGGCTGCGCCTGCCGCATTGCCTGCCGCGCCGACAGCGCCAAGGCCTGCCCCGGTTCCCGCGGAACCGGCCGCCGCCGCGACCTTCCACAGCTTCGCGCGATAGTTGAGGTCGAAGGAGACGACGGCGCCCGCGGCCCGGGCGGCTTTCATGGCCTCGATGACGAGTTCGGGTGTCGTCATCGAAAGGGCCGAGAAGATCCCTCCCGAATGGAACCAGCGGATGCCGCCGGCGAAGATGCTCTTCCAGTCGAAGCTGCCCGGACCGAGGAGGGCGGCGGCCTCGTTGGCCCGATTGTAAAAGACGACAGGCGGCCGGGGCCCCATCCCGCGATCGCTCCAGACGGTTGCGATGTTCGGTCCGCGCACCCCGTCGTGCTCGAATCTTCTATATATACCATCGACGCCCGCGGCTCGAACCTCGCGCTCGACCTTCGCGCCGATGGGGTTGTCGACCATTGCGCTCACGACGGCGCAACGCTGAGCGAAGCAACGGGAGAGGTTGGCGGCGACGTTGTACTCGCCGCCCGATACGTGCAATGCGTAGGAATCGGCCACGGAGAAGGGCATCACCCCCGGATCGAGCCTCGTGACGAGGGCTCCGAGGGCGGCGAAATCCCTCGCGGCCGCGCCTTTTGTCGGTACTTTCAATTGGGGCATTTGCCTCTCCTTGCGCGCCCGTTCGCGCCTCTTCGGTCTAGAGTCTTCGTCGGGCAATGGCCCGGCGCATGGATTCGAGATGGCGTTCGCCCAGGTCTCCGAGTTTCTCCATCACGAGAACGTAGAGGGTGTCGATGATGGCGAGTTGAGCGATCCGGCCCGACCAGGCCTCCGAGACGATCCTGGCGCCCGAACTTCTCGAAACGATCAGGTAATCAGCTCGCTTTGCGAGGGGGCTGCGCTTCTGGCTCGTCACGACGAGGAGCCTGGCACCGGACCGCTTCGCCTCGTCGGCGAGGGCGAGGGCATCGGTGTTCGACCCGGTGTGGGAAAACAGGATGACGAAGCAACCCGGCCCGCACTGCGAGGCGAGCATGAGCTGGCTGTGAAAGTCGATGGGGGCTTCGCAGGCGATTCCGGTGCGCACGAGTTTATGCCATGCGTCCTGGGCCACGGCGTTCGACCCGCCGATGCCGAGGATGGGGACGCGGGGGGCCTTCGTCATGGCCTCGGCGGCCTGTTCCAGGATCGCCGGGTCGAGACCCGCCAAGGTTGCCTCGAGGGCGGCGATACTCGTCCTGAAAACGACGGAAGCGGCAGATTTTTCGTCGAGGGCAGCCTCCGGCGAATCGTACCAAGTGTCACGAGGTGCGATGGCCTCTGTGGCGAGGGCGATGCGAAACTGCTGGTAGCCGCTATAGCCGAGCTTGCGGACAAAGCGGAAAAGAGTGGATTCGGAAACGCCGATGCGCTCCGCCAATTCCTCGATGCTTGGATCAACCGAGTCTTTCGGATTCGCGAGGATATAAGAAGCCACCTTCCGCTCCTTGGCGGACCAGGTGTCGAGGCGAGTACGAATCTCGGCGAGACAATCGCTTTCGCTCATCTTCGAATCCGCTCCAAGATTATCGTGAAAGAAAAAAACATGCAAGAAAAAAAGATTCTTTTTCCGATTGACCATTTTGTGAAATGCCGAGATACTTAAAAATCACCTGCCAGCCTTGGCGGGTGTCCAATCTTTTGCGTAAAGGAGCATCTGAGATGAAGAAATTGATTCTCGCGGCCCTGGTAGCCCTCCTCGCTTTCGGAGCGGTGGCCCAGGCGAAGGAAATCCGCGTTCTTCTCGCCAACCACCCCTACGGCGATCTTCTCAAGGCCGCCATCCCCCAGTTCGAGCAGCAGACCGGCATCAAGGTCAACGTCGAGCAATACCAGGAAGGCCAGCTTTCAACGAAGCTCGCGACCGAGTTTGCCACCGGCTCCTCCACCGTCGACGTCTTCATGACCCGTCCACTCCAGGACGGCAAGATGTTCTACAAAAACGGCTGGTACAAAGCCCTTACGAACTATGACTTTTCCGACTTCCCGAAGAACGCCCTCCAACCCGTTACCTTCGGCACGAAGATCTACACCGTGCCCATCCTCACCGAGTGGGAAGTCCTCTACTACCGCGTCGACCTGCTCAAGGCCGCCGGAATCGCCGTGCCCAAGACCCTCGCCGAACTCGAGACCGCGGCAGCCAAGCTGAACAAGGATGGCATCGCCGGCATCGCTTCCCGCGGCAAGGGTAACCCCGGCGTCACCCAGTTCGCCAGCTATCTTTACAATTATGGTGGCACCTTCCTCGACAAGGGAAAGGCTGTCTTCAATTCGAAGGACGCAATTGAGGCCTTCCGCTATTATGGCAAGCTCCTCGGCAATTACGGCCCGGCCGGCGTGACCGCCATGTCCTGGGACAACATCATGCCGCTCTTCCAGGCGGGCAAAATCGCCATGTGGACGGATGCGGGCACCTTCTACGGCCAGATCATCGATCCCTCGAAGTCCCAGGTTCCCAAGGAGGATGTCGGCATCGCCAACTTCCCCGCCGGTCCCAAGGCCAGCTCCCCCTACATCGTCGTTTCGTGGGGTGTCGCGATTTCCAACAAGACGAAACATCTCGACGCGGCCCAGCAGTTCCTCGACTGGGCCACGAGTTCCGACATGCAGAAAAAGGGTCTCGCCCAGCTCGCGATCGCCGTGGCGCGCAACTCGCCCTGGCAGGACAAGGCCACACTCGCCCAGGTTCCCCAGGGTCTCATCGATACCCGCAACGTCGCCGCCAAAACCGGCATCCCCTACGACCGACCCTACATGAGCGCGGTCGGAGAGGCCCGCGACTATGTCGGAGAGGTCATCGTCGAGGCGATCAACACGAAGGGCTCGTCGTCCAACCTCCAGAAGCTCGCCGACCAGAAGGTATCCCAGGTCAACGATCTTTTGATGGATACCGGCGAGTACGGAGTCCCCTGAGTCCCGCATTCCCGGCGGAGGGAGACGTCGCGCGGATCGCGCAGCGTCTCCCTCTCTTTTGACAATTGAAGGATTCCAGGAGGAAGGATGAAGACGGGTTTTCTCGAGCGCAATCTCAACGTGATCTTTCCGCTGCCGGCGGTCTTGTTCGTCGTACTTATGATGGTGTTTCCCGTCGGCTACACCCTCTTCCTTTCCTTCACCAACTGGAGCCTGACCTCCGGCATGCCATTGGCCTTTGTGGGATTCCAAAGCTACCTAAGGGTCTTCCAAGAGCCGCGCTTCCTCGACGCGATCGGTCGGACCTTCGCCTTCACCGGCATGGCGATGGCCCTCGAAACCATCATAGGTGTTACGGTCGCAATTGTCCTCAATCGCGAATTCCGCGGCAAGGGTCTCATCAAACTACTTCTCCTCCTGCCCCTCGTGGCCACTCCCGTGGCGGTCGGCATCGTGTTCAATCTCTTCTACGACCCGACCATCGGGCTGGCGAACTGGGCCCTCGTGCAGGCGGGCCTGCCCAAACTCGAATGGGTTTCCAACTCGGCCACCGTCCTGCCATCTCTCGTCCTCGTGGATACCTGGCAATGGACGCCGATGATCGTCCTCATCACCTTGGCAGGGCTGGCCTCCCTCCCGGCGGACCCTTACGAATCGGCGAGGGTTGACGGTGCGAACGCCGCGCAGATTTTGTGGCGCATCACGCTGCCCATGCTGCTTCCGACTATACTGACCGCCATGATCCTCCGACTCATCGACGCCCTCAAGACCTTCGACATCATCTTCGCCATGACGAGCGGGGGGCCGGGATATTCCTCGGAGACTCTCAACATTCTCGGATTCAGATACAGCTTCGAATATTTCCGCATGGGACAGGCTTCGGTGATCCTCGTATCCCTGTTCATCATCGTCCTCGCCTCGAGCCTGGGCATCATGAAGGCCCGCGCCAGGGTGGAGGGTTGACGTCATGAAAAGGAACCCGATCACTTCGATCGTCTTCTACCTCGCCCTTCTGGCCTTCGCGCTCGTGCTCCTCTTCCCCTTCTTCTGGATGCTCAGCTCGTCCTTCAAGACGCAGGTGGATATCATCTCCTGGCCCCCGAAATTCCTGTTCCACCCGACATTGCGCAATTATGAACGAGTTTTCGGCGAACAGAATTTCTTCCAGTACTTCGTCAATTCCACGATCGTCGGCGTGTCGGCGGTCTGTGTCGCGCTCCTGTTGGGCCTGCCCGCGGCCTATTCGATCGCCCGATTCAGGCAGGAGCGGATTTCTGTCTTCATTCTCGTGGCCCGCCTCATGCCGGGCATTTCCTTTCTCCTTCCTTGGTACATCATCTTTTCGCGGCTCCACCTCATGGACAGTTATATCGCCCTGATCCTCTCGCATCTCCTAATCACCCTTCCGGTTGTCGTCTGGATCATGACGACCTGGTTCGAGGGCATCCCGCGCGAGCTCGAGGAGTCGGCGCGCGTCGACGGCGCCACCCATCAGCGCGCCTTCATGTCGATCATCTTGCCGATTTCCGGTCCGGGAATCGTCACGGCGATGACCCTCTCCTTCATCTTCTCCTGGAACAACTTCATGTTCTCCCAGGTCCTTTCGATGCAGAAGACGAAGACCCTGCCGATCGCCATCTACAACTTCGTCTCCTACGCCGAGGTGGATTGGGGAGCCGTCATGGCCGTCGCGGTCGCCATCATGGCGCCGGCCATCATACTTACGATGATTTTCCAGAA
>JAJXVS010000350.1 GCA_021782015.1 bacterium | reverse complement strand
GAAAAGAGCTCGATGCCGGCGTAGACGAGGACGAGAATCGGCGCCTTGACCGGGATGATGCCCCATACGAAGATGCGCGATTCCGGGAAAAGGGTGGCGTAGGCGAGCAGGAGGCCGAATATGGCGCCCGAGGCCCCCAGGAGGAAGGTCCCCATGGCCCCGGTCAATACGTAGGTGACGAAAGAAAAGAGACCGGCGAGCACCCCGATGAGGAAATAATACAGAAGGAATTCCCTCGTTCCGACGCTCCGTTCGACGGCCGTCCCGAAGAAGAACAGGCCGAGCATGTTGAACAAGAGGTGGCTCAGGCCGGCATGCGCGAACATGTAGGTCACCGGTTGCCAGATCGCCCCCTGGAGGAGGCTCGCCGGATTGAGGGCGAGATAATAGGTGATGTCGGGGACCAGGAGTCCCGCGGCGAAGACGAGGACATTGGCCGCGATGAGCCAGAGTACCGCGCTGTGGTAGGAATAGTGGAAAGGACGCCTGATGATCGATGAGGTCATGTGGGAAGAGTACGGAAAATTGTAGGGCTTCGGCAAGGTGCCAGGCCAGTGGTCGCTTGGGCGCGAGGGCGGGGCTTCGCGCGGTGGTGGCGAGGGCTGGCCTTTGGGCAGGGCGCGCTTCGCGAGGCGCCCCGGATTTGGTATAGTGGTGCGATGCAGGATCTTCTCGACAGACTCGTCGCCGACGCCAGGGTCTTCGCCGCGAAGGGAAGTGTGGCCGCCTACATTCCCGCCCTGGCGAAAATCGACCCTCGCCTCGTCGGCCTTGCTCTCGCCGATCGAGATGGCCGGGTGGTCGAATCGGGAGCCACGCGCATCCCCTTCTCGATCCAGAGTGTCTCGAAAGTCCTCTCCCTGTCGCTTGTGCTCGAATCCAGGGGAGAGGAGGCCGTATTCTCGCGAGTCGGTCGCGAGAGTACGGGCGATCCGTTCAATTCCATCATTCGCCTCGAAACCTCTCATCTCGGGAAGCCCTACAATCCCTTGATCAACGCGGGAGCCATCGTCGTTTCGTCACTCCTCCCCGGGCGGACGGCCGTGGAACGGCTGGCCTCCCTCCTCGACTTCGTGCGCTCGGCCATAGCCGCCTCGGAGGACGGCCGCTCGGCCGCCGTTATGGTCGATGAGGAGGTGGCCGCGTCGGAATCCGCCACGGGCTTCCGAAACCGTTCGATAGGCTGGTTTCTCAAGGAGCTCGGGCTCGTCGAGGGCGACGTCGACGAGGCACTGGCCACCTATTTCAGTCAATGCGCCATTCGACTCGACGCGGCTTCCCTCGCCAGGCTGGGTGCCGTCTTCGCCTTCGACGGAGTCTTGCCGGGAGGGAAGAGGCTCCTATCAACGCGGACCGCGCGCATCGTCAAGAGTCTCATGATGACCTGTGGACTGTACGATGGGTCGGGCGACTTCGGCGTCGAAGCGGGCCTTCCCGCGAAAAGCGGCGTCGGAGGCGGCATTCTCGCGGCGGCGAAGGGACGCTTCGGCCTCGCGAGTTTCGGACCGGCCCTCGATGGACGCGGCAACTCCGTTGCCGGCGTTGCCATGCTGACGGCGCTTTCGAGGGAGCTCGATCTCTTCGAGCTTTAGCAGCGCGGGTTTGTGGGCTGCGACGCAGGGTTGCTGCGGCGCAGGCTATGTGCGACGCAGGGGCGTTCCGCGCGGGGGCGCGCCTGTCGCGCCGCAACGGCCAGGGCCCCGGTCGCCTCAGGCTTTCTTCTCCTCGGGTTTGACGGCAGTGAGGAATCCCGCGAACATGATGACGGCGCCGAGGAATTCGGAAATGTACAATGCGTTGGGAATTCCGAATCGGCTGAAGGTTCCGCCGAAGGCGGGCATCAGCGCGCCGAGGGCGAGCAGAACGTTGCCGATCGCGCGGTTGCGGAGCACTTTCTTCTTGAAGAAGACCCAGGCCGACCATGCGGCGCCTCCGACAAGGGCGAGGGTGCCGTAGATGTTGAAAAATGGCGTGAGCACGCGCACTCCGCCGGAAATGATCAGCCGGCCCGTCAGTTCCTGTCCGGGCTGGGCCACGTCGAGCCGGGCGCCGAAGACGCGGACGGCGCCGTATGCCGAAGCCAGGACGAGAATAACGAGCGTGATGTGGGCGATTTTCTTGGGCTTGGCGAGGAGGTAGATCGTCCCCTGGCCGAGCCAGGCGGCGACCAAGATTGCGCCGAAGAGATACCAGAGACGGAATACGAGGGGGTTCCAGCCGAGGGTTCCGTTCAAGCCTTCGCAAAAGCCGCCAATGCTGTACATCAGAAAGCCTATCGTCCAGAGGAGCAGATGGCTGTGGCGGGTTTCCCGCAGCCAGCGCGCGAATACCACAATTGCGAAGACAAAGCTCACGGTCGCGGAGAGAAAGGGCAGGTAGTCGTGAAGAAAATTCATGTCATGCTCCAATTGGAAGAAAGGTCTTTGGCTCTCATCGCTCCACAGCCTATCGGACTCATTGCTTTCATCCAGGCCGGCGGAGCCCCGCCCGCCTTGCGTGTTCGGCTTCCAGCTCCGAATAGGCTACCTTGCCCACGCGGGTCAGGGGCAGGCTCTCGCGGAATTCCATCGATTCGGGAACGCTCCATTTGATAAGGTGCTTTCGGCAATATTCGATCAACTCCGCCTCTTTTCCATTCGTCGCCTTTCGGCCGTCCTTGAGGACCACGAAGGCCTTGACCGCCTGCATCTTTCGCTCGTCGGGCACGCCGATGACGCAGGACATCGCCACATCCGGATGCCGGTCGAGGAGTTCCTCCACGATCGTTGGCGTGACGCTCACGCCCGAGACCTTGATGATGCGCTTCATCCTGAGCCGGAAGTAGACGAATCCGTCCGCGTCCATTGAGCAGAGATCGCCCGTATGCAGCCAATCGCGGCCGTCGGGATGGCGACGGATGGTTGCCGCGGTCTCGTCGGGACTGTTGAGGTAGCCCAGCATGAGGGTGGGGCCCCCGACGCACAGTTCGCCGTCGCTTCCGGGAGGCAGCTCGTCGGTCGTACCAGGTGCGACGATTTTCGCCACCATGTCCGGCAAGGGTATGCCGACACTGCCGGCGCGGTAGGCCGAGCGCGGGGTCGCGACGCAGGCCGTCACCGACTCGGTCAGGCCGTAGCCTTCGAAGAGGCTCGTGCGCCCGTGACGCGCGGCGAGAAAGGCGTCGAAACGCTCCTTGACGATTTCGGGCAACTTGTCCCCGCCTGCGTACACCAATTTGAAGCAGGACAGGTCGGTTTTCGCGAACACGGGATCGCGCATCAGGGCCTCGAACAAGGTCGGAACGCCGGCCAGATATTGGGGTCGCACTTTCCGGACGAGCTTCGCCACGGTCGCGCTCGTGAAGCGGGGCACGAGGACGCAGGTCCCCCCTGCGATG
>JAJXVS010000349.1 GCA_021782015.1 bacterium | reverse complement strand
GAGATGGAGCTCGAGCAAGGCGTCAAGGAGCCGGTGAGTCTTCTCCGGCTCTGTCCCCATCCACACCATCAAATTCTCGGTGCCGCAGAGGTACTGGGCCATCTCGTAAAAATTACCGCCAAATAGGAAGATAATCGCCCGGTCGGTGGAGGCCCGGAATTCGCGGGCCCCCCGTTCGAGCTCGGCCAGGCTCGTCGAGCCGAGGTCGGGCGGCGTCGGAGTGGCCCATTGCATGGAGGCCACGGCGTCGCCGATCCGCGAGAGATCGTCCGGAATTCCATCCGAATAGGGCCAGTACACCTGCTCGAAATAGAGCGAACCTTTCTTCTGAACGCCTATCTTCCTCCCGTCGGCGTTGAAAAGCCACCAATCCCCACCTTCTTGCCTGACGTCCGCCCAGGCGGGCATTAGGCAGGGCGTGCCGTCGGGCAGGACCCATTCCTTCCAATTGGAATCGCTCCGCGAAAAGCCCCGCCCCATCTCGACGACATCGACGCCGAATCGGTCAAGGACGTCGTCGTCGACGACGGCGAGCTGCTGAATCAGATCGTACACGCGAATCGGGCGGCTCTTCAGGCCGAGGGCCCGGATCAGCTTCGCGTAACCGATGGCCATGATGCCGCTGGAGCGATGCCCGCCGAAGTCGACCGGAACCATGTCGACGGGCCGGTGGGCGAGAGCCGCCAGGACTCTTTCCCTGCTGGTCATAAGTATCTCCTTTTTGCGCCCCTCACAGGTCGGTCGTCGACATCACCATTCCCGAGATGAAATACCGCCCCAGGGCCGCGAAGAGGGCGATGGTGGGCACCGAGACGGCGAACACGACGGCCATCAGCATTGGTATGGAAGTTCCGCCGAAGCCCATCATCGAGGCCACCGACACCATGACGGGCCTGATCGCGTCGCGCCTCGTGAGGACCATGCCGAAGAGGAGGTCGTTCCAGATCCAGGTGGCCTGGAAAAGCGCGACCACCGCGGTGGGGGCCGTGCTGTTCGGAACGAAGATCCTGAAGAGCATCCGAAGCGGTCCGCAGCCGTCGAGTTTGGCCGCCTCCTCGATTTCGCGCGGGATCGTGGTATAGAAACCCCGGAACACGAAAAGGGCGAAGGGAATGCAGATGGCCGCGTATACGAGGATCATTCCGATCCGCGTGTCGTAGAGACCGATGGCATTGTAAAGATTGTAGACGGGGATCAGATACATTTGGAAAGGAAAGAGGGTCCCCGCGTAGATGATGAAGAACAGGGCGAAATTGAAGCGCGGCTTGAGGCGGACGATGCTGTAGCCCGCCGCCGAGGCGAAGAGGATGGCGAGAGCGGCCCCCGCCACAGAATAGAGCAGCGACACCAGGATGTGGTCCTGAATCCTGTATTGCGAGGCGGCGTCCGCGAGATTCCGGAAGAACCCAAAGGTTCTGGGCAATTCATAGAACTTTTGCGAGACGAAATCCTGCGGGGTCTTGACCGCGACGAAGAGCGTCGACACGACCGGCAAAAGCCATACGACCGCGAGGAGCGAGAATGCCAGGTAGACGAAGAATCGCGCCAGTTTGCGTCTCATCGCCGGCCTCAATAGTACAACAGGTCCTTCTTCCACATGCTCTTGATGTAGAAGACGGACACGAGGATGACGAGGATCGACAACAGCACCGAGATGGCGGCGCCGTAGCCCATGTTGAACATCGTGAAGCTCTCCCGGAACATCGTGATGGCGAGGGTTTCGGAGGATCGATAGGGGCCGCCCCGGGTCATCACGTAGATGATATCGAAGGTCTTGAAAGAATTGACCATGGCCATGGTTATGACCACCGTCGTAACGGGCTGGAGCATGGGCAGGGTGACATGCCTGAAGGTCTGCCACTTGCTCGCGCCGTCGAGGATGGAAGCCTCCACCGGGTCGCGGGGGATGGTCGAAAGCCCGGCGAGGAAGAGAACCATGCTGGTGCCGAGCTGCTGCCAGACCCAGGCGATGATCATCGCGAAGGTGTTGAGGGGGACGGAGGTCAGCCAGCTCAGCTTGAAGCCAGGCCGGAACAGGGCGACGATGCCGTTGATGACACCGAGGTCGCGGGAGAACATGTTCGACCAGATCGCGCCGGTGGCCACGAAGGAAATTGTCAGTGGTATGAAGAATATCGTTTTGAAGAGCGTGGCAAGGCGCAGGCCGCGCAGGAAATTGGCGATCGCGAGCCCGCCGAGGACCGGAAAGACGATAGTGGCCGCGACCCACAGGAGGGTGTTGACGAAGGACCGGATGAAATTCGAATCGGCGAAGAAGGTGAGATAATTCTTGAAACCGATGTAGAGAGGCTTGGAGAGCCCGTTCCATTTGTAGAAACTATAATAGACATTCTGGCTCATGGGCACGAGAAGAAGGCCTACCACCAGGACGAAGGCGGGAAGAATCAGCAGATAACTCAGTACCGGATAATGGTTGCGTGCCCTGATGGCAGCCATGTGCAGCTCCTGTCGCAAGGGATCCCGCGGCGGGAGGAGGAAGGCCTCCCCCCCGTCGCGGGGAATCGGGATCTACTTGTGGCTGGCCCAGTAATCCGAGGCGAGCTTGTCGAGATCCGAAAGCACCTGGTCGACCTTGGAGGGATCGAGGATGAATTCGGCGAACTTGTCGACGGCCGGCTCGCAGATCGCCGTGGGAGTGGCCTCCCAATAGCGATTGAGGATCTGGTACTTGTCCTTCACGAGCATGGCCGCGAGCTCGACCTTGACCTTGGGAAGGAAACTCGTGTCGGCGGTCTGGGTCGGGGGGAATTGATTGAGGGCCTTCGGAAGGACGGCGCTGCCCGCGGGAGTCATCATCCAGTCGATGAGCTTGCGCGCGGCATCGAGCCGGGGCGCGTTCTTGGCGACGACGATGGGGGCGGCTTCCATGATGGCCACGTTGCCGACCTTGGGATTCGGCGGGGGCATGATGAAAAAGCCGCAATCAGCGTCCGCAACCCCGTTGGAGGTGAGGGTCGTGTAGTACCAGGAGCCGATGGGCACCATGCCGACCTGTCCCTGCTGGAAGAGCCTCGGGGTGTCGGAGAAGAGGTCGGTCGAGGGATCGGTGAAATAGCCCTTGTTGATCAGGTCGGCCCAGACGGAGAAGGCCGTCTTGACGCGCGGATCGGTGTACCTGGCCCGCCCCTCGCAGAGATCGACATACAACTTAGGATCTTGGCGCGCGACCATCTCCTCGAACATGATGAAGGCGGGCCAGCGGCCCTGGACGCTCTCCGCCATCGGCGTGACGCCTGCCGCCTTGAGGCTGTCGCAAACCTTGAGGAACTCGGCCCAGGTCTTGGGCGGCGTGAGGTTGAGCTTCTTGAAGGTGCTCTTGTTGTACCACACTCCCCAATACTCGATCGACGTCGGA
>JAJXVS010000070.1 GCA_021782015.1 bacterium | reverse complement strand
AGGCCCAAAATATCTTTCGCCTAACTTGGCTTAGGTGATCTGACATTTCGGGATAATTTGTCAATAGAAGTCTTGGGCTTGTGTGACGGCGGCGTAATTTGGGGCCTTTCCCGGGGGAAGGCGCATTTTCCCGGTAGGTAGTTGGGAGTCCTCTGTGGGGATGACTGGTAATCTCAGTCGGAACGTGATGGTTACGGTGCTTACATCCCTTTTATGGGGAGTATGGGGCAGGATTGGTGAGAGCGCAACGGTTTATCACCCTTCGGTATCGAAGGGACTCCGTATCCTAAGTACGTTTCGCCTGGCTACATGGGTATAAATCTGTGTGGTTTTTGGGGATGTGTGGCCTAGGAGGGTCTGTATGTAGCGAAGGTCGGTTCCGTCTTCGAGGAGGTGGGTTGCGAAGGAATGGCGGAGGCTGTGTATCGAGACTTCCTTATCGATATGGGCATCTTCGCGGGCTTTGTAGAATATTGCCTGGAGGCTCCGTATCGATAGGGCCGTGCCATCGGGGCCTTCGAGGAGCCATTCGCGCGGGCGATAGAGGTCGCGATAGGTGGTGATCATGGTGGCGAGGGTTTTGGCGAGGATGGTGTAGCGGTCTTTGCGGCCTTTTCCGCCCCGGATGAGGAGTACGTTTCGGTCGATGTCGATGTCGCCGAGTCGGAGTTTGGCAATTTCGCTGACGCGCAGGCCTGCGGAGTATGCGAGGGCAAGGGCGACTCGGTGTTTGAGGTTTTTGGGGGCTTTGCAGAGGCGCATGGCTTCGTCTTTTGAAAGGACTCCGGGGAGTTTTCGGTCCGCTTTGGGGCGGCGGGCGCATGGGGCATCGTAGCCGTAGACGGTCTGGAGGGCGAATTTGACTGCGCTTATTGCCTGATTCATGGTAGAGGCCGATGCTTTTCGGTCTTTTTCCAGGTGGGAAAGGTAAGCGGTGAGGTCGGCGGCTATGGTTTTGTCGGGTGTCTTTTTGCTGTAGGCGGCGAAGTCTTTGAGGATGGCGAGGTATCTTTTAATTGTGCGGATAGAGTATTTCCGGGCACGCATTGCGAGTTCGATTCGGAGTGCGTCTGTTTCTGGAAGGGTGGTGGGGGCTTGGGGCTGGGGGTTCGGGGGCGCCTGGATTGTGGCGGTGGGTGGCTTGGGTGAAGGTGGAGGTACCGAAAGGCTCTTCGTCTTGAGTGGCGCCAGGGTTGTGGTCGAAGACGGGATGGCTGAGGCGGTGGCCACATCGGCTTTGATGGTTGCGCCGGGCCTGATGGTTGCGCCGGGCCTGATGGTTGCGCCGGGCCTGATGGTTGCGGCGGTGCTGGTGCCTACGGTGGATCTGGTGGCCGGAGAAGCGAGGGGCGGGCTGGTCGGTTTGTCGGGGTTTCGCGCTTCTTCGGCGCCGCCGAGGATTTTCCAGTCGGCAAAAACGCGACGCGCTTCGGGAATGATGGCTATGGGTATTTCCCAGCGTTTTTTGTCCCAGTTGTAACGGCGCCGGGAAATGCTGTGCATGCGATCCAGGAATTGTTCGCTGTACGGGGCGTCTATGCCGATCCATCCTTCTTCGCTCGTGTTGACGAAAATTAGGTAGTGGTGCTGGGTCATCGTTCCTCCCTCATGGGAAGTGACGCTCGAGGGCTCTCCTTTTGCTTCAATTGGGCGCGAGAAATCGGAGGGAAAGATGCGGATGTATGGGGCTCGGGCGCAGATCTGCGCAGGACGGCGAGGCTCTGCGCAGCGGCGAGGCTCGTGATCCAGGCGGTCACGGTGGGTTTGGGGCGGCGCATGGGCTGGGTTTTCTTGCGCGAGGGATCGTAGCGAGTACCCCGGAGGCGGGGAGCCGCGAAGCGGGGACCCGCCGAGGAGTACTCGCGGAGAGCCCGGTCGGGCCGCGGGTGAGGCCGAAGGCCGAGGCCGCGGTCCGACGCGCCCTGGGGCAGGTGGAGCTGGGTGGGCCTTGGGGGAAGGTTGGGCTTTGGGGGCTGGTGGGGCTGGTGGAGCTGGTTGGATTGGTGGAGCCGGGTGTGTGGTCGTGAGGGAAGGAGTGGGGGCGGGCGAAAGGAAAAGGCCCGATCCTTGGGGGACCGGGCCTTCGATTTCCGAGGCGCGCGCGGAGCGGCCTTGGGGGGTTTAGCGCTTGCTGAACTGGAAGCGTCGGCGGGCGCCGCGCTGGCCGTACTTCTTGCGCTCGACCATGCGGGGGTCGCGGGTGAGGAAGCCGTTGGTCTTGAGGGCTGTGTGGTTGGCGGGGTCGACCTGGGCGAGGGCCCGGGAGATGCCGTGGCGGCAGGCGCCGGCCTGGCCGTTGGGGCCGCCGCCGGCGACGGTGATGACGATGTCGTACTTGTTTTCGTTGGATGTCACCATCAGGGGCTGGCGGACGACGTATTGGAGTTCGCCGAGTTTGAAGTAGTCGCCGAGTTCGTGGTCGTTGACGAGGATTTTGCCGGAGCCTTCACGGAGAAAGACGCGAGCGACGGCGCACTTGCGTCGTCCGGTTCCGATGCCGAGGTTGCTGACCATTGTTCTGCCTTTCCTAGAGTTCGATCGCCGTGGGCTGTTGGGCGGTATGGGGATGGGTGGGGCCGGCGTAGAGTTTGGCGTTCTGGAGGAGTTTGCGGCCGAGGGGACCCTTGGGGAGCATGCCTTTGATGGCGAGTTCGAGGGGCTCGGTGGGGTGGCGCTCGAGGAGGGCCTTGAAGGTGAAGGACTTGATGCCGCCGACGAAGCCGGTGTGGTGGTGATACATCTTGTCGCTGCGCTTGCGGCCGGTGATGCCGATTTTGGCGGTGTTGATCACGACGACGAAATCGCCCGTCTCCTGGGAGGGGGTGAAGGTCGGCTTGGTCTTGCCGCGGACGATCGAGGCTACTTTGGCGGCGACGCGGCCGAGGGGTTTGCCTTCGGCATCGATTACGTACCAGGCGCGCTCGGCGGTTTCTGGCGTCACGAATAGGGTCTTCATCTATCTCTACCTTCACCTTCGAATGGATTCTACGGAACTCGCGCGGAATTTCGAACCTGCAAGTCTTGTCGATCGCGCCCAGCATGAAGGCGGGGATCGGAGACCGCTTCGGTCCTAACTCTAATGACGCGCGTGGGATATTCCCATAAAGCGCCTCGGCTGTCAAGGCGGGGAAGCGCCCGGGGTTGTGTGTGGCCGGGGCCCCCGCCTGGTGTGTGTCCGGGGCCTGGGAGGCGCCTCGCCGGGGAAGGCGGCGAAAAAGCGGGTGGCTGTTCCGCCGCGGGGGAGCTTCAGTCCTTCTTTTCAGCCTTGGCCTTGGCCTTGGCTTCTTCTTCTTCCTCTTTTTTGGCTTCGGCGCGGTCTTTGATGTCGGCTACGCCGATGAAGATGGCGACGAGGCCGATGAGGATGGCCATCACGGGCAGGGCGCCTCGGAGGAAGGTGAGGACGTCGCCCCACCAGCCGAGGGGGGCGGGAAGGACGGCGAAGACGGCGAAGGCGATGAAGACGATTCCTACGATTAGAGCCAACATGGTTATACCTCCTGGATAATTAGCAATTTCAGGCTAGCAGATTTGTCCGCGCTGCGCAATGCGGATCGTGGGGATGGGGATGGGGGCGGGGGCGTGAGCGAGGGGGGATGGGGGGGGCGGTGTTTGGGGAGGGGGCGGGGGTGAGGCTCCCTCTTCCCGAAAAGAGGTGTATGGTATAGGAAGGCTTGTTCAAGGAGTTCCCGTGATCGCTTCAAAGGCCCTCGTCATTTACAAGAATCGTCCCGCCTTCGTCGTGGAGCGGCGCGACGACAAGCTCGAAATCAGGCTCGAGGATGGTTCGAGTCTGAGGGTGCGGGACAAGGACATCGAGGAGTTGCATCCGGGGCCTGTGCAGGGGATTCCCTCGCCTGCCGAGGGCGGGGACTTCGAGACGGCCTGGTCGATGCTTGCGCCCTCCGAAGGCGAGGCCGGAGCGGCCGTGACGGCCCGCGAGGTCGCGGAGCTTGTGTTCGGGGCGGGGGGGCCGGCGGAGTCTCTCGCGGTCTGGATGGCCGGGGTTGAGGGGCTTTTATTCAGGGTCGAAGGTCCGCGGCTTCTGCCTTTATCTGCCGAGGAGAGGGCTCGTGAGGCGGATAAGCGAGCTAAAAAAGAGGGTGAAACGGCTGCCAGGCAGGCTTTTGTGGAGCGGGCGCGAAGGGCGAAGGCTGCGCGGGGAAAGGCTGGGGCGGCGGCCGGTGGTGTGACGGGTGGAGCGGTGGACGGCGGGGGTAGCGGTGGGGCGGCCGGTGGGGCGGCTGGGGCCTTTTTGCCTGAGGATGAGCGATTTCTCCTCGATATTGAGGCTCAGGCCTATGGGAAGGCTGTTAAGGGGAAGCTTTGGGCCGAGATCGGGATCGGCGAGTCGGCGGAAGATGCCCAGGCCTGGTTGATGGCGGTCGGGCGCTGGGATGAGGGGGTAAATCCGCATCCGCGTCGCTCGGGCTGTCCGCTTTCGGCGCCGAGGATCGAGCTGGCTCCCGATCTCGGGGACCTTGAGCGCCGGGATCTGTGCGACCTCGAGTCCTGGGCCATCGATAATGCCTGGAGTCACGATCCGGACGACGCGGTTGCCTGGGACGGGGAGGCTGTCTGGGTCCATGTCGCCGACCCTGCTTCGGCGATTCTGCCCGATTCGGCCGCGGAGCGTGAGGCGCTGGGGCGGGGGATGACGCTCTATCTCCCCGAATTCACTTCAACGTTGCTGCCGCCAGAGGCACTCGAGCGTTTTGGCCTCGGGCTCGGCGAGGCGGAGGTTCCCGGGGAATTGCCCGTTTCGCCGGCCCTGTCCTTTCGCATCATGCTCGACTCGGAGGGGGCGATCGATTCGGTTGAGGCCTGCGCTTCGCTGCTCCGCGTGAGGCGGACGCATTACGCTGAGGCCGATTCGATCGCGGCGGCGGGGGCATCGGCGCCGGATGGGGCGAGTGCTCAGGGGGCGCAGGGTGCGCAGGGGGCGGCCGGGCTCAGGCGGCTTCAGGAAATCGCCCAGTTGCGGAAGAAGCGTCGGCTCGCGGGCGGGGCGATCGACATCGAGATTCCCGAGGTGCGGGTCTTCGTGCGAGAAGGGGAGGTCTCGATCGAGCGCCTACCCGAGACCCGTTCGAGCGGGATGGTGCGCGAGATGATGCTTCTAGCCGGCGAGGCGGCCGCGCGATGGGCCTTCGAGAGGCGGCTCCCCTTTCCCTACTACAGTCAGGAATCGCCGGGAGAGGCCGCGGGGCTGCCGGAGGGGCTCGCGGGGGAATTTGCCAAACGAAGGCTGATGCGGGCGGGCATCACGGGGCCGACGCCGAGCGCCCACAGGGGGCTGGGGCTGCCCTTCTATTCGCAGACCACGAGCCCGCTTCGCCGCTACGCCGACCTCCTCGCCCACATGCAGATCCGTGCGGCCCTCGCTGGCCGACCTCCCCTCGACGAAGACGAGGTGATGCGGCGCTCGGCATTGGCCCAGGCCGCGGCGGCGCCCAATCGTCAGGCGGAGCGGGCGAGCGAGGCGCATTGGACCCTGGTCTGGCTTCTCCGCCATCCTGGCTGGGAGGGCGAGGGGATCATCGTCGGGGCAGCGGGGCCGGGGGCCTGGACTGTGTATGTCCCCGCCCTGGGCCTCGAGTCGAGGATGAAGCTGGGGCCCAATCACGAGCTCAATGAGGCTTTGGCGATGCGCGTGGCGCGCATCGACCTGCCTCGCCTCGACGTCGCTTTCAAGGCGGATTGACGATACCAGTTCCCACTTCTACACTCGCGGCATGGAACAGAAGGACTATCGCCTCGCGGCGATCATGTACACGGACATCGCCGGTTTTTCCCGGATGATGGAGCGGGACGAGACCGGCACCCTCGAGCTCCTCAGGTTCCACAACGATCTCATCGGCGGCATCGTGGCCAAGCGGCACGGTACGGTCATCAAGACGATTGGCGACGCCCTTCTCGTGGACTTCCGAAACACCGTCGAGGCCCTGCAGACGGCCCTCGAGGTGCAGGACAGCATCTACGCGCACAACACAAAGAGCGGTAAGCTGCCCCTCCTCGTGCGCATTGGTCTTCACCTCGGGGACATCTACTTCTTCGAGAACGACGCCCTGGGCGAGGGCATCAACATCGCGGCCCGCCTCCAGTCACTCGCGCGCCCGGGCTGCATCTGTTTTTCGCAGGATGTCTACAACCAGGTGCTCAACAAGATCGAGTTCCGCGCGGACAAGCTCGGCAAGGTTTCGCTCAAGAACATCACCAAGGAAATACACGCCTTCGAGATCACGACGCCGAACGTCGAGTTCGATCCGGATCGCGACAAGCCGCGGCCGGGCTACAAGCCGGGGATCTGGCTCGAGGGCGATTCGAGCGTCGCGTCCACCGACGTGTCGGGCTCTCGGGAGAGTCCGGCCTGGGCGAGCGCCCCGCAAAGTAGAAGGGCCGAGCCCGAGGCGGAGCCCATTGCGGCTGAACCGGGTGCGGCGGGCGCCGCGCCGGGTCGGGCGGGGACCTTGGAGGGCGAAAGGCCCATGAAGCCAGAAGCTCCCCCGATGCCCCCTCCCCCTTCGGGACCGGTTGAGGCGCAAGGGGCCAAGGCCGAGCGTTCCTTTTCAGAGGAGGGCTCGCGTTCCCTTCTCACCGAGATTCGCAAGGCCATTCTCGAGGACATCAAAACCGAGGGGAGGCGTCTCACCGTCGAGGAAGCCCGAGAGCGCTACGGTTTCTACGGGGTAGAGGCCCAGGAGGTCATCGCCGAGATGGCCGAGCAGGGGCTCCTTGCGAGGACGAGGGGGCCATCGACAGGCGATCGCCCGCAGCCTCGCGATGGGGGGGCGGCGTCGCGGGAGGAAAGGGCGGCGAGCACCGACATCGGGAAGACCATCGAGGCGGCTGTACACGGTATCGTCACGGAGATCGAGAAGTCCGTCGAGCGCAGCGTGGCATCGGGCAACGTGCCTGATTTCATGAAATCGAAGATGGAGCGGCTCAACGACAAGCTCGCCGGCAAGGGCGACAGGATTCAGGAAAAGATCGCGCGTAAGAGCGACAGGATTCAGGAAAAAATCGAACGTCACGCGCATCGATACGAGTACCGGCAGGCTCGGCGCCATGGCAGGGCCTTTGAAAGCGGGACGGAGCGCTGGGAAAAGGGGCTCGACGAAGATGATAATTGGCGGGATGCCTCGGATTCCGGTTCCTCCGAGGGGCGAGGCGCTGCCTTCGCCCGATACCGCGATTTCCTCGTTTCGAAGGCCGGTCGTTCAGCCTCGGGCTTCTTCGGCCACCTCGCGAGCTACCTGGGCGTGAACGCCTTTCTCTGGTACCTCAATCTCACGAGTTCGGCTGGCTTCCACTGGGCGGCCATCGTCAGCGCGGCCTGGGGAATCGGGCTCGTGAGCAACGCGGCGGCCGTCATCCGCGGGGGGATCAAGGCACGGGAGGTCGAGGCCCTTCCCGAACTCGACGACGAGGAGCTCAAGCTCTACCGCGGCATCAATCGATCCAACGACGGGATGGTTCAGCACCTGGTGTCCAATGTCATGGTCGCCCTTCTTCTCGCCCAGATCAACCTGATGACGGACGCGCACTTCCTCTGGTTTCTCATTCCGACGGGGGCCATGGCGATTTCCGTGATCTCGCATTTCGGCGCCTGGATTGCCTCGAAGCCCCGGCTCGAGCGCAGGTTCCGGGAATCGCTTGGCGTTGCGGGCGACTGGCGCAAGGCGACTAGGGTGACTTCGAAGGAGGGCGCCGCCGGCTCGGATCTCGGCGACTACGGGCCCCTCTGGCGCGAGGCGGAGCGTACGAAGGCCGCCATTCTTGCCGAAAACGCGGGTCACGATGCCGCGGGCGACGACCTCGCGCCTGTCCTCGAAGATTACGTCGGCCAGGTCCGCCTCCTCGCCGCCTCGGCCCGCGACATCGACCGCATCGTCGATTCGATTCCGATGGCCGATCTAGGCCGCGACAAGGCCGAGCTTCTCGCGAAGGAGGCCGGGGCCGCGGGGCCGAATCTTCGCGCGGAATATCGCAAGAACATCGATGAGATAGAAAAACAGGAGAGGAGCTACGCCGAGCTTTCCGAACAGCGGGAAGTCATCAAGCTTAGGCTTTCCTCCTCGGTAAACCAGCTCAAACAAATGCGGATGGACATCGCGCGGGTTCGCGCCGCGGGCCAGGGCGAGACCGCAGCCGGGGCCGCGAGAGAGGGCTATGGTACGCTGAAGTCGCGCACCGAGGAGCTGGCCCGCTATCTCGAGGACCTCCGCAAGGGCTACGACGAGAGCCGGAAGGATCCCTTCGCTGAGCTCGAGGCCGCGGAGAGGGAGAAGGATCGTCTTGGGGCGTCAGGCGGAAAGCCGGAAACCCCCTAGTCACTCATCGCCTCGGCCCATCCCGAATCGAGCCCACTCAAAACGAAGCCCATCAAGCCCAGGCTGGCGCCGGGATCCCTCTCAAGGCCCTGATGTGGAATTGGTCAGCCTTCGTGCGTTTTTAGTCTGCTTTCGTACGTTTTCAGTCAGCCTTCGTACGTTTCCCCCAGGTAAGAATGACGCCCAAGGCGATGGAGAGGAGGGCCGCTACAAGGACCCGATATTCGCCGGGGAGGAGGAAGGTGATCGTGTGGGCCGGGATCCAGAAGAGGGGGATGGTCTTTCCAACTACGAAGGTCAGGAATCGGTTCCAGTCGACCGAAGCCACAACCTCGCCGAGACGGGGACCCTTCCGCCCGTTCTTCTCCACGCCGGCGCTTCCCCGCACGGCAAAGCGCGCGTCTATCCATGCGTCGCTCACCCGGTGGGCTGCCATGAAGGCGGGCCCGAAGGTAAGGTTCATGAGAGCGCTGGTCCAAAAGGCCTGAAGGAAGGTCGCGAGTCCTCCGCTTCCGATTGGCAGGAGCCCCTTGGAGGCAGCGGTGGCGACGCCACCGGAGAATAGGGTAAACATCAGTACTATGAGAATGCCGACGAGACCCCAGACTATCGCCCTGAGCGGGAGCCCTCGCGGCGCGACCCAAGCGCCCTTCGCCAAACGCAGTACGAGGAGCTCGCCCATTGAGGCGAGGAGGGCGAACTTGGCGAATCCCATCAAATAAGGGTGGCTCGCCGTCAGTGCAAGGAGGACCTTCCCGCTGTCGGGGTAGGCGAAGGCGGCGACAACCGCCGCGAGCGCCACAACCCAAAGAACATCAGCCTTCTTCATCGCAACTCCCCTGGCCGCGTCCTGCGCGGCGCAAAAAAGGCCGGGCACCAGGCCCGGCCGACTAGAGCAATCGAGCAAGTTCAGATGCCCAGATAGGCCTTGCGTACGCTTTCGTCGCTCGCCACGTCCGAGGCCTTGCCGGAGAGGACGATGGCGCCGGTCTGAAGGACGTAGGCTCGGTGGGCGACGGAGAGGGCCATCAAGGCGTTCTGCTCGACGAGAAGGATGGTCGTTCCCTTCTTATTGAGTTCCCTGATGACATCGAAAATCTGGTCGACAAGGACCGGCGCGAGGCCCATGGAGGGCTCGTCCATAAGGAGGATGCGAGGGGAGGCCATGAGGCCGCGGGCCGTGGCGAGCATCTGCTGTTCGCCTCCGGAGAGGGTTCCGCCGTACTGGCCCTCTCGTTCCAGCAGCCTCGGGAAGAGCGTATAGGCATATTCGATGCCTTTTTTGATTTCGGCCTTGTCCTTGACGGTGAAGGCGCCCATTTCGAGGTTCTCGCGGACGGTGAGGCGCGGGAAGACTCCGCGGCCTTCGGGCACCATGCCGATTCCCTCGCGATGGACCAGATGCGGCTGCATGTTCGAGATGTCTTTGCCGCCGAAGACGACGCTGCCCTTCTTCGGATGGAGGAGGCCGGAGATCGACCGGAGGGTCGTCGTCTTCCCCGCGCCGTTGGCCCCGATGAGGGTGACGATTTCCCCCTCTTCGACCGAGAGGGACACCCCTTTGAGCGCGTGTATATTGCCATAATAACTATGAACATCTTTGAGTTCGAGCAGGCTCACGCTTCGCCTCCCTTGTTGGAGAGTTTGGAGAGGCTGGCTGCCGAACCGGCGCCCTCGCCCGAGGTCGCGCCCCTGCCGAGGTAGGCCTCGATGACGCGGGGATTCGAGGCGATCTCGATCGGCGTGCCCTCGGCGATCTTTTCGCCGTGATCCATGACCGTGATGCGCTCGGAGATGCTCATGACGACCTTCATGTCGTGCTCGATAAGGAGGATGGTGACGCCCAGTTCGTCGCGGATGCGCCTGAAAAGGTGCATGGCGTCTTCCGACTCGGACGGATTCATGCCGGCTGTCGGTTCATCGAGAAGAAGAAGGACGGGTTCCGAGGCGAGGGCACGCGCGATCTCGACGCGGCGTTGGCCTCCGTAGGGCAGGCTCGCCGCAAGCTCGTTGCCCACGCCCCGAAGGCCGACGTACTCCATGATTTCCTCGGCCCGCTTCTCCGCCTTGTGCTCCTCCTCCTTGAATGCCTTCGAACGCAGCAGGGTGTCGATGGCGCTCTGCTTGAGTCGCGTGTGGGCACCGACGAGGATGTTTTCGATGACGGTCATGGAGCCGAAGAGCCTGATGTTCTGGAAGGTGCGCGCGACCCGCAGGGTCGTGATCTTTTCGGGGGCCATGCCCTGTATGGGCTTTCCGTTGAAGAGGATACTGCCTTCTTCCGGTTTGTAGAGGCCCGAAATCGTGTTGAAAAAGGTGGTCTTGCCGGCGCCGTTGGGGCCGATGATCGAGTAGATGCGGCCCCTTTCCATCTCGAAATCGACCCTGTTGACGGCTGTAAGGCCGCCGAAGCGCTTGACGACGCTTTTCGCGTCGAGGATGTATCCCGAATCAGGCATTGCCGTCCCCTTCGCCGCGGCTTTTGGCCGCGGCGTGCGAGTCCGTTCCGGACTCGCCTGATGTCCCCGCATTCGCGCCGGCCGCCGCGTTCGCTCCTTCGAGGCTTTCGTCCGCAGCCGGTCCGCCCTTCAGCTCCCGTTTGCGGCGCTCGGCCGGAAGGATTCCCGCCGGGCGGTAGATCATCATCAGTATTAAGATAATCCCGAAGACCAGGCGCTGGTACTTCGAGGGATCGAGCTGGTTGGACAGGTCTTTCCAATGGAAGTTGATGATCGGGATCATCGCGTCGCTCTGGCGGAGCTGGGCGAGGAAGAGGGAGAAGCTCTGGAGGATTTGGAGGTTGAGGATGATGACGACGGCCGCGCCGATGATGACGCCCCGGATCGATCCGATGCCGCCGAGAATGACCATTGTGAGGACGCTCACCGACTGGAGGAAGGTGAAGGACTCCGGACTGACGAAGGTGCGGCTCGCGGCGAAGAGCACGCCCATGGCGCCGGCGAAGGAGGCGCCGACGGCGAAGGCCCCGAGTTTGAGCTTGTTGGAAGGGATGCCCATGGCTCCGGCGGCCAGCTCGTCCTCGCGGATGGCCGTCCATGCGCGCCCGATCTTCGAGTCGTCGAGGCGATACGTGACAATTATGACAACAATCACCACGATCAGGGCGAGGAGGTAGAACAATATGTTGTAGAGTTGGTCGATGGTCACGCGCCGCCCCACCAGGGGCTGGAATATCGTGTTGAAGAATGCCACGACATCGGGCGGCAGCGAGGGCTTCTGGATGGGCGTGATGCCCTGGGGCCCGTTCGTGAGGTTGAGGGGCTTGTCGAGGTTGTTGGCGAGCTGCCTGACGATCTCGCCGAAGCCGAGGGTGATCACCGCGAGGTAGTCGCCCCGGACCCTCAGCACCGGAAGGCCGAGGATGAGTCCGACGATGGCCGCCGCGATGATGCCGAGGAATATGAACAAATAGAACCAGTCGGGCGCGAGGAAGAAGGGCGTGCCCGGAGGCACTGTGCCGGGGATCGCGTGGAGGAGGAAGGGTTGCTGCGAGCCGAAGAAGCCCCAGAGATAGGCGCCGACCGCGTAGAAGGCCATGTAGCCGAAATTGAGGAGGCCCGAAAAACCGACGACGATATTGAGACCGAGGGCCAGGGCAGCGAACACCGCGATCTGGAAAATAACCTCCAGATAAAAGATGTTTCGCGCCCCGAGGATGGGCACGAGGACGACGGCGATCAGGACGGCGAAGGCCAGCTTGAGCGAACCCTTCATTTTGAGGAAATAGGGCAAGGCGGCGGAGACCGCGAAGAGGAGAAAGGCCGGAATGGATCGCGGGCTCACGTAGACGAGGGCGAAACTGCCGGCGATCATCACGAAGGTGACCCAGTAGGGATTCTTGCCCCGATTGATGAAGGCCCCGATGGAAGCGAGAATTTCGCGCAATTTGGACTGCATCGCGTGCCTCCCCTAGGCCTTGTGCCCGACCTGCTCGCCGAGCAGGCCCGACGGCCGGAATATGATAACTATGATCATCACGAGGAAGGCGACCATATCCTTGTACTCCGATCCGAAATTGCCCATCGTGAATACCCCGAGATAGGCGCCGGCGAAGCTCTCGAGCATTCCGAGGATGATGCCGCCGAGGAGGGCTCCCGTGAGGTTGCCGATGCCGCCGAGGACGGCCGCCGCGAAGGCCTTCATGCCCGGCATGAAACCGACGAAGGGGTCGATGCGCGTGAACTTGAGGGCGTACAGCACGCCGGCAGCGCCTCCGAGGGCTCCGCCGAGGAAGAAGGTGAAGGCGATGATGCCGTTGACGCCGATTCCCATGAGGGCCGCGGTGGTACGGTCCTGGGCAACGGACCTGATGGCCTTGCCCATCTTGGTGGCGTTGACGATGAAGTTGAGGAGGACGAGCATCAGGACGGCCGCCACGATGACGATGAGCGACTTGACCTGGATGTTGACGGCGACGGGCGAGCCGGCGATCGGGAGAGTGAAAAGGGGAATGCGATTCTCGAAATCCCCGAAGGTCGGCATGACACGATAGAACTGGCCGGTCGTGAGGCTTTCGACGAGCCGGATGATGTCCTGGAGGGCGAAGGAGACGCCGATGGCGGAGATGAGGGGAACGAGGCGAGGTGAATCGCGGAGGGGCCTGTAGGCCGTCCTTTCCATGAACATCGCCATGAAGCCCGAGGCGAGCATGCCGGCTATGAGGGCGAGAATGAGGTACAGGTACGAACTGATGGGACCTGCCGCGGCGAGAACCCCGAGGTGCTTCATCGAAATCAGGAACTCGACGCCGACGAAGGCGCCGATGGCGAAGATTTCCGAATGGGCGAAGTTGATGAACTCGAGGACGCCGTAGACCATTGTGTAGCCGAGGGCGATGGCGGCGTAGACGAAGCCGAGGGTGACGCCGTCGATGAGGACCTGAGGGAGACTCTGGAGAGTATACCCAACTATGCCTATCTGTTGCGTATTCTGAAGGAGTTTGTCGGCTCCCGAACCCTGCGAAAGGAAAGCCAGCACTATCATGACGGCCGAGAACAGTGCGCCCGCCCCGACCACGAATACCGCCATTCTTCCCAGGGGCAGGAGGATTTCCCTCAGGGCCTCTGAACCCAATATCTTGCGCATGAAGCCTCCGTGTTCAAGTTTGAGTTTGGCACGCACTGCGCTTGAGGCGAGGGCGCCTGACGACGATTATGGAATCGCAGCGGCAAGGGGCGCGACAGCTCCCCTTCCCGTTGCGGAACTGGAGCGTCGCAACCCCTCGGGCCGGACGTTCCAGTTTCCCCAAAAAAGAGGACGAAGGTGAGCCTTCGTCCTCCTGGACACTTATTGCGGGGGTTCGATATCGAGGGTCTGCGCGATCTTGTTGTTCGACCACTGGGTCGGATCGGCGGAAGACACCTGGATGATGAAGTACTTGGCCTTGGTGAGGTCACCCTTTGAATTGAAGTTGATGGTGCCGGTGATGCCCTGGAAATCCTTGATGTTGCGAACGGCGGCGGAAACATCGGCGCGGGCGGGAATCTTCTTGCCGGCGGCGATGGCGGCAGTCTCGATCGCCTTGAGGGCGATGGCGGTGCAGTCGTAGGACTGGGCGGCGAAGGGCTGGGGCTCGGCGCCAAACTTGGCCTTGAAATCGGCTATGAATTTCGCGGTGCCGGGATAGACGGAAGCGGGACCGGAGACCGTGGAATAATAGGTGCCGGCTCCCTTGAGGAGGGTGTCGCCGCCGATTTTCGCGGCATCGGAAGCGTCGAAGCCGTCGTCGGAGAGGAACATGCCCATGTAGCCCTTCTCGCGAGCCTGCTTGAAGAGGACGGCAGCCTGGTCGAACATGCCGCCGAAGTAGATGGCGTCGGGCTTGGCGCGGATGATCGGGGAAAGGATGGAGTCGAAGTTCGCCTTCTCCTCGGTGCCTTCGAAGCCGAGAACCTTGATGCCGAGCTGCTCTGCCTGGCGTTTGAAGTATTCGGCAATGCCCTGTCCGTAGGCGGTCTTGTCCTGGAGGACATAGGCCGTCTTGATGCCCTTGGAAGCGGCGAACTGGGCGCCGACAGCGCCCTGGACATCGTCACGGCCGCAAATGCGGTCGATTTCGGCATAACCGCGATCGGTAACCTTGGGGTTTGTGTTCGCGGGGGAAATGTTCACGAGGCCGGCAGCGTGGTATTCCTCGGAAGCGGGAATCTCGACGCCGGAGTTGTAGTGGCCCACGACCGCGAGAATGGCCGGATCGGCGACGATGCTCTTGGCATTGGCGACGCCGGTGTCGGGATTGCCCTGATCATCGAAGGGGGCGAGCTCAACCTTGAACCCGAGCTTGGTCAGGGGATCGGAGAGCTGCTCGAGGGCGAGCTGGGCTCCGTTCTTGATATCGGTGCCGACGGCGGACATGCCGCCTGAAAGGGGACTCTGGGTGGCGATCTTGATCACCTTGGGGGCGGCCGGACCGCAGCTGGTGAGCATAAGGCCGGCGACCGCGAGAATCGACACGAGCAGCAATGTTGCTCTTCGCATGGAAATTCCTCCGTAGGTTCTGCGTCAGATAATCGGCCGGCCGCATCGGCGTCCGGGCTTGATCGGAGATGGCAGGTCTCTTTCGTGCCCCAATCCTCCTGGCAAAGCACTCATCGATTCGAAGTCGGTCCGCTCCCGCGAGGCCGGCCAAAAACTAGACGAACCACGAAAGGTGAAAATCTCGTCATGACCCATTTCGTGGATTTGATTGGTTACTTTAGGGTGCCGACGGGCAGCCGTCAAGAAAGGAATTATCGAGGCCGCGAATTGAACCGGTTTATCGCCGCCGTTTACCACAATTTGTATCGTACCGTGAAATTGAAACTAGATAGATCGGTATTTTTATATCGGTATTTAGGGCCCGAAAACCGCTCAATAGGGTTCGCCGACAAGGTTGCGAGGGCTGTGGCAAGGAGGGCAGGAAGTAAGGTTGCGAGGACTATGGCGAAGCTGGCGGGAGGTGGAACTCGGCTTTGCTGGATGGATCGAACAGGGCAGAGACCGGCAAACTGATAGCCAAGGGCGGCGGTCGGCTAGCTGAAAGCCAAGCGAGGGGGTTTGCAAGCCGATAGCCAAGCGCGGTGGTCGGGCCGAGGCTGGTTCCAGGCGCAGGATATTCTTTCTCTTTTTGCTATTGTGGCAACGCCACACGATTCATTCACAACTTCAGGTTTTGTAATTCCTTACACCATAATGACCCAGGCGCGACTCGAACGCACGACCTACTGCTTAGGAGGCAGTCGCTCTATCCACCTGAGCTACTGGGCCATCGTCATCAAGAATGAAAACCAAGGTATTCATCCTTGATGACGGGACGATTGCCACACAATCGTCTCTCCTCATATGTCGACCCGAAGATTCCGCGGCCAGGGGCAAAGGATCTTGGCGACTCAGGGAAAGTAGCCCGCCAACAGGTTTGCTGTCAATTCCGTCGCAGCTTTGAGACTGTTTAACCTTTCGATCGATTGACAGTGCTTCCCTCCCCCTCTACCATCCGCCTGTCATGGCCGACAAACAGCCCCCCTCCCAAATCCGAAAGGTCACAT
>JAJXVS010000348.1 GCA_021782015.1 bacterium | reverse complement strand
TGCTCTGCTTAGTTCACGGACAATTCTGGTTCCCGTGTTGCCGCCAAGACCCGCCACGATGAGGTTGATCCCGGGGTGAAGCAGGATTGCTGCACAATCTTCAAGATTGATAAAATTGATGCCTTTCTCTTCACTGAATGCTAAATCGTATTGGTGCCCAGGCTCTAGCAGATGGCATGCCACATCAACCTTCCGCAGTATGAAATTGCGACGCCAGAGAAGCAGGTTGTCTAAGTTGCTACCAACTACATGGAGAGTTGAAACAGTAGAAATAGCTGGTAATGTCGCGCAGGCAGCTCCTCGGCCACCAATCATTATCAGGTTCACTCTCTGGCTCCTTTTGTTTTCATCCAAATTGCTAGTTCTATCTGAGACTGTTCGTGGTTTATCGAATCGCCAAGCCGCTGGTTATCGGTGGCATTATAGCGAAAAGCAATACTTTTTCCGATCAGCTATCAGCGTCGCGTTGATTGCTCGAGTTCCCGAATAATAGCGAAACATTTTTCGTAGTGATCGAGGAGTCTGTCAGTTCTCATAAGCCCAACATCCTCCGGCCACCGCTAAATATTATCTCGACTTCATATCGGCGAGCTTGCAGATTTTCGAGCAAACCATGGTAGGCTTCGAATCCGAGCAAATTCTTACAATCCATAGGTGCGTGAAGGCCGTCATGGGGCTGCCCAAGGTATCGCTGCTCTCCGTTAGGCTGGATTCCTTCATGTGCTTCTAATTGACGAAGCAATTCGCCTAAAGGTGGGGCAAACTCGGGTCCTTCCAAAGTTTGAAAGAACCCGCCTTTCCGGATAATTGTCCGAGAATCGCTTTCTGATTTTCTCACAAGGATCTCCCTTGCCTACAGAAAGCATCTTCCGATGTCGAATTCGGTCACAGCGGATAAAAAAATCTTGCGCTAAACTTCCAATCATTGGTTGCCCGATTTCAATTTTCTGCCCTTCAGAAACGTGGGAATATTCGCAGCTGCAGCAGGGGAATTCATACTGTCATTCTTATGTTTCGATGGGGGCTTTCTGTGAATCGCGGCGCTGCCCCCTCAATGTTCGCAGACTTTGCCTATTTGGCCGGTCTCCGCGTCACCGCTGCCAGCCCCGCCGCTGCGGCCGCGGTAAGGATGGTGAGTCCGGCGTAGAAGGCGAAGCCGGCCACGAGGCCCACTCCCCCCGAAATGGCCGACATCGCGAAGGGGAAAACGAAGGCGCCGATGCCGCCTCCGGTGGCCGCGAAACCGATGGCCGTCGACTGGCCGGCGGGGAAGGCGGCTCCTACGAGGGTGATGGCCGAAGGATAGATGCAGGATGCGCCGAGGCCGGCGAAGGCGACAGCCACGAGTCCGAGGGGGAGGGCGGCCTTCCCCGCGACGCCCGAGGCAAGCATGAGGCCGACCGAAATGGCGAAGAAGATCGCCAGGACGATGAGGAGTCGCTCGGTCCTCGCGCGGGGGAGAATGAGGGGAAAGCCGAGGCGTCCGGCGACGAGACCAAACCAGAAGAGGGACACCGTCAGGGCGCCCAACTCGGCACTGCTTCCAAAAATCTTTACGAAGAACTCGGCGCTCCAATTCGTGATGCCCAACTCGGCGCCGACATAGACGAAGAGAAGGAGAAAGCCGAGCCACCAGGCTGGATTCGCGGCCAATCCGCCAAGCCTCGCGCCTTCGCCTCCCTCTTCCCGGCCCAGGCGTCCAAGCGGCAGGGCGAGGAGGGCGACAAGAATGAGGCCATACACGATGGCAACGATCTTGAAGGTGAGATTCCAGGCGAGGCCGGAGGCGAGAACCACCGCCATCAAAAGGGGGCCGACGACGGCGCCGATCGAAAAGGCGCCATGGGCGAGGTTCATCGCCCGGCCGTCCTTTTCCGGACTCATGCGCACGACCGACCAATCGGTACCCACCTCGATGCATCCTTGGCCCAGCCCGATGGCGGCGTACAGAAAAATGTTGACGGCAAGGGATGAGGTGCTGCCGAAGAAGGCGAGGCCCATCGCCTGCAGGGCGACCCCAAGCACCAAAAGGGCCTTGATGCCGAGGAGGTGGAGGAAACGGCCGCCCAAAAAGGTGGCGACAAACATCCCTATGGCGCCGGAAGCGAGCAAAATTCCCGCCTCGACATAGGTCCAGCCGAAGTCGGTAAAGATGCGTGGCAAAATAGCCCCGACGATGGTCATCGAGGTACCAAAGAGGACGAAGATCGCAAAGAGCATCGAGTAAATAGGACCGAAACCTTTTTTCACGATGGACATAGGGGGGGTATCTCACGGAGCCGAAAGCAAGGTCAAGATGGAGCGAACTTGACAGGGGAGGGCATTGCGAGTATCTCAACTCGTATGCGAAACGATGAGTCGGGCAAGAAATCGGCCGAAGGCCTCCCGGTCGGTCACCCTGGTGGCATTCCCACGGGGCATCCTGGTGGCATTCCGATGGGTCATCCCGGTGGCATTCCCATGGGTCATCCTGCGACCACCGGCGAGGCCCATCCCGACGGTCCCCCCGATGCGAACCTGAGCCCCCGCGACCGCCAATCCTTTCGCATCGCCCTACGCGTTCGGGAAATCAATTCCCTCGCCAACGCCCGTATCGCCGAGGCCCTCTCGTCGAGCGGCCTGACGATGCCGCAAATCACCGCCATCCGCCTTGTGGCCCACGCCGGTTCGCTCACCATGAGCCAAATTTGCGCCGAGATGAACGCCAGCCCCTCGACTGTCGCGGGCATCATCGATCGGCTCGAGGCGGCCGGCATTGTCGAGCGCGTACGCTCCGAGGAGGACCGCCGCGTCATTTATGTCCATCTGGCCGCCAAGGGTTCAGAAAAGGCCCTCTTCGCCAAGCAGACCATGGACACCTGTTTTTCGAAGGCCTTCGAGTCGCTTGCCGACGCGGAGCTCCATGAGATCGAGCGCAACCTCGACACCGTGCTCAAGGCCTTCAAGGGGACGCCCGCGAGCTGAGGCCCGCAGCCAATTGGTGGGGCCCTCGGCCGCTGTAGGGCCGGCAGTACTCTGCCCGAGGCCACGGCGGCCTCCTAGCCCTTCGTTTTCTCCATCGCCTCGATGCGCATCTTGCGGTATTCCATGATCGCCCGGTCGCCGGGAAAGAGAAGCTCGACGGCCCCGCTGTCCTGGGCGCCGGCCGCGGCCTTTCGGCCGTGGACCTTCGGCACCTGCGTCTCGACGACGCGCCGGTCCTGGTGGGCGATGACAAGATTCATCCGGTTCCCCGACAGATGCACGAGGGAGCGGAGGAGGGGCAGCCGCAAGAAAGACTGGCAGAATCGGAGATAGACGATCGTATGCTCCTCGTCGACGGGTGCGAAGGCCGCGGCAATCCGGAGTTTCTCGTTGATGTAGTTTTCCCAGACATTCGGAAAGA
>JAJXVS010000069.1 GCA_021782015.1 bacterium | reverse complement strand
TCTTTTTCACTTGACGTCTCGCTGCTTCCGCGAAACTGTCCGCTCGTCTGCCTCTCGGCCCAACAGGCGAACCCGCTCAATCTACCAGCAATCTTTCGACCTCGTCAAGAAGGCTGGACGCTTTTTTGATTTTTCCGCTTTGGCCAACCGCCATTCAGCTGGTCGCGGCGCCTCTCGAAGTGCGGGGCCGAACATTAGCCGCAGAAGCCTGACTGGTCAAGCGGTGCGGCCCGGAATTCGGCAGTATCCTCATCGAGGGGAGCTGGACGGAACAAGTTTGCGGAATTGAATCCAGTAATCTATGAAAGACGCCACGGACAGGATGGCCGCGACCAGGTAAACGACCAGGATGATCCCACGCGCCAGGGGATCAAAGGCTCCGGTCGGAACGCCGACCTTGGGCAGGCACCAATAAAGGAGGGAAAGGGCACCGGCCGTCATATAGACGACGGCCTTGGCCTTGCCTCCGGAGCGAGCGGCCATGGCCACCCCGCGCTGGGCGAGCATCATCCTGAGAAAAAGGATCCCGAACTCGCGGTAGAGAATCAAAAGCAGGACCCAGAGGGGCATGATGCCGGCCCAGGCGAAACAGACGAAATAGGTGATGCGCGCAAAGACGTCGGCGAAGGGATCGAAGAGCTTGCCGAAGGAACTGACCGTCCCCGAGTTTCGCGCGACGAGGCCGTCGAACAGGTCGCTCAATTCGATGACAATGAAGAGGATTACCAGGATGATCGCCACGAGCATGGCAGGAATGCCGACAGCCTCTCCCCACATGAAGATGCAGAAAAAAATGGGCGCGAGAACTAGGCGGCTTGCGGTCAGCCGGTCGGCGTGGCTCATCGCGAGAGTATGGGATTTGACATCGCGGGTGTCAAGTTGTACACTTTTTGCCCTGTACAAATGGGCTCGAACGATTGCCGATCGGCTGATGAAGGCCATGACAAGCAGTGATGCGGGGGACAGAAATGCATGACAGCCTCGACAGGAGCATCCTCCGGGTCAGTGTCGCCTATCTCGCGCTGCAGGTGGCGGTCTTCACCGCTTTTTCCCTTGGCAGCGGCTTTTTCTGGCGTTATTCCAGGCCTTTTGGAGCATTGACCATCGGCTTCCATATAGCCCTCTTCCTTCTCCTCAGACTGTTCAAGGGCGATTTTGCGCTGGTCGAGTCCGGAGCGCCCCTCCTCACCGTGAACTTGGCCAACAAGATCACCTTGTTTCGCGTCAGCAGCCTTCCGACCCTCCTTTTTCTCGTCATCGCCTCGAGGGATTATGCGATTCGCGTTCCTCTCCTCGTTTTCATGGGCCTCGTATTCGCCAGCGATTTTCTCGACGGCTGGACCTCCAGGACCCGCGGCCAGGTGACGAAAATCGGGAAAATGATGGATTCGGCGAGCGACTATCTGGTCCTCGTCGTCCTTACGGTAGTATTTTTCTATTTCAGGTTCATACAGGGCTGGTTCTTCTGGCTCGTGGTCGGAAGGCTTTCCGAGCAGGCCGTGTTCATGGCGATCATCTTCCTCGTTCGAGGGAGGGTCAAACCGAGGACCACCTTCCTCGGGAAGGCGGCCATCGCCTCGATCATGGTGCTCTATTCGGGACTGCTCCTCGAGTTGCTTTTCTACCCCTTCGGCATCGCCAAGGCGGTGAGCACCCTCGAAATCCTCGTTGCAGCCGTGATACTCGTGAGCATTATCGACAAGGCCTTCGCCTTCGCCCAGGATCTGCCGGACAGGGAACCCTAACCCAGGAGGAATTGAATGGCCCAAATACGAAGCGCCCTCGAATTGGCCCTCGAGCGGACGAAGGATCTTCAGGTGGACCCGGCTGCGCTTGAGGCGACCGAGCTCAGGCAGGAAGGGAAGCGGAGCGCGGCTCGCTACCTCGACGACCCAGCTTCCATCGATCTCAGAAAAAAGCTCGATGGATACGCCAAGGACAAGCGCAATTTCGTAAAGACGGGCATGCACGAGAGTCTATCGGCCCAGATCCAGTTGCCGACGAACGACGCGGGTCTCGAAAAGCTCGCCTCGATAGCCGCCGCCTATGCCGCGATCGCGAGCGAAGGCGGAATGCTGGGCGGGGCCCTGGCCGAAAAGCGCGTGCAATCCCTCTTTCAGCAACTTGACGCATTCCTCCACAAATATCTCGAAGACATGCGCAACGTCGATCAGGTCATTCGGCAGCAATGGGCCCCAAAACTCCGGGAGAAGGAAAAGGCGATGGCCGCCCGCCTCGGACAGGATGTCCGCCTCGATCCGATGATGGACCAGGAATTCGCCGCCTTCTACAAGCAGAATGTCGGCGCGGTGAGGGAACAGTACCAGACAGCCCTCGACCGGGCGCGCGAGGACCTTGCGGGCCTGGTGGGCGTCACGCCGAAATAAGCCCATTGCGGACAAGGGCCGTGGAAGGTCCCGGCTGCCGAAACGGGAGGGGCTGACCGGGGCCCTTCAACTGTCGAGCGGGGCCCTGTTCGACGGACTCCGCGAAAGCCACACGAGAACAAGGGCCGCATCCGCGGATCGCACCCCGGGCAGGCGTGAAAGCTGTCCGAGGGTGAGCGGTCGGGCCACGGCCAGCTTTTCCCGCGATTCGGTGGAGAGCCCGGGCACTGCCGTGTAATCGAAGTCCGCGGGGATGCGGAGTCGATCCGAGCCGGCGAGCCTCGCGGCGAGTCGCTCTTCCTTTTCCACGTAGCCTTCGTAACGAATGTCGAGTTCGGCCGTCTCGATCCAGTCGGCATGCAGATTTTCCGGCAACTTGGCTGCCTCGCTTTCGCTCTTGAGGGAAATGCGGGGATCCCTCAGCGCGAGGGCGAAACTTTCGCCGACGTGGGGGAGGAATGCGGGATCGACGGCGGCATCGGCGCCCCTGATCTTGCGGGCCTTGAGGAGGGCGATCACCGACTCGATGCCATCGCTCCTTTCGAGAAAGCGCTCCCACCGGACATCGTCCACGAGACCGAGCTCCCGGCCCTTGGGCGTGAGGCGCCTGTCGGCCGTGTCGTGCCGGAGCGCGATGCGGCGCTCGGCCCGGCTCGTGAACATGCGATAGGGCTCGTCCGCGCCAAGGCTGGTGATATCGTCGACGAGGACGCCGATATAGGCCTCGCCTCGCCCGAGGACGAGGGGTGCCGCGCCTTCGAGGCGGAGGGCCGCGTTGATGCCCGCGAGGAGGCCCTGGGCCGCGGCCTCCTCGTAGCCCGAGGTGCCGTTGGTCTGCCCCGCCACGAAGAGACCGGCGATCCGCTTCGACTCGAGGGAAGCGGAGAGCTCGCGGGGATCGAGATAGTCGTACTCCACCGCGTAGCCAGGTCGTACCAATTCGGCCTTTTCGAGTCCGCGGAGGGTCCGTATGAACCCGAGCTGGACCTCCTCGGGCAGCGAGGTCGACAGGCCGTTGAGGTACAGTTCGTCGGTGGAGGGTCCTTCGGGCTCGATGAAGATCTGGTGGCGGTCGCGATCGGGAAAGCGGACGACCTTGTCTTCGATGGAAGGACAGTAGCGGGGCCCCCTCCCGACGATCTTGCCGCCGAAAAGGGGCGAGCTCCCGAGATTGCGCCGTATGCACTCGTGGGTGGCCTCGGTGGTGTAGGCTATCCAACAGGGAAGGGATGGCCGGTCGACGGTATCGGCGAGAAAGGAAAAGGGCCGCGGAGGGCTGTCGCCCTCGTCGAGCTGGACGAGATCGAAATCGACGCTCGACTTCTTGATGCGGGCCGGCGTCCCCGTCTTGAGGCGCCCCACCTTGAAGCCCTTGCCCCGCAGGGCATCGCCCAGGCCGACGGCCGCCGGCTCGCCCAGCCGACCGGCGCTGGCTGACCAGGAACCGATGAAAATACGGCCCTCCATGAAGGTGCCCGTCGTGAGGACCACGGCCCGGGCGGCGATGCGCGAACCACGATCGGTGACGACGGCGACGATGGATCCGTCCTCCCCGACGACCAGATCCGTGACCGTGTCCATGAGGATGGAGAGCCCGGCCTGTCCCTCGATCGCCTTGCGGGCCAGGCTCGAATAGAGGGCCTTGTCGGCCTGGGCCCTGGGAGCCTGCACCGCCCCCCCGCGCGAGCTGTTGAGCATGCGGAACTGGATCATCGAGGCGTCGATGAGGCGCCCCATCTCGCCGCCCAGGGCGTCGATCTCCCTGACGAGATTCCCCTTGCCCAGGCCCCCGACCGCGGGGTTGCAGGACATCCGGCCGATCGCGTCGGGGTTCTGCGTGATCATGAGGGTCCGGTGCCCGAGACGCGCGAGGGCGAGGGCGGCCTCGATGCCGGCATGGCCCCCCCCAACGACGATCGCTTCGTAATCCATATGTGGTAGTTCCTATTTTCCGAGGCAGAAGCCTGAGAATATAGCCTCAAGCACCTCGGGTGAGGCGATTTCGCCGGTCAGTTCGCCCAGGGCGTCGGCCGCATCACGCAACTCGAGGGCGAGGGCGTCGAGGGGGAAGGCGGGCGCCGTACTCCGCGAGTCCGACGGAAAGCCTCCTCCCCAGGCCTCCAGGATCGCGAGCGCCTCGTCGAGGCTGGCGACGGCCCGATCGAGCAGGCTCTTTTGCCGCGGGCGCGCCACGACAAAGTCAGCCGCGGCGCGGCCCTTCTCGTCGGCGCGGCCCTTCTCGTCGGTGGCGTGGGGGTCCGGCGCGGCCTCGGTCCAGCCCCGGGCCCGGCTTTCGAGTTCGCGCAACTTCCCCTCGAGGGTCGAGAGGAGATCGGGGAGGCCCCTTCCTTCGAGGGCGGAAAAAGCGATCCATCCAGGGGGAGCCGGGAGGGCGGCCGCCGAATCCACCTTGTTCCAGAGGCGAATGGCATCGGGCCGCATGCGGAGAAACTCCTCGTCGCCCGAGCCGAGTCCGGAGGTGGCGTCGGCGAGGCAGAGAAGAATGTCGGCGCCTTCGGCCAAGGTTCTGCTGCGCTCCATGCCGAGGGCCTCGATGTGGCCCGGCCCCTCTCGAATGCCGGCTGTGTCGATCAGCCTGAGGGGAAGGCCCGCCAATTCGAAATCGCTCTCGATCCAGTCCCTCGTGGTGCCGGGTTCGGGGCTTACGATGGCCCGCTCCTCGCGAACCAAGAGGTTGAAGAGGCTCGATTTACCGACGTTGGTCGAACCGGCGATGACGACACGTGCCCCTTCCCGATGCAGGCGGCCGATCGACCAGGTGGCGGCCAGGGACGCGAGCTCGTCCCGAAAGGCCTGAAGCGGCTCGATCGGAAAAATATCGGCCGGCGACCCGTCCTCCTCGGCATAGTCGAGACGCACCTCGGCCTCAGCGAGAAGACCCAGCATCGTCGAACGGGCCTTTTCGAGGCGACGAGACAAACCGCCGCCCAGGCGCTTGATGGCCTCGGCCCGTGCCGCGTCGCCGGGGGCCGAGACGAGTTCATCGATCGCTTCCGCGCCCACGAGATCCTGCTTGCCGTTCGCGAAGGCGCGAAAGGTGAACTCGCCGGGCAAGGCCGTGGAAAAGCCGGCCGCTTCGAGGACGGCCAGGACGCGGCGGATGATCACGGGGGAGCCATGGCAGGAAATCTCGACCTGGTCCTCCCCGGTGGGACTCGCGGGCGCCCGAAAGACCGCTACAAGCACATCGTCGATCTTCTCGCCGGTCGCGACATCGAGGAAGCTTCCATGCACGAGGCTATGGCCCGGAGCGGCCAGAAGTGCATCCGGGCGCGAGAAGCAGGGGGCGAAACCCTCGATGCACGCCGGGCCCGAGGCGCGGATGACGGCCAGGGCCGAGGTGCCGGGCACGGTGGCAAGGGCCGCGATGAGAAGGGGAGGATCGAGGTAGCTGCGGGACATCGGCCAAACGATAGCCCTTGAGGCGAGGGCGCTTCAAGACGGGCAGACGGATTCGGCGCGAGGCCCCCTCGCGAGGCCCCCTCGCGAGGCCCCTTCGCGGAACCGCCACTCAGGGAAGGTTCGCGAGGAGATCCTTTCCGATAGTGGTGGCACCGAGGGTCCGGAAGGCAGCCCGAAGGGCCGTGGCCTCATCGCCGCCCAGACCCGAAGCCTGCCGTTCGCCAGACCAAAGGAGGCGGCCGCCGGAGAGCTCGATCACCTTGACGCTCGCGCCGACCGACACGATCCAGGTTCCGCCATCCTGCCTGCTCGACAGCACCTTCGCCTCGCCATAGGCCAGGCGAGGGGCCGTCGTTCCCTGTGACGAGGCGGCAGCCCGGATCGCCCCGACATCGCCGCCTGCGATCAGGGCAGGATCCAGGCTCAAAGCGCTGGCGTTAAAGCCGGCACGCGACAAGGCTTCGATGAGGGCCGAGGCCGTGCCCGGATTGGCGACGGGCCTTCCATCCTGCCCCTCGTCGACAATGGAGACGGCGATCGGATAGACAGACGCACGGGAACCCACGCTGACGCGGAGATCCGTCTTGGCAGCCGCGAAGGCCTCGCGCAATGCTGAGGTGGAGGCGTTCCATTGAGCGGGAAGCCCGTCGAGTTGATTGGTCCAGGCCGAAAAATCCACCCCGACGGTAAAGGTGCCCTTGCCCACGAAATCGGGGGGCGGGGGCTGGAAGGAGGCTGAGCCGGCGGCGTCGGTGATGGAACTCACGGTGTGTTGCCCGATGCGTGGCCCCTGCAGGCGGGGATAGCTGACGAAGAGGGCCGCCCCCGGCACGGGGAGACCCGAACTCCCGTTTTCGACGTGAATGACAAAAGCCCCCGGCCAGGCCGAGCCGACATAGGCGGAGCCCGCGGGCGGCGTAACCGACACGCGAAGGGTCGCGACGGATGCGAGGGCCTTGTCGAGATTGCGCCTGAGCTTGAGATCGGCATTGGTTATATCCGAACCCGAAGCCGCGATGGCCGCCGTGACGTAGCGCCCGAGGGCATCCCAGTCGCGTCCCTGGGCGCGGAAGGCGTCGCCCTCCGCCTCCGGAACGGCGACCGCGTCGGTCCTTTCCGCGAAGGCCGCGGCTATCCGCTTCTTCTCCGTTTCGAGGTCGGCCGTGCGATAGGCCGCGAGAATATAGACCGTGCTCCTGCCGAGCTTGGGATCCCACGCAATATAACGATCTTTGATGCTGAAACCCGCGACGCGGTTGTCGGCCGCGGTCTTCACCGATTGGGTGATGTCGGTCTGATAGCTGTCGACGGTCGCCTTGGCGACGGCGGTGCTGTCCACCGTCACCTTGGCTCCGATATAGCGCATGATGGATGCGACGAGATCGGCGGTCGCCTGTTCGTCCGCCATGGCCACGTCCCGGCCGGCCACCGAAGAAGAACCGGTGAACCAGGTGGTGGTGGCGTCGGCCTGCGGAACCGACAGGACCCACGGGGGCACCGACTTTCCCGGGGCGCTCGCGCAGGAGGCGAACGCGATGACCGCGAACAGGACAGCGGCCGAAAGAGCCGCCGATTTCCGCCAATCTCCTCGCTTCATGGTCAGAAGCCGCTCTTCATCGCCTGGTTGACGAGGTCCATGGCCTTTTGCTTGTCGGGTGTCATCTGGGCCTCGGTCTTGCCGGCGTCGGCGAGTATCTTGTCGAACTGGGTCTGAAGCACATCCTTGTCGATCGTATAGAGCTGGAAGACCCGATATTCGTCATGATCGATCTTCCTCTTGTTCTGATCCTTGTACCATCGCAATTGCACCCACCAGTCGGCGGCCTTCTGGAATCCGGAGAACTGGACCTCGGACACACTCTTCACAACTCGTTCCATATAGGTTTCGAGCTTGTCCTTGTCGCCGACCTGGGCGCCGGAGAAGGTCTCTTTCACGCGGCGCGAAAGGTAATTCGCCACCTGGGTCTGCGCGTCGAGGAGTCCGGCGGCCATCTGGGTGGCCTCGAGGTCCTTGCCCGTGACTCCGACCACGACCACATAATCCTTCTGATAATCGGGAAGTTTTTCGACGGCCTTCTCGCCCCCTTGCAGGTCGGCGATCACCCAGGACGGCGAATCGTTCATCCCGAGGAGGGTGCCCTTGGTCTGCAGAATGTCGTAGGGGGGCGACTTGACGACCAGCTCCGGCTGCTTGGGCGGCGGAGCCGAGGCGCAGGATGCGACGATGACCAGCGCCGACACGGTGGCCGCGACGAGAAACAGCTTTTTCATACAACCTCCTGGAACTTGCGGCCCGCCTTGCAAGGCTGGATCCGCCGACGGGGAGCACCCCGAAGCATCGTTCTATGGCCGCCCTGACGGGCCGGCCTCATGAGCCAGTGTCGAAGGTATAGGATCGGCCTCGCTGGTAGACGAGGTTGATGTCGCGCAGCCCGGCCTGGGTCGCGGCGGAATAGACCGCGTCTTCGATTTTGTCGCCGGGCAGGAAGGCGTAGACGTTGAGCCGGGTTTCGCCGGGCGAATAGGAGACCTGTTCGACCTCCCTGACGCTATGGGCGAGGGCCCTCCTGAAATTCGACACCACGCGCGAATCGGGCGTCTTCTGCAGGATCAACTCGTAGCGGATGCCCCGCTGCAGAGAATTGGCCAACAAGGCCTTCGTCTGCTCCGTGACCTTGGGCATCAGCATCCAGACAGCGGCCGCGATCGCGTTGGACGAGGCTGCGTCGAGGGAACTCGGGCTGAAGGCCGGCTGCCCCGAGAAGGCGATCGACCCGAGAAGGGTGGCCGTCGATGTTTCGTAGATTTTCATCGAGCCCTGGGCGGAGGCGGTGTAGGCCCCGTCCTTTCCGCCCTGGGTGATCGAGAAGTCCAGCTCGACATAGACATCGGCGTTGAACTTCTGCGCGAGGAACTGGATGATGTCGATCGATCCGCCCGTCTCGGCCTGCCAGGCCGCGGCCTGGTCCTGCTTGTTCTTGACGATCTGGTCGAAGTCGATGACGGAGATGCCCATTTTCTCGATGAGCCAGCGATTGGCCTGGGAAACGGCGATCCGGGCGTACTTGGGATCGACCTGTGCCTTGTCGTTGTAAAACACCATGTAATTGAGACGATTGAGGTAGTTCTGGAGAAAGGTCGCCTCGGCGGGCGAGAGCTGGCCCTGGGGCGCCGGGGTGGCCGCCGTCGCGGCGGGAGCCTCGGAAGGCGCGGCCGCGGCGGAGTTGTCCGCCGTCGCGCCCGAGCCGCCGGTCGCGGCCTGGGCGGCGGCCCCGGCGGGAGCCGTCTGACCTGCCTGCCCTGCGTCGAGGCCACCCTGGACGAGGGCCTTGGCTCGGTCCTTTTCCGGCGAGGAGGCCGCGGCCGGGGGCGGCGCCGAGGCGCAGCCGATCAAGGCTAGGGAAGAAGCCAAAATCGCCGACAACAGGAGAATGGGAATCTTTTTTTTCCGGAACTCGAATCTCACGATGCACTCCTCGTTTTTCGCAATCCTAGTTTAACTCGTTTTCGATGGAAAAACAAAACCGTGAATACGGATTAGGTGTCGGTATTCGTGGCGATCCAATATGATGCGAGGTCAGCGGAAGATGCGCTGGTGAGCGAAGGCTTGAGCCGGGGCGGCAAATCCAGGCGGATGACCTGCGCCGAGCCGCCCGGGCCGCGAATTTCGATCGTCCTGTCTCCCTTCGAAAGAGTCATCGAGAACAACTTCGGTTCCTCGCGGAGCGATGCGAGAAGAAGGCCCGAAGCGTCGCGGACCGATCCGTCGCTGCCGATGACGAGGAACGGACTGCCGTCGGGAAGGTTCAGGTCAAGGCTAAAAGAACCGGAGCGCGCCGAGACGACGATCGTAAGGCCCTTGTCGGTGGCCAGGTCGCCCCTGAAGCCGATGCCAGACCCTGCGTCCATGAGGACGGAGAATGGCGTGGCCACCACCTTCCCGTAGGCGATGAAATCCCCTCCCAAGCCTGACTCGAAACCACTGGCGGCCTTGATACTTTCACCATGAATCCTGAACAGACTCGCAGCCAGGAAGGGAGGCGGTCCACCGACATCGTCATAACACAGACCAAGCGCGTCCCAGACGCCGGCCGCCGAAGAATCGCCTCCGACGACCAACTGGTCGAAGCTGGCGCTGAAAGCGGGAATCGGCGTTTGCTTCCGCGCCTGCGCGTCGAAAGACCACCGCACCGCGACCCCGTCCTTGTCGGGGCTGAAACTCAGCATCAGGTCGTGAAGGCCCCTCCCCGGCGAAATGCCGGGGTAATATCTCTTTGGAAGAGCTGTGCCTGGGTATTCGAGCCAGAGGGCGCCGTTGTCCACGCCCACGGCGAGCCGACCCCCTCCATCGACAGGCAGCGACAGGAGTGTTCCTGAGGAGCCCTCGATCGAAAGCCTCATAAGGATCGAGAACTGACCGCCATGGTTGGCGGGAGCGAAGCCCAGGCCATTCATCGTAAAGCCATTGGCGCTGTCGAAGCGCTCGCCATAGCCCTCGGCGATCGAGACCAGCGAGGGATTTCCCGTCAGGACCGGCGATCTTCCGGAGCCGGAGGGCGCCGAATCGACAATCGCCCCATCGAAGGTGAAAAGAGAATGGAAACGAGAAGAGACCGTGAAGGGGTCTTTGAAACGTTCGGGCGGGGCTGACCTGGCGAGAAATGAGATCGTCTGGTGCCAGGGCGAGGGAATCGAGTAGCCGCTCCCGGATGGGGGGCCCGGGTAAAAATCGACGCGGACAGAGTAGGCGCCCTCGCGATTCGGGACATGCCATACGATTTTGTCGAAGCCGGCCGAGGCCGGACCTTCCGCGATTACCTGAGAGGCTTGGGTCCAGCGGAACCAAAGACGATCGCGGCTATCGGTCAGGGTGGAGGCTTGGCCGCTGCCGCTTGCCCCCGTGGAATTGGAGACCGTTCCGGCGAGGGTCATGCCGACCGCCGCGCTGGGCGACGTCGTGACCGTGGCACCGGTCGTAGTGGTGGCGCCGGTCGTAGTGGTGGCGCCGGTCGTGATGGTGGCGCCGGCCGAAATCGTGGCGCCGGTCCCCGAGGAGGTGGAAGTAGCGGTCGAGGGAGTGGCATTGGTGGCTGTCGCGGAGCTGGTCGAAGTTGCGGGGTTGGTGGCGGTCGAAGTCGAGGAGCTGGTCGACAAGGTGCCCGGCGCGCCAGATGTACCGCTTGTCTGCGCGGTCGAGTTCGTGCCGACTGCGGTCGAGCCGGTCGAGGAAAGGGTGGAAGCCGAGGAGGCGCCTGTGGAGGCTGAAGCTGTCGCGGTTGCCGCGGATGTCGCCGTCGAGGCGGAGGTCGTGGTTGCGGCGGGAATCATGGTTGCGGCGGAGGTCGCCGATGGACTTGTTGAAGCGGAGCTCGTTCCCGCCTGGACCGTCGATGTCGAAGGGAGACCCGATCCGCTACCGATGTCCCTGTTGAGAGGGGCCGCAACGCTGCCCTGCGCGCCTTGACCCGTCGCGGCTGCGGAAGCGTCTGTCGGGGCCGACGAGGCCAGGCCGTTGGGGCTCGTCTGTGAAGTCGCGCCCTGGCCCGTCGATGAGGCGCCCAGCGCGCTCGATGACGGAGCGCTCGAGGCTGAGGGGAGGGTTCCAGCGGTGCTTGTGGCCGCGGCACCGGAGCCGACAGTCTGAGAACCGCCAGCGGAAACCGCGGTCGTCGCGGCATTCGCCGTGGAGGAAAGGCCCGCGCCTGCCGCGGAACTCGAGGAGGTCGTCGAACTCGAGGAGGCCGCGGCACCCTGTGAAGTCGCCCCGGAGGAGGAAGCTGACGAAGGGGTGGTGACGACCTGGGATTGCTGCGTGCCTTGACTCGCGATCACCGGCGATAAATTGACGATCATGGCAGTCAGCAAAATACCCGAACCCGCCCGGGGGACCGAGGGACTGAAGGTGACTCCGCCGAATTCGTAGTTCGCGGAGGGCACGAAGAAATCGAACTCGCCTTGCTGCGGATTGGAGTTCCCGACATAAATCGACGATTTGAGGGCGTAGTATCCAGGAAGGAGCGAGGAAGGAAGGATGAATCCGGGCAGTGAACCGACGACGCTCGAAACGGAAACGGTCGAGACGCTGGGATCGAGGGCCCTGGAACTCGAGGGAGTCGTGTAGGCCACCGCCGCGATCTTCGTTCCGCTCGAATCGACCAGATCGAAGGAGAGACTGTCGGGTTTTTTCGTCCCCGACAAGGCCGCGACCGCAACATCGAGCCTGCTGCCTGCCGAAACGGAACCGCCAGACGCCAAGCCCAGGCCCTGCTGAGATAATTCCATTGTAATTATGGAATTACGTTCTTCGCTGGTCAAAAGGGTCGATGGCACGTCGCAGCCCGCGAAGAGAAGCACGAGGGCGAAAGGGGCAAGACGGACATCGAGGGCACGCATGGCTTTAATCCATCAGTATAGCTTGGAAAAGTGGAAGTCTCAATCAAGAAGCGAATTTATGGCGACCACAGCCATAATTGGGGCCACAGCCATCACAGCGGCCTTTCAGCCTCCGGCTTCATGGATTGAACGGGCGATGGGCATGCGTCGGCCCGTGCCGAAGGCACGCGCCGACACCTTGATTACGGGAGCCGACTGCCGTCGTTTGTATTCGGCCCTTGCGACCATTTTGATGATGCGCGCTACGAGGGCGGGATCATGTCCCCGAGAGACGATCTCGTCGTGGGCCAAATTCTCCACGATATAAAGGCGTAATATCGCGTCGAGAATCTCGTAGGGCGGAAGACTGTCCTGATCGGTCTGATCGGGGCGGAGTTCGGCGCTCGGAGGCTTGCTCAGCGTCGCCTCGGGAATGGGGCGGCGACGGCCCTCCTTCGCTGTGCGCTCGTTGATGAAGCGCGAAAGCTCGTAGACCTCCGTCTTGAGAAGGTCGCCGATGGGGGCGATGGCTCCGCACATGTCGCCGTAGAGGGTGCAGTAACCGGTCGCCAATTCGCTCTTGTTCCCGGTCGTGAGGAGGAGGGCGTCGAATTTGTTCGACCAACTCATAAGGAGGGCGCCTCGAATCCTCGCCTGCAGGTTTTCCTCGGCCAGACCGAAGGCAGTGCCGGCGAACTCCGTTTCGAGCGTGCCAAGGAAGGCGCCGAAGGGAGCTTCGATGGGAAGACTCACGAGGCGGGCGCCGATCGCATCGCAGAGGGCGACGGAATCGCTGACCGAACCCTCGCTCGAGAAACGCGAGGGCATGGAAATGCAGGTCAGATTCTCGCTGCCGATGGCTTCGGCGGCCAGGACGGCGACAAGGGCCGAATCGATTCCTCCGGACAGGCCGAGACAGGCCTTCTTGAAACCGCATTTGGACATGTAATCGCCGATGCCGATGACGAGGGCCGCCTCGATTTCGGCCATCGGATGCTCAGCGGCTGCGGCGGATTGGGCCGACCCCACCCTGGCGGTCGGCGCCGCCTCGACGCCCTGTCCCTCCGCGTCGGCCAGGCGGCGGGAAGGACCCATTGCGGCCAATTCTTCGGTATCGACGAAGAGGACCCCCTCCTTCCAGCCGAGGGATGCGGCGATGCGACCGCCAGCGTCGACGGCGAAGGATCGCCCGTCGAAAACCAGGGAATCGTTGGCCCCGACGGCGTTGCAATACAGGGTAGGGATGCCGCCCTCCCTCGAGGCCGTGGCCGCGAGCTTCTGCCTGATGGCGAGCTTGCCCGCGCCGAAGGGCGAGGCCGAGGGCACGACGAGGACCTGGGCTCCCGCGTCGAGAAGCTCTTTGACCGGATCGATGGCGTAGTGGAGACCGGGCATGGGAGGAGCTTCCCACCAGATGTCCTCGCAGATGGCGAAACCGATCCTCGTCCCGTCGAGATCGAAGAGTCGGCGCTCCGATGCCGGCTCGAAATAGCGAGCCTCGTCGAAAACGTCATAGGTAGGCAGAAGGGTTTTGGCCTGCGTAAAAACGAGGGCATTGTCCCGGATTAGGCCCGCCACGTTGCGGAGGGGGCGTCCCGCCCCGGAACGATTGCGATCGACATAGCCGAGGGAGACAGCCGGCGAGGGTGGAAGCTCGCGTTGGAGCCTCCGCAGGGCCTCGAGGCTGCCGGCCACGAAGGCGTCCTGGTCGAGGAGGTCCATGGGCGGATAACCGCAGAGGGCGAGCTCGGGAAATACGATGAGGTCGGCCCGGCCGTCCCCCGCGATTTCGCGAACCCGGGCGAGAATTTTCGAGGCATTGCCGTCAAAATCGCCGATGACGGAATTGATTTGCGCCAGCGCTATCTTCATCGTGCCTTCCAGTGGGAGCCGCGGCTCCAATCGCAGACTCGGGCTCCACCGCAGCCCGCTCGGCTGGGAGAATAGCAGGCGGGCCGCCCTTGTTCCATATGAACCCCGCCACGGCTCGACCGCCAAGGTATGCCACCACGGCGCGGCGCGGGCTGGCCGCGGCGCGGCCCAGGCGTGCCACCACGTCGCAGCGCATGCGGGCTGCCGCGCTCCAAGGTCGCTCACCTTCGACCCTCGATCCTTCCCCGGCAAAGGAGGACGGTTCATGATAAGTGACAGCTTCAAAATACAAGACAGCTTCAAAGGAGTCCGAAGAGGTTGTACACTCGCCTTCGTGGCCAAGAACATGATCATTGCTCCCGGCGAGGGACCAGCGGCCCTCGCCATCGCCCAGGCGGCGCGCAACGCGGGCTGGAGAGTCATTTCGGCGCGGAAACAGGGCGCAGCCGGGAGCCCCAGGGCCGGCTCGTCCGCGTCCGCATCGCCGGGTGATTCGGAAGGGGGAGATATCATCCTCGGATGGAATCCCGCCTCCTATATCTCCGCGGGGGCCCTCGCCATCAACGCCGCGTCGGCGGGGCCGATCGACGCCCTCGTCATCGTTTCCGAGCCCGAAGGCGAGGGTCCTTCACTTTTCGACGGAGCTCCCGGATCTTTGGCAGCCGGTCTGGAAGAGGCGAGTCTCGGTCCCGTCTGGATCGCGCGCGAAATGATCCGTCGATTCGAGTCGGTGAAGGCGGGGCAGTTGCTCGCGGTCTCGATCGAAGGCTTCGACGAGACTCCTCGCGCGCCGGGGGAGGCGGCCTGGCCGGCCTTTGTGCGCTCGGCCTTCAGGGGTTTCGGTGAGGGCCTTTTCGATCGGGCGCGCGGTGCCGCCTGGAAGGCCTGGGGCATCGCCGACCGCGGCGGCAAGCCAGAGGCCCTCGCAGCCTTCGCCATCGCCCTCCTCGACGAAGGCAAGGGCGCGAAATCGGGGCGCTGGCTCCCGTTCAACGGCAAATCGGGACTCTTCGGCATTTTCTGAGCGCCGGGGGAGGGCCGGCCGGGGGAGGGCCGGCCGGGGGAGGGCCGGCCGGGCTGGCGCCATGCGAACGCGGCCGGCATCACCGACGCCCGGGCGCCATCATGGCGCGGCGGGGATGGCCGATGCCCGGGCAGAATGCCTGGAGGCGCGGCGACCTCGGTATATGGCCGCCCGCCCCTTCTTGTCAGCCCAGCTTCATCATCAGCCCAGCTTCTTCCTCCGCTTGCGGGCGGCGTTCTTGGCTGCCGTCTTTCCCTGGGCCTGCGAGGAGGCCTGCGCATCGTCGCGTTTCCCAGCCCGAGCCTCGAGGGCCGTGGCGAGCCTTCCCCCATAGATCATCCAAAGGATGCCTGCAAGGATCATGAAGGACGAAAGCACCTGCCCCATGGAAAAATTGAAGGGGGTCGTGAAGGTCCAGGTAGGCGCCTTGGGATTGCCGAGGGCGACAACCCAATCGACGCCCTTGTCCGGTTCGCGGAAATATTCGATGACAAAACGGGCGACGCCGTAGCCCGTGAGGTAGGCGGCCGACGCGAAACCCGTAAACATCTTGCGTTTGCGCACAAAGACCCAGAGCAGCACCCAAAGAAGCAAGCCCTCGAAGGTCGCCTCGAATAGCTGGGAGGGGTAGCGAGGCAGGTTGACCATGTCGTTCATCGAGGAAATGGGAATTCCCACCTTGGCCGCGATGTCCTGTACCCAGGTTTCCTTGGCGGAAAATCGTTCCGCATTGGGAAAGATCATGCCGATGGGCGAGGAGGTGACCTTTCCCCACAGCTCGCCATTGATGAAATTGCCCAGGCGGCCAAAGGTATAACCAAGGGGCGCCGAGACCGC
>JAJXVS010000068.1 GCA_021782015.1 bacterium | reverse complement strand
CCGAGGGCCGCGGCGTCTATTCCAAGCCCGACGGCTCGAAGATGGTCTGCTACTGGTCGCGGATCCAGAACAGCCCCGGATGGACCCTGGCACTTTCGATCACGGCCAAGGAGGCCAATCGGACCATCGATTCGCTCGTCGCCCTGCTTTCAGGGTTGCTCATAATTGGTATAATTCTTGCCGTCGTCCTCGCCATTCTCCTCGCGCGTTCGATCGCTCGGCCTGTCGAGCTCGTTTCCTTCGCGATGGCCGAACTGGAAAGTGGCGATCTCGGCCTCGCGAAGGTCGATCGGGGGAAGAGGGAAAGGGTCGCCTCGCGCGGCGACGAAGTCGGAGGGCTCGGCCGGTCCCTCGAATCGCTGCGGCTTGGCTTCAAGAGCGTGGTGGGCGAGATTCGCCAGTCTTCCGACCGGGTGTCCTCGAGTTCGGCCGAGCTCAGCGACAGCGCCCAAAGCCTGTCCCAGGGCGCCAGCGAGCAGGCGGCCAGCATCGAGGAGCTTTCCGCCTCGGTAGAGCAGCTGGCCGCGACGATCAGGCAGAACGCGGAAAACAGCGGCGCGGCCGACAGCCTCGCCAGGAGGGTTGCCCAGAGCGCAGAAGCCTCGGGCAAATCCGTAGCCGAGACCGTCGGCAGCATGCGGACAATCGCGGGCAAAATTTCCATCATCGAGGAAATCGCCCGGCAGACCAACCTCCTTGCCCTTAATGCGGCCATCGAGGCGGCCCGAGCCGGCGAGGCCGGAAAGGGATTTGCCGTCGTCGCCAGCGAGGTCCGCAAACTCGCCGAACGCTCGGCGACTGCGGCCGGGGAAATCAACGAACTTTCGAAATCCAGCGTCGTCGTCGCGACCGAAACCGGCAAGCAACTGGAGGTCCTCGTACCTGACATCAGAAAAGTCGCCGAGCTCCTCCAGGAGATCGCCTCGGCCTCGTCTGAACAGGCCTCGGGTGCCGACCAGATCGCCAAGGGCGTAAGCCAGCTCGACGCGGTGGTGCAGCAGAACGCCGCGGTATCCGAGGAGCTGGCGAGCACGGCCGAGGGCCTCACGGGCCAAGCCGGTCACCTTAAGGAAGCCGTGGCCTTCTTCGTCCTGGGCGAGGAGGCCGAGGGGCCCGAGCGGCCCGAGCGGCTCGAGATCGAGGCGTAGGTTTTCCGGAGGCCCCTCCGGCCGCGAAGGCTATTTCCCGGCTCCTCCCCCCGACATCCCGAAGATTATTCCCGAGACATAGGGTATGAGCCAGAGGGCCCAGACGAAGACGCTGAAGGCATGGAATCTCAGCTTGGGCTCGGCCTTCTTTCCCGCGTGCACGAGGGTGCCCCAGAGGGCATGGAGGAGCATGAGGGCGATGGCGAGAAGACCCGTGATGCCATGGAAGTCGAAGCGAAAGAACTGGCCCGCGATCTTGGCCATAAGGCTTGTGCCGACGCTATCGCAGGCGAATCCAAGCCAGAAGAGGAGGATATGGCGGCCTCTGAGCATCCCCGCGCCCTTTTCCCACCATACGGCCGTCGTATAAAAGACGAAGGCGAGGCTGATGATGACAATGGCTCCTGTAAGCATCGGTTCCCCCAAAAAACGGCCTGTGCTTGAAAATGCGACATTAGGTTCGCAAGCGAATATTTAGCATGCGAATAAATTGTCGTCAAGAGTCGGGGGGCCAAGGTGCTTCAGATAGGGCTGAAACGGATCGCCGGAAAAAAAAGACCCAGGCCGATAGGGCATCGGCCTGGGTCGAGATAGCTGCGCCATTGCTCGCCAGGTTAAGCGATGGCGACGCCATCATCCACGTTACGCGATGGCGACGACCTCATAGCCGGCGTCGGCCACCGCGGCCTTCATGGCGGCGTCGTCGAGGGCCCCGCCCTCGACCACGGCGCTCTTCGAGGCCAGGTCGACCACCGCGGAGGTCACGCCCGAAATTCCCTTGAGGGCCTTGGTGACGTGCATGACGCAATGATTGCAGGTCATGCCCTCGACAGAAAGCGTCTTCTTCATAATTAGCTCCTTCCCGGAATCCATCCGGATGAATGAAATTGGGGCCACCCGGGACTGGCCTCGGGTGGCCGGGACTCAGTCCCGAGGGATCGGGACTATGATGGCTTGAAGCGCCTAAGGCGGAGCGCGTTGGAGACGACCGACACCGAACTCATCGACATGGCGGCAGCCGCGAACATGGGATTGAGGAGGGGGCCCCCGAAGGCGTGGAGGATGCCGGCCGCGACGGGAATGCCCAGAACGTTGTAGCCGAAGGCCCAGAAGAGATTCTGTTTGATGTTGCGCATGACGCCCCGCGAAAGTTTGATCGCCGTCGGCACCTCGTCGAGGTCGCTCCGCATGAGGACGATGTCGGCGCTTTCCATCGCGATGTCCGTTCCCGAACCGATGGCTATGCCGACGTCGGCCTGGGCGAGGGCGGGCGCGTCGTTGATGCCGTCGCCCACCATGGCGACTTTCCGGCCCTCCGCCTGCAGCTTCTTGACCTCGGCGGCCTTGTCGCCGGGCAGGACCTCGGCGAGGATCCGGTCGACGCCGACTTCCTTTGCGATGGCCTCGGCCGTGCGACGACTGTCGCCCGTGATCATCGCCACCTCAATGCCCATGGCCCGGAGCCTCGCGATCGCCGCGGCGCTCGTGGGCTTGACCACGTCGGCCACCGCGACGATGCCAGCGAGTTGGCCGTCGACGGCCAGGAACATGGGTGTCTTGCCGGCCAGGCCGAGCCTCTCGGCCTCAGCCTCGGGGGCGGCGATGCCCTTCGAGGCGAGGTGGCGGAGGTTGCCAAAAAGGATGGAACGACGCCCGGAATCGACCGCCTGCTCCGTCGCGCCGCCTCTCCTTTCGCCGACGACGAAGGCCTCGATCCCATGGCCGGGAACTGCAGCGAAGCCTGAAACGGGGCTTAACGCGAGGCCACGCGCCTCGGCCGCCCCGACGATGGCCGCGCCCAGGGGGTGCTCGGAGCCCTTTTCGGCGGAGGCCGCGAGGGCGAGGATTTCATCGGCGCTGTAATTTCCAATTGGGATAATGTCGGTCAACTCGGGCTTCCCCCGCGTGATCGTGCCGGTCTTGTCGAAGACGACCGTGTCGATGCGGCCCGCGGTTTCGAGGGCGACGCCCGATTTGACGAGGACGCCGAGCTCGGCCCCCTTGCCCGTGCCCACCATGATGGCCGTCGGCGTCGCCAGGCCTAGGGCGCAGGGGCAGGCGATCGTCAGGACCGCGACGAAGACGGTCAGCGCGAAGGTGAGGCTCTGGCCCGCGATCAGCCAGGCGGCCGCCGCGAGGAGGGCGATGCCGAACACGACCGGCACGAAGACGCCGGAGACCTTGTCGGCCGTCTCCGCGATGGGCGCCTTCGAACCCTGGGCGTCCTCGACGAGCTTGATGATGCGCGACAGGACGGTGTCGGCCCCGACCTTGGTCGCGCGGAAGAGCACAGAGCCCGTGCCGTTGACGCTGGCGCCGATCAGCTCGGCGCCCGGAGCCTTTTCCACGGGCATCGACTCGCCGGTGAGCATCGATTCGTCGACGGCCGTCGAGCCTTCGATCACCAGGCCGTCGACGGGGATGCGCTCGCCGGGCCTGACGCGGAGGATGTCGCCGGGTTCGACCTCGTCGATGGGCATCTCGATGTCGCGCCCGTCCTGGACGACGATGGCAGTCTTGGGCCGGAGACCCATGAGTTTCTTTATGGAATCGGAGGTGCGGCCCTTGGACACCGCCTCGAGGGTCTTGCCGAGCATTATCAGTGTTATGATGATGCCGGCCGTCTCGAACCAGAGGCTCATGACGGCCTTGGAGTCGCCTGCGAAAATGCGCCCGATCGACACGAGGCTCCAGCCGATGGCGGCCGTCGTGCCCATGGCGATCAGCGAATCCATATTGGGGGCGCCGTGGAGGATGGTGCGGAAACCGACGCGGTAGAAGCGGTTGCCCGCGGCGACGACAGGGGCCACCAGCGCGAGTTCGAGCAAGGCGTAGACGAGGGGGTGCTTCATCGGGGAGACGAAGGCCGGCAGGGGCCAGCCGAGCATGGCACCCATGGCGACGTAGAGGAGGGGGATCGAAAAGCCCGCCGACACGGCGAACTTCGTCCACATAGTACGAATTTCCCGCTCCTTCTCCTCGCGGTGCGCGTCGGCCCGGGCGGCCGTCTGCCCGTCCTCGACGGCCTTCGCCTCATAGCCGGCCTCTACGATGGCCTGCTTGAGCTGGGAAACCCGCGCGGAGTCGGCGTCGTAGCGCACCACGGCCTTTTCGGTCATCAGGTTGACCGAGGCGACGATGACGCCGGGAACCTTCGTGAGTGCCTTTTCGACGGCGCGGGAGCAGGCGGCGCAGGTCATTCCCCCCACGGGGATGGTGATCTCCTTTTCGTCGCGGTCGTCGACGGCCTCGTAGCCGGCCTTCGCGACGGCCTCCTTGATGCTTTCAATTGTGATATTACCGTCTTCGAAGCTCACGGAGAGCCGCTCGGTCGCGAAATTGACCGAGGCCTCCGCGATGCCGGGCAGTTTGCGCACGGCCCTTTCCGAAGCGGCCGCGCAGGCCGTGCAGGTCATGCCGTTTATCTTGAGGCGAGCAGCCTTTACCATCGATGTCTCCTTTTGTGCGGCCCCTCGCGGCGCCCCAACCCGATTCCCTTCAGCCGAGGTAGTTCTCGAGGATGGAGGAAATTTCCTCGATCTTCTCGGCGCCCTTGTCGTTCGCGATCGCGTCTTTCACGCAGGTATCCATGTGCTGTTTCAGAATGATGAGGTTGGCTTTCTTGAGGAGGGCCATGGCCGCGTGCACCTGCTTGGAAACGTCGATGCAGTACCTGTCGCCTTCCACCATGCGGATGATGGCCTCGACTTGGCCCCGGGCCGTCTTGAGGAGGTCGAGGGCCCTTTGGCTGTCCCTGCTGCAATGATCCATGATTGCCCTCCACCCACTACCCGGAACCTTGTTGGTTGCCCTCCCCCCAGGGGGAGGGGCCCAGCGAATAATCTAGCAACGTGTCCCCGCGAAGGCAAGCCCCTCCCGAGGCCGCCTACCGACTTCTGCCGGGGCCAGGACGCCGCATCGCCGCGGCCCCGCGTCCGCCACCGATGATGGCACCCCGGCCGCCGGCGCCAACCCCGTACCCACAGCCGCCGGCGCCAACCCCCCGGCCGCCGGCGCCAACCCCGCTTCCGCCGGCGACGCAGGCCCCGCGGTCCAGTCTCAATATTGGTCGGCTCCGGGCGCGCCAGGCCGATAACTGGCCAATTCCTTTCGAATGTCGGCCACCCTCACCTTCGCCAGGTCGTCGACTGTCTTAACATAGCCGTGCAGCATGTTCATGGAGCAGTTGAAGGTGAAGTCGCCGCTCACGGGTATCTCGGGGGTCGTGAGCTGCCCGCGGGCCAGGTCGAGGGCCCCATTCAGCTCGGGGAAGAAGACGACTGAATTGCATCCACTGAGCTGGACTGGCGTGAAATGGATGATGGCCTTCATTCCCTTCTGCAAGACGATGGCCGCGGGTCTGTAGCCGTTCGCGTCTACCTTGATCGTGATTTCCTGTATGCCGTTCCTGATCGTGGGGATGCCGATGGTGGAAAGGTCGAGGCCTGCCCCCGAGGCTCCCGCCCCCGCACCACCTCCGCAGCAACAGCCGCCTGCCGCCCCAGCTCCCGCCGGGCCGCCGGCCGCCCCGACTTGGGGGATCGCGAGGGCGGCGGCGAGGTCGGTCGGCCCCCCCGCAGTGCCATTTCCCGAAGTACCATTTCCCGAGGCCGCGCCGTTGCCGGCCGAAGCCAGGGAGGAATTGGCGGCGGCGAGGGCGCCCTCCCCGCCGGCGCTCGAGGGCAGGTTGAGGGAAGCGGTCGAGGCCGTGGCCCCTCCGCCCTGTCCGCCGCCCTGTGCGGGGCCTTCGAGGCTCGACTTGACCTTGCTAAGGTCGGGGACCACGCCGAAGGCCGACCTGATCATGCCCATCCAGCAGGAATAGGGCACGACACCGGCCTTGGTTGGCGTGAATTCGACAATGTTGTCGCCCGGCTTGAGATCCTTCCGGATGCGATAGGCAGGCACGACCACGGTCCTATTGCAACCGGTTATGTCTTCGGCCTTGATCCTGATGATCCAGCGCACGGGGATGCCGGCTTGAACATAAAAGGGCATGTAGTTGTTCGAGCCGAATACGGTCACGACGGTTTGGATTCCGTTCTGGATGGTGGCGCGGGGAATGTCGCCGGAATTGCCCGCCACCTCTGTGGCCGGGGCTCCAGCGGCGTTGGGGAGTTGGAGGCCGCCGCCCGGGGCCGATCCTCCAGGCCCTGACCCTCCCGGAGCAGACGTGCCCGACGCTGACCCGGGCGCCCCCTGGCCAGAGGCATAGACGGCGTTCTGCGCCAGGGGCGAGGCCACGAGGCTGGCCTGGAGTCCCGAAAGGCTGCCGGAACCGAAGGGGTCGGGTAGGGCAATGCCGGCGAGGGCCGCCGCCCGCCCGAGGGTGAGGGTGCCGAGGAAAAGGACGAGGACCGCGCTCGCCTTGATCATAATTGGCATGAATTTTCGGGGAAGGACAGTGGCTGCGGCCCCGAAAAGGAGCATGAGGGGCACGGTGCCGATCGAGAACAGGAACATCGAGAGGGCGCCCGCGGCGATGGAGCCCGTGCCGAGGGCGTAGAGCTGCATCGTCTGGAGCGGGCCGCAGGGCATGAGACCGCCGAGGATGCCGACGACGAAGGGGCCTCGCGCCACACCACTGCGGGAGCCGCCCAGCCTGGAGGAGACGGCCGCGATCCCCCGTTTCAGGCCCTTGGGCAGGAGTCCGGGGGCCTCGGGAAGGGCGGGGAGGATGCCCATCATTTTGAGACCCAACCAGAGCATGAAAAGGCCGGCGAGGGCGGTGATGGCGCCCTTCGTGGTCTCGGAAAAACTGAAGGCCGCGCCGAGGCCCCCGACGATCGCCCCCACGATCGTGTACGAAATGACGCGTCCGCCATTGTACAGAAGACCGGGGAGGAGCCTGTCGAGAATCGGGGATGACGTGGCCGCCGGGGAGGAGGGAATTGTCTTCACGCTCTGCGAGATGACGAGGCCGCCGCACATGGCCACGCAATGCACCGAGGTGAGGAGGCCGATGACGATGAGCATGCCGTAGCCGATGGAAGAATCGGCTATCGGGAAGTTATTGAAGAGCCCAAGACCGTTGGCGACGAGGTAGACCGCCGCGAGGACGACGCCGATGCCCAGGGCAATGGGCGTGGCTCGGCTCGGCTTGTCCTTGACGACATAGCCCGCCTTCTCGACCGCCGCGCGGAGGGCCTCGTCCGCGACCCTGCCGTCGTGCCGGATGCTCGCCCGTCCGCCCACCTGGCTGGCCTTCACCGATTCGACGCCGGGGATCTTTCCAAGTGCTGCCTCGATGCGCCTCTCGCATGAGCGACAGGTCATTCCCTCGATATGGAGGATGCTTTCCTTCACCTTTCGTCTCCCGCGGAAGAGAGCTGTCGTCTTTTCCGCGATTTGACTCTAGGCGCTTCGTGTGAAGGAAGTGTGAATGTACGTCGCTTTTGCGATGCCGCGGGGAGGGGCGCGGAGCGGGAAAGGGTAGGGTGCGGGGGAAGGTGGGGCGCGGAGGAAGGTGGGGCGCGGAGCTTGGGGCGGGTCCCTTAGCCTGCCACGAGGAGGGCCGCCGTTCCAAGGTAGGCGAGGACAGTCGCCACATCGGTCACGGCCAGGACGATGGGCCCGGAGGCCACCTTCAGGTTGACCTTGAGGCGGTAGAGGAGGAGGGGAAGTCCGAAACCCACCATCGCCGCCATCGCCATGGCCGCCGCAATGCTCGCGAATATCGCCAGCCCCTCGGGCCCCATGCCCTTCCAGAGCATTTCGATGCCCGAAAGGATGGCTCCCGCCGCAAGGCCGAGGAGGATGCCCGTGCCTGCCTCCCGGAGAACCCCGGCGAGGGCCTTCGAGGCATCCTTGGCCGAGTGGCTCACGAGCTGGAGGGCGAGGGTCATCGACTGGATGGCCGTGCTTTCCCCGAGGGCGAGTATGGGTGCAAGAAAGAGTGCGAGGATGATGCTGGCTTCCAGGGTTTTTGTGAAGGCCGAGGAGACGGCGACGCAGACAAGGCCGCCGGCGATGGTCGAAAGGAGCCAGGGGAAGCGGAGGCGGAAACCGCGGAGGGGGCCGGCGCCGATGAGGCCTCCCACCCTGATGCCGATGGTCTGGAAGGCCTCTTCGCGAAGGGCCGCGTCCGAAACGTCGATTTCGCGTTCCGCGAAGACATGGAGATCGAGGACCCCCATGATTCTTCCCCTCCTGTCCACGACGGGAAGGGCCAGGAGGCGGCGGTTCTCGAAGACCTTCGCGGCCTCAGCCAGGCTCGACTCGGCGGGGATGACGATGGGGTCGCGCACGCAGACATCGCGGAGGAGGCTCTCCGGGCTCCGCGTGAGAAAACGGCGCGTCGGCATCACCCCTTCGAGCCGACCCTCGTCGTCGACGACGTAAAAATAATGGATTTTCGACTCGTCACGTTCCCGCTGCACCACCTCGACGGCCTCGCGGACCGTGAGGCCACCGTCGAGACGGGTGAAATTGCGATGGATATGGCGGGCCACCAGGGCGGTTTCGAAATCCTTCGCTTCCTCCCTTGTCCGGGGCGGTTCCCCGGCGAGATAGGACGGCAGGGGGCGCCTCTCGTCGCTCATGGCAGGTGTCCTTTCGGTAGATGATTCTTTCGCCGCCTCAAAAGCCGGGGAATCCTCGGGGCGGCTCAACCGCGGCGGTAGGTCTCGAAAAGAATGAGTTCGATGAGGTCGCCCTGGACGGCCGAGGCCGCGGCTTCGATCCCATCGCCCGAGCCCTGAAGGACAAGGGGCAGATCGGGGTAGTACTTGCTGGATATCGCGAGGAGATTGTCCCTGCCGCGAAGCGAGCCCAGGGCCCCCCCCTTCGGCACGGCCACCGGGCCGACGGCGACCCCGCCCTCATCCATGGCGGCGGCGTAGCGCAGGGCCTTCCCTGCCGCCCGCGCCTGGGCGACGCGCTGGGCGAAATTGGCGTCGAGGCCCGGAAGGGCGGCGATGAAATCCTCCACATCGAGGAGGGAGAGATTGGTCGGCACCAGGGGCTCGAGGGCCACGTCGGCGAACTCGAGCTTGCGACCGAGGGTGCGGGCGAGAATGAGGGCCTTGCGGGCCACATCCTCGCCGCCGAGATCGGCCCTGGGATCCCTTTCAGTATAGCCTCGCTGCATGGCCGTCGTGACCAGCTTCGAGAAGGGCTTTCCGTCCTCGAGCCCCGTCATGAGATGCCCGATCGTCCCCGACAGGGCTCCGGTGAAGGCGTCGACGCGGTCGCCGTTCCGCAGGAGCCCGAGGCAGGTCTCGATGACAGGCACGGCCGAGGCGACAGTGGCCTCGTAGCGAAAGCGGGGGGTGGAGGTCAGGCTGTCGAAGAGTTTCTGGGCGCCCGCGACGGGCAGCTTGTTCGCCGTCACGGCCGAAAAACCCCTCGCCAATGCCCCTTCGAGGACAGCTCCGGTCCTGGCCGAGGAGGTGAGGTCGATGACGAGGGGCGGGGGGCCTCCCTTCGCCAATTCCCCGATTTCGCCGAGCAGCTCGAAGGCACGGGCCGTGGCCTCATCTTCCGCCCCTGGGGCTGAAGACGAGCGGTCGCCCCCCTGCTCAGCAAAGGAGGCGCCGGCCTCCTTGCGGGCGGAAATCGCCGAGAGAGCCTCGAAGGCAAGCCCCTTCGAATTGACGAAGGCGGCCGTCGAGTCGGCCCAGGCGACGATGCGGTACTCGGCCCGATGATGGCGTCGATGAAAGTCCACCGACTCGCCGAGCTGTCGGACGAAGACGCGACCGAGCTTTCCGGCGCCGAGGACGACGAGGCTTGTCGATTCCATACGAAGAATATTCGCCCGAGAGGGGCCGCAGGTCCACCGATTTCGGAAAAATCACTCGCCTTGCACGGCCGAGCGATGCGGAAATGGACCCGTGACCGGCCACCCCCTCAGGACTCCTCGAAGAGCCAGGTTGAAAGGTAACGCTCGCCATTGTCGGGCACGATGACGACGATGAGCCGCCCCTCGTTTTCGGGTCGACGCGCCACCTTTAGGGCGGCCCAGAGCGCGGCGCCGGCGGAAATGCCCACGAGGAGCCCCTCTCCCCTCGCCGCGGCCCTCGCCGTCGCTCCCGCATCCTCGTGGCCGACGACAATGATCTCGTCGACCAGGCTTCGATCGAAGACGGCGGGAACGAAGCCGGCGCCGATTCCCTGAATCTTGTGGGGACCGGGAGGGCTCCCCGAAAGCACGGCCGAGGCCGAGGGCTCCACGGCGACGGCCCTGAGCGAGGGCTTCCTTTCCTTGAGGAGACCGGCGACCCCGCTGATCGTGCCTCCCGTACCGACGCCCGACACGAGGATATCGATCTTGCCCTCGGTATCGCGCCAAATCTCCTCGGCCGTCGTGCGGCGGTGCATGGCCGGGTTCGCGGGATTCTCGAACTGCATCGGCATGAAGGCGCCGGGCGTCGAAGCGAGGATCTCCTGGGCCTTGGCGATGGCCCCCTTCATGCCCTTGGCGCCTTCGGTCAAAACGAGTTCAGCCCCATAGGCGAGGAGGATTTTCCTCCGCTCCACACTCATCGTCTCGGGCATCGTGAGGACGATGCGATAGCCCTTGGCCGCGGCGACGGCGGCGAGGGCCACCCCCGTGTTGCCGCTCGTCGGCTCGACGATGGTGGAACCGGGCTTGAGGAGGCCCACTCGTTCGGCCTCCTCGACCATGGCCACGCCGATGCGGTCCTTGACGCTCCCAAAGGGGTTTCGGTATTCGAGCTTCGCCAGAATGGTGGCGCGGTGGCTCGCTTCATCGTGGCGGAATTTCACAAGAGGCGTATTCCCCACGAGCTCGAGCACGGAATTCGCATAGTTCATAGCATCTCCTTCTGTGTGGCGCCGGCCTCGGCCCCGGCGCGACGGATCAGATGTGGTATTCGAGGGCCGCCTCGGCCGCGGCGTCCTCGAGACTGATAGTGGCCAATTCCCTTTTGATGACGGCGTCGAAGGCGAGCCAGGTCCTCGCGGCCTTGGTCCCTGCCTCGGCCTTCTCCATTTCGTCGCGGCCGGTTCCGAAACCCGACCTGCCTTCGAGGGCCTCCACGATCTCGAGCATGCTGGTCGAACGGGCCGGCTTCGCAAGGGACAGGCCGCCCCGTGGCCCCCGGAGCGTTTCGATGATTCCCGCCGCCTTGAGCGGGGCGATGAGCTTGGCCAAATAGGCCTCGGGGATATTTTGGCGCCTGGCGATGCCGGCCATGTCGAGGGGCCCCTCCTCCCCGTGGTCGACGAGGTCAATGAGGAGGAGGAGGCCATAGCGGGAGCGAGACGTTATCATTGGGAGAAATATAACTTAGAAGATCGTCAAAGTCAATAATGCAAAGGCCGAAGTTCCTCGAAGCTTGTTGGGAACTTCATTTCAACCGGTCCCCTGGCTTGAACAGGCTGGTTTTTTCCTCAGCCGAAGGTGGCCTTAAGGATGTCTTTGAGCGCATCTCCTCGTCCCATAGTGAAATATTGAATACAGGGCGCCCCCGCGTCGAGGAGATCGTGGGCGATGCGCACCGCCCATTCCGTGCCGATCCGTCGCTCCTCCGAGGGACTTCGCGCCTCTTCCATCGCCTTGGCCAAGGGAAGGGGGATGTCGACGAAGAAACTTGCGGGGATGAGGGCCAAAGAAGAATGGCGGAGAATCGGCTTGAGGCCGGGGATGACAGGGGTGGAAAAGCCCCTTCGCCTGAGTTCCTCCACGAAGCGCCGATAGTGCCCGGCATCGAACACCATTTGGGAAATGATAAAGGAGGCGCCCGCGCGAAGTTTTTCGGCAAGGCTGTCCATATCGGCTTCGAAGCTCGGGGCGGCTACGTGCTTTTCGGGGTAGCCGGCGACTCCGACGACGAAGGATGTCTGGGTGCCCTGGACGGGAGGGGAGTAGCGTCCGGCGTTGAGATCGCCGATGTGCCGAAGGAGGTCGACGGCGCCGGGATAGGATGGGGGAGGAGAATCGACGCAGGCCGCGGCCTCGGCACGGCCAGCGTCGGAGCGTGTGGCATCGACGCGGCTTGCATCAGGGCGGGCGGTCGCGGGAGGTCTGCCGTCGTCGCCCCTCACGACGAAGAGGTCGTGAAAACCCGACCAATGGAGGTCGATGAGGAGGTCTTCCATGGCGAGACGCTCGGCACCGAAGGCCACGAGATGGGGAACCGTGGTAATGCCGAAGCGATCGCGGATGGCCACCGAGGTGCCCAGGGTTCCGGGTCTCGGACGCGGAACGATGGTGCTCTCGCCCTCGCAGTCGAGGGAGGCCTGGCTTCGCGCGTGGTCGGTGACGCTTACGAAGGCTGGCTGCCAGGGCATCGTCGCCTCGACCGCGTGCATGATGGCGTCCATGTCTCCCCCACGGAGGGGAGGGATCACTTCAAGGGAAAAACGTTTCTTGCCGCCGGAGAGGGCATCGAGGACTCGGGTGATTGCCATTTGCGGATTCTATCGAGAAGTTACGTTTCGGAGAAGCATGTCGTTTCAGATCACTACCGAAGGAGTTTGGCGTATAAGGCCTCCCCGAGACTTTTTTGAGGATAGAAATGGTCATATACTCCTTGAGCTGTGAAGAAGGAGCGACCATGAAATACCTTTTCATCCTGAACGACCCGGCCTACGGCACCGAACGAACCTGGAACGGGCTTCGCCTCGCGACCAACATCCTCAAGAAGGACGCGAGCGCCGAAGTGAGCGTCTTCCTGATGGGGGATGGGGTCAGTGCCGCCAAGGCCGGCCAGCAGACGCCGAACGGCTATTACAATCTCGAAAAGATGCTCATGGTTCTGCTCGCGAACAGGGGCAGGGTACTCCTCTGCGGTACCTGCATGGATGCCCGGGGCCTGAAGCAGGAGGAACTCCTTTCCGGGGCGACCAGGAGCAACCTCGACACCCTGACCGACCTCACGATCGCCGCGGATAAGGTCCTCGTGTTCTGACCCTCGCTGAAAACCTCCCCGCCGGACCCTCGAAATCAAGGACGCCCTCGATTCAGGTTTGCCTGGCCGCCGACCGGGAGGCGGTCCAGGAGCCCTCCACGAAGACGGGGAGGGGGCCTACTTCTTGTCGAGCTCGGCCTTCATCGCGCGGAAGGTCTCGGCGTCGATTTCGCCGCGGGCGAAGCGCTCGACCACGATGTCGAGGGCCCGCGCATGGGGATCGCTCCCGTTGGAAAGCCCTGTCTTCCCGCTTCTGATCGAGCGAATACTGTAGACAACTCCGAAAACGACAAGAGCAAGGAACAGAAAACCGAAGACGAAATGAAACCAGGGGAAGCCGAAATAGCCATTTCCCCCAAAGGCCTGACCGAAACCATACATGCCGTGATACATGGTGTACCTCCACCTCTCATACTGCACATACCGTGCCACAATTTTGAAAATTGACAATTATAATGGATGGATGGAAGGCGGATGCTTGAAATCTGTTATACGTCAATGAATTAAGACTGGCAATGCTCACTTTTGATATTCGAGGCTCATCGCGGAATTCCGCAGAAAAGGGTCACTATTGCCCGCGCATGGGAAAAAATCACCCATCGAGCCCGGTTTCAAAACCCAGGGCCCGAGGTGCCGACCCCTGCCTCCCTGCAATCCCGCCCCCGTCAAAAGCCTGGGTCGCCCCTGTCAAAAGCCCAGGCCGCCCCTGTCAAAAGCCCAGGCCGCCCCGCCTCAGGCCTAGGGCGCCCACGCCCCCGCCTCAGGCGTAAACGGCAAGCTCAGGCGTCCAACCCTCGAGGACGGGCAGATAGGCCCTCGCCTCGGCCCGGGCCCCTGCAAGATCATGATCCTTATAATTGCCACATTCGACCGCCGTGGCCCCCGGCACCGGCCCCTCGTAGCCGGCGACGAAGGCGAAGGCCTCCCGCAGGAGGGAACCTACCTCGGCATCGGAGAGGCCGCGGGTGAGGAGGTAGCAGCCCGTCCGGCAGCCCATCGGCCCGAAGTAAATAATGCTGTCTGATTTTTTGCCCGAACGGAGGAAGGTCGCCACGAGGTGTTCGATCGTGTGGATGGCCCCGTTTCCGAGGACATCGCCGACATTAGGCTTCTTCATCCGAAGATCCCAGGTGCGCACGTCACCGTCGACGCGGGAGATATAGAGACCCCGGTCGAGCCTCGTATGGTCGACCTGGAACGACGCGATTTTCTTGAGCTCCATTTTACGCCTCCGAACCTCGAAGGTAGCAAGAAAGCCCGCCGGAAATCTACCGGCCCGCCCCCGCTCCTGGCCTCCGGCCCGCCGCCGAGCGATAGTAGTCCGGCGCGGAGTTCCCGAAGGGGGGGGACAGGATCATCCTCGTCCGTTTCTCATATTTCTGACGAATTGACGGTCACGTTCGAGGAGTCGAAGCTTTTCGACGGAGTCCTCGCACCAGGAGCTGTCGGAATATTCCTGGCACACAATATTGAAATAGTACATAGATTCCAGGACATTGCGCTCAAAGGCGTCGAGGGTGGCGCTTCCCCCACTGCGGTACAACTCGAAGGCCTCCTTCGCCGAGGCGTTCCTGACCTGGAGAAAGAGGAGCCGCGCCCGGCGATAATACGCATAGGCGCTGTCTTTGTATCGCGTCAGTTCCGAGGCCGTCTTTTCCACGGCCTCGGCTTTCTCCCCTCCGTCCTTCGGCCTGGTCTTGATGAGGGCGGTGTAGGCCTCGTTAATGGCGGCCATCCTCGCTATGCCGTCTCCGAGACGCGCCGCCTCGTCCTTGCCGAAGGGATCGGCGCCCCGGAGGTCGGGATGGTAGGCTTTGCATAGTTTTCGATAGGCAGTCTTGATCTCTTCGTCCGACGCCGTCTCGCTCACGCCGAGAATGCTTCGATAGAGATTCATAGTCGAAGCCTGCCCAGTCGCCACCGCTCAGGTCGCAGCCGCATCCGGAGGCCCGAGCAACTCGAGCCATTCGGGCGTAAGAGGCAGAATCTTCCTGGCCCCCAGGTCGAATCGGGCCATGGTGAAGTCCGCCTCGTTGGCGACCAGTCCTTCCTCGTCGACGATGGCCTGCTTGAAAACGAAGACCTTGCCCTTGAGAGCGCCGAGCCTGGTCCTGACCTCCACTCGCTGCCTGAGCCTGAGTTCCCTGAGGAATCGCACCGTCGCTTCGAGGACGGCCATGCCAATCCCCGAGGCCCTCACTTCTTCCAGTCCGAAACCGAGCTCCGTGGCAAGCTCCCATCGCGCCTCCTCGTAAATTTGGAGGTAGGTCGCGTTGTTGACGTGGCCGAAGGTGTCGAGGTGGGATTCCCTGATGATGAGGGGGTAGGTAAAGGTTCGTGCGCCCTGCGCCGTGTCTATCGTGTTGCCGTCCATCGCGCGATGCTAGCATCCTCGGGCCGGTTCCTCTAGAGCCTCGGGATCGGTTTTCACCCTCCGCGGGTTGCTGTGCTTCTTCCTGAACAGGTCGATAATCTCCCTCATCGATGTCGCGCCGCGCTGGACCCATGTCCCCACGACCTTCGATATCGTGATGATGTCCTTCGTCGTGCTGATTACGGGGGAATCTTCTTCCTTCGCCATCGGCGGCCATTATTTCACGATTCTCGTCGGCTCGGTGAACAAGCGGATCAACCATGGTCTCTTCGCCCTTCTCGTCTCGGCGGGGGCTTTCCTCTCGATCACCCTCCTCTCGCTCGCGGGGCTCTCGCTGCGGATCGGGCTCTCGCCGCGGATCGATATCATCCAGCCCTATTCGAGTCCGACCCCGACCGCTGCGATCTTCACCTTCGTCCTCTGGCTCGCCGTCGCCATCGGCCTCCATAAAGGGGTACGGGCCTTTGCGAAGAACGAGGCCTCCCTCACGGCCGCCCTCGAAAGGGCCAAGATGAAGAGCGAGGCCTTGGCCGCGGAGATGCAAACCTACCTCGACCAG
>JAJXVS010000347.1 GCA_021782015.1 bacterium | reverse complement strand
CGGTGCCCGAGGCCTCCTTGGCGACCTCGATGAGGCCCTGGAAAACCGAACGCCCGCCCCAATCGAGGGCTCCCTTGTAAAGGGCCCGGCTCGTCGCCCTGGGCGCCACATGACGCTGGACGGTGCGGAGGTCGATCTGCCGGCCGCTCGAACCGTAGAAGATGCCGTCGAGATCGGCGTCGGCCCCTGAGCCCTCCAGTGCGCACTCGACCCGGGACTTCACGAAGCGGCCAGAGCTGTCGACGGTAAAATGAAGGAGGCGGGCATCGCGAGAAAGGCTGGCCTTTTCCTCGACGAACCACAGGGCCTCGTCGTCCGACTCCCTCGACTCGAAGAATTTTACAATTGCACCTTCCCCGAGCCGAAGCCCGACGACGGAATTGACGAGGCGCGGACCGGGGAGCGTGGGTTGGGCGGCGCCGACGGAGCCCACGCCGACCTTTGCCGCGACGGCAGTAGCCACGCCGGCAGTAGCCACGCCGGCAGTAGCCGCGCCGGCATTTGCCGTCAGCCGATAGACGATGTCGGCTTGGGAGCCCGGGCCGGCCGCCACCATGAGGCGGGGATGGGCTGCCCGCCCCGAAATTGCGCAATCCACAACAATTGGTTCCGTGGCGACAAAACCCTCCGGAAGCTCGAGGACCCAGGCCTCCCCCTCGGCGAGATTCCAGGCCGCGAAGCGATCGCCCTGGTCGAGGCTCGACTCGATGTGGGCCCGGAGGGCCGCCGCAGAAGAGGATTCGGGGCCGACTGCCGAGAGATCCCGGGCGGGGGACAGCCGAACCCCCGCGGACAGGGCTCCGGGAGGCAGGCTGGCGGAAAAGGCGGCCGAGTCCCGCCCCGCGCCTCCGATAAAGGCATCGAGGCCCAACTTGGAAACGTCGCTCCGCCTCCACTCCTCCTCGGTTACGAGGGGCCAATGGCCAGTGGCGAACAGCGAGCGGGCCCGGGCCTTCATCATGTCATACCAATTGTCTTTCATGATTTCGCCCATCATCCTACCGTTCCTTCCATCTCGAGTTCGATGAGGCGGTTTAGCTCGACCGCGTACTCCATCGGCAGCTGCTTGACCAGGGGGTCGAGAAATCCCGCCACGATCATCAGCGAAGCCTCGGCCTCGGTGAAGCCCCTCGACATGAGGTAAAAGAGCTGGTCTTCGCCGATGCGGCTCACGCGAGCCTCATGCTCGATCGACACGTCGTCGGATTCGATCTCCATCGTGGGATAGGTGTTGCTCGTGGATTTTTCGTCGAGGATGAGGGCGTCGCAGACCACGCGCGAGCGGATGTCTGTGAGGCCCTCCTTCACCTTTACGAGGCCGCGATAACTGGAGATTCCCCCGTCCTTCGAGATCGATTTGGCGGTCACGACGGAGGAGGTGTGGCTCGCCGCGTGGATCACCTTGGCCCCCGTGTCCTGCTCCTGGCCCTTGCCGGCCAGGGCTATCGAGAGAACCTCGCCGTGGGCCCCCTCCCCCATCAGCCAGATGGCCGGATACTTCATCGTTCGCTTCGACCCGATGTTGCCGTCCACCCATTCGACCACCGCGTCGCGATGGGCCACGGCGCGCTTGGTCACGAGGTTGTACACGTCGTTCGACCAATTCTGAATGGTCGTATAACGCACCCGCGAGCCGGGCAGGGCTATGATCTCGACGACGGCCGAGTGGAGCGACTCCGTGGCGTAGACGGGGGCCGTGCAGCCCTCGATGTAGTGCACGAAACTCCCCTCGTCGGCGATGATCAGTGTTCGTTCGAATTGTCCGAAACTCTTTGAGTTGATACGAAAATAGGCCTGGAGGGGAATGTCGACCCGCACGCCCTTGGGCACGTAGACGAAGGAACCGCCCGACCAGACGGCCGAGTTGAGGGCGGCGAATTTATTGTCGAGATAGGGGATGACCGTGCCGAAGTACTTCCGCACGATTTCCGGATGCTCGCGCACGGCAGTCTCCGGATCGGTGAAGATGACGCCCTGCCTGGCGAGATCCTCCTTCAGGCTGTGGTAGACGACCTCGGAGTCGTATTGGGCGCCGACGCCCGAGAGGAACTTCCGCTCGGCCTCGGGAATGCCGAGCCGGTCGAAGGTCTTCTTGATCGAATCGGGAACATCTTCCCAATTACGAACACTTTCATCCTGGGGTCGCGCGTAGTAATACAGATCGTCGAAGGTGATGCCGGACAGGTCAGCGCCCCAGTTCGGCATGGACTTCCTTTCGAAGGCGGCCAGGGAGCGCAGCCTGAACTGGAGCATCCAGTCGGGCTCGCCCTTCTGCGCGGAAATCGCGCGCACCACCTCCTCGTCCAAACCCTTCCGTGTGCGAAACACGGAGGTGTCCACGTCATGCCAGCCCTGCTTGTATTCCGTGGGGGCGGCGAAATCGGCCTCCGCTTTCATGCCGCGCCCCCGTAGGCCGGCGCGAGCTCGCCCTCGAGCGCAGCCGTGGGCGCCTTTGCGCCGTCGCCCGCGAGCTCGGCCACCCAGTCGTAGCCGCGGCGTTCGAGTTCGCCCACCAGCTCCGGGCCCCCCGACAGGACGATGCGCCCCTTATACATGACGTGGACGAAGTCGGGGGCGACCTCGTCGAGGATGCGCTGGTAGTGGGTGACGAGGAGGGCCCCGAAGCCCTCTCCGCGCAAGCGATTGACGCCCTTTGCCACGACCTTGAGGGCATCGATGTCGAGGCCCGAGTCGATCTCGTCGAGGATGGCGAAGGTCGGCTTGATCATCATCATTTGGAGGATCTCCATCCGCTTCTTCTCGCCGCCCGAAAAGCCCTGATTGAGATAGCGGTTGATGAAGGCCTGATCCATCTCCATGAACGACATGCTGTCCCGCAGGCTTTTCACGTAGTCGCCCACCGAGGAGCGCGCCTCGGCGGAGCGCAACTCCAGGGCTCGCTTCAGAAAGCGTCCGACGGTGACGCCGGGAATTTCCACCGGATACTGGAAGGCGAGGAAGAGGCCGCGAAGGGCCCGCTCGGAGGCCGAAAGGGCGAGAAAATCCTCGCCGTCGAGCCGCACCGATCCGCCGCTCACGGAGTACACCGGATTCCCGGCGAGCACGTTCGCGAGGGTGCTCTTCCCCGAGCCGTTGGGTCCCATCAGCGCGTGGATCTCGCCAGTCCTCAACTCGAGATCGAGGCCCTCGAGAATGCGCTTGCCTTCGATGCCGGCCTCAAGTCCCTGTATGTTCAAGCTGTGTGTCATAAACTCTCCTTTATATCGGGTAGCCCATACCCACCCGAGCCTCTTCACTCATCCGCGCCTGGGTCCAGACGGGCTCGAAAACCAACTTGGTCCGAACGCTCACGTGAAAAACATGGGCGAGGCGGTCTACGATATCGTCCTGAATTTGCTCCCCGAGGGGACAGCCGGGATAGGTGAGGGTAAAATCCACTTCAATGGCATC